>NZ_CAUQHZ010000008.1:0-171205 GCF_963518075.1 uncultured Plantibacter sp.
AACCTCAAAGCGCAGCTATGACGAGTGCAGCCACCGCCGCGAAGCCGATGCGGTACCCCGACACCCGTTCACGCGAGGTGATGACGAAGCGTGCCTGGTGGCTCGTCGTCCTCAACCTCCTGATCCCCGGCTCTGCACAGGTGCTCGCCGGGAACCGGAAGCTCGGCCGGTTCGGCCTCGGGTTCACCCTCTTCCTGTGGCTGCTCGTCGTCGTCGGCATCGCCACGATGTTCCTCGCCCGCGAGGTGCTCTTCACCCTCGCGACGAACCCGATCGCGCTGACCGTCGCCCAGGTCCTCCTCGTCGCCTACGCGATCCTGTGGGTCGTGCTGACGCTCGACACGCTGCGGCTCGTCCGCCTCGTGAAGGCCTCACCGAACGCCAGGCTCGGCGTCGCACTGTTCACGACCCTCGCCATGGTCCTGGTCGCCGGTGGCGCCGGGTACGGAGCGGTCGTCGCCGGTGCCACGCGCGGCTCGATCTCCTCCATCTTCGGCAACACGGGTCCCTCGGAGCCGCCGGTCGACGGCTACTACAACATCCTGCTGCTCGGTGGCGACGCCGGCCCCGACCGCGACGGCATGCGGCCGGACAGCATGTCGGTCGTCAGCATCAACGCCGAGACCGGGCAGGCGACGACGATGTCCATGCCGCGCGACCTCGTCGACGTCCCGTTCCCCGCGGGCAGCGAGATGGCGTCCCTGTACCCGGACGGCTACGACGACTCCTGCGATGTCGACGTCTGTCAGCTCAACTCGATCTACACCGAGATCGAGCTGAAGAACCCCGAACTGTTCCCCAAGGCGACGTCCGAGGCTAGTGAGCCCGGCATCGAGGCGATGAAGCAGGCCGCAGAGGGCATCACCGGGCTGCACATCCAGTGGTACGTCCTCATCGACATGTACGGCTTCGCAACGCTGATCGACACGCTCGGTGGAGTCGACATCGACGTCAAGGAGCGGCTCCCGATGGACGGCGACGCCGACCTCGAGAACGTCACGGCGTGGATCGAGCCCGGTCAGCAGCACATGGACGGCTGGACGGCGCTCATGTACGCCAGGTCGCGGCACTCGACGAGCGACTACGACCGCATGGAGCGCCAGCACATCCTGCAGACGGCGATGCTCAAACAGTTCAACCCGGCGAACGTCCTGGCGCGCTTCCAGGACGTGGCAGCCGCGGGCGGCGACGTCGTCAAGACCGATGTGCCGCAGGGCATGCTCGGCTACTTCGTGAACCTCGCGCTCAAGACGCGCGAGCTGCCGATCAACTCCCTGCAGTTCGTCCCGCCGACGATCGATCCGGAAGAGCCCGACTACACGCTCATCCACCAGATGGTGCAGGATCAGCTGTTCCCGCCGTCGCCGAGCCCGGAGCCCGACGCCGGCTGAGCCCGGTCCCTGAGGCGGCTTCCCGGTCCCTGAGCCGGCTTCCCGGTCCCTGAGCCTGTCGAAGGGCGGTCCCTGCGCCGCTTTATCGGTCCCTGAGCCTGTCGAAGGGCTCAGCGCACGGTCGCGATGATCTCACCGTGCGGGACGGCGAACCATCCGTCGTCCGCGTCGACCCAGTCCCGCCACGCTGTCGAGATCAGCGCGAGGTCGGCGTTGTCCGCGATCCCGGTCTCGAGCGCCTGGGTGGCGAAACTGGAGGTTCGCGCCCGCTCGGACCACGCGCCTCCCCACCACTCCCTGTCGTCCGGAGTCTCGAACGACCAGACGCTCGCGCTGCTCCGGATGTCCGCGAGCCCGGCTTCCATCGCCCAGGACTTGAGCCTGCTCCCGGCATCCGGTTCACCGCCGTTCGCCCTGGCGAGCTCCTGGTAGACCTCCATCCAGCGGCTGAGTCCGGGGGACAGCGGGTACCAGACCGCTCCGCCGTAGACGATCTCGCGCAGGGCGATGACGCCGCCCGGTCGGACCACCCGCCGCAGTTCGCGGATCACGGCGACCGGGTCGGCCACATGCTGGAGGAGCTGGTGGACGTGCGCGACGTCGACGCTGTCGTCGGGGAGGTCGAGTGCGTAGGCGTCACCGACGGTGAAGCTCACGTTGCCGATGCCGGCGGCGGCCGCGCGGGCTCGGGCGTCGGCCGTGACCTCGTCCGAGGCGTCGACGCCGATGACGCTGCCGGGCGCCACGAGGCGGGCGAGGTCGAGCGTGATCGTGCCCGGCCCGCTGCCGAGGTCCAGGACCTGGAGGCCTGCGTGCAGATGGGGGAGCAGGTGCGCTGCGGAGTTCTCGGCGGTGCGCCAGGAATGGGTGCGCAGGACACTGGGGTGGTGGCCGAGCGTGTAGCGCTCGCGAACGGTCGATGAGGTCACCAATCAACCCTACGAGTGTCGGATCGCTCGTCCGCCCACGTTACGAACGGGCGGGTTCAGCGGTGTGGATCGACGCCGATCGTCGGCATTCCGGCCGGCTCAGATCTCCGCGTGTAGCTGCCAGACGCGTTCTGCGGAATCGCGCCAGCTGAAGGCCTGCTCGCGGTCCATGCCGAGGATGCGCAGGCGGGAGAGGCGTTCGCTGTCGCCGATGACGTCGTTGATGGTAGCGATGAGACGATCGGCGTACCCCTTGGCTCCGGACTCGACCACGACGCCGGCTCCACCGCCGACCTCGACGAGCGCCGGCACGTCGGAGTGGATGACGGGCGTGCCGAAGCGGAACGCCTCGACGAGCGGGAGCCCGAACCCTTCGGCGAGACTCGGGTAGACGAAGGCGGTCGCGCGGTCGAGGACGACGGCGAGGTCGGCGTCGTCGAGGAATCCGAGTGCACGCACCCGCCCCTCCGGCAGGCCGGCTTCATCGGCCACCTGGGCGAGGGTGACGTCGCCCCAGCTGTCGGTGCCGACGATGAGCAGCGGGAGGTCGGGGGCGCCGGGGCGGCCGAGGCCGGTGATGAGCTCCGTGATCCCGCGGCGGGGGTCGAGCGAACCGACCGACACGAGGTATTCGGACGGGAGGTCGAGCGTCCGTGCGCGCCCGTCTGCGTCGGTGGGGATGGTGAGTGTCGTCGCGGCCGCGCCGCCGATGACCCGGACTCGATCGCCGAGATCGACGATGTCGCGCAGTTCGTCGGCGACCGCATGCGTCGGGACGACGATGGCGTCCGCGTGCTTCCGCGCCCGCTTGACCATCGCCTTCTGCCAGGCCACCGACATCGGCGTCAGTGACGAGGGGTGCGACCAGGCGAGCGTGTCGTGGATGGTGACGACGATCTGGTTGCCGTCGTTGATGCGATCGTGGCGGTTGAGTGGGGCGAGGAGCCCCGGGGCGTGCACCATGCCGTTCGCCGTCCCGGGTGCGACGATGCCGAGCTGCCAGGCGGCACTGAGCTCGCGACGCGGCAGCGTGGTGCGATGCAGCGCCGCCAGTCCGGGGAGCTTGGACTCCAGGAGGTCGATCTTCTCCTTCGGCACCGCCGAGACGATGCCCTCGACGTCGCACCCCGCCGGGGCGCTCGCGATGAGCTCCCGGGTGAGTTCCTCGGAGTATCGACCGACGCCACCGGCGACCGGCGCGACGATCTGGTCGACGACGACGCGCAGGGTGGTCACGGCGCCGTGACGACGCCGTGCTGCGTCGCTGCCTCGAAGGCCTCCCGCCAGTCACGCATCGGGGCGAGACCGGCGGTGGACCAGGCGTCGTGACCGAGCACCGAGTAGGCGGGGCGCGGGGCGGGGCGGACGAAGGCCGAGCTGTCGGTGGGGGAGACCCGTGCCGGATCCGCGCCGACCGCCGTGAAGACCGCCTGGGCGAACTCGTACCAGGAGGCCTGCCCGGCGTTGGTGCCGTGGTAGACACCGGCGGGTGCGTCGGCGTCGAGCAGCGCGACGATCTGCGCAGCGAGGTCGGCGGTCCATGTGGGCTGCCCCAGCTGATCGGTGACGACGGCCGGGTCGACGCCGTTCGCAGCCAGCTTCGCCATGGTCGCGGCGAAGTTCGGTCCGTTCTTGCCGTACAGCCAGGCCGTCCGGACGATGTAGCCGCCGTTCGGGTGCTCGGCGAGGACGGCTCGTTCCCCGTCGGCTTTCGTCCGGCCGTAGGCGCTGATCGGGGCCAGCGGGTGGTCCTCCTGATACGGCAAGGTGGCGGAGCCGTCGAAGACGTAGTCGGTGGACACCTGGACGAGCTTCGCGCCGGCCTCCCGGGCGGCGACCGCGAGGTTGCGGGCGCCGACAGCGTTCACGGCGGCTGCGTCGGCCTCATGCGATTCGGCGTCGTCGACCTTCGTATAGGCGGCGGCGTTGATGACGGCGGTGTGACCCGCGACAGCGGCGCGGACGGCCTCGAGGTCGGTCACGTCCAGCTCGGCGCGACCGAGGGCGGTGACCTCGCGACCCGTCAGGGCCTCCTGCAGGTCGTGGCCGAGCATGCCGGAAGCGCCGGTGATCAGGTACGTCAAGATAGGGGTCCTCTCGGGAGTGGCCCGTTCATCGTACCCGGCTCGGTCGGGGAGGTCGCTGACCGGGCGGCGCCGGCCGGCGGCTCCTCGAACAGGGTCCGCTGGGCCTCCTCCACACGGGCGAGGTTGGCCAGGCCGTCCGCCCGGTGGTGCCCGTACACCCAGAACCGGTAGAGGAAGAAGCGGAAGAGGGTTCCGAGGCCCAGTCCGATGACGTTCGACGCGATGTTGTCGGCGAGCAGCGAGGTGAAGCCGAGCACGTAGTGGCTCATGTAGAGGCACCCGACCGCGATGGCCATCCCGCCCAGGGAGACGATCACGTATTCGCCGAGCTCCAGGATGAAGTTCTTCCGGCGGTGCTCGCGGAAGGTCCAGTACCGGTTGCCGATCCAATTGAAGACGATCGCGACCGAGACGCTGATGACCTTGGCGCCGATGGGGGACTGCGCGAGGTGGTCATGCCCGAAGACGCCGACCCGCAGCAGGTTGAACACGAGGACGTCGAGGCCGAAGCCGATGAGTCCGACGACGCCGAACTTCACCGCGTACGCGGCGACGCCGTCCCAAAGGCGGCGGAGCAGGGACGGCCTGGGGTCGCGTCCCGGCGGGGTGGCCAGAGGAGTTGGCACCGTGCTCCCTCTGACCCGGCCCGAGTGTCGGCCGGTTGCCGACACGCTGTGTCCGGATCATCATAATCCGTCGGGCCCGGCCGCCCCGAGCGGCCGTCCGCGATAGCAACTGTCGACTTCGGTAGGGTGACTGCATGACCGTGCGCTCCGCCATCGGCACCGTCGTCGAGCGTATCGCCGGCGAACACCGCCTCAACTCCCTCCGCTCACGTGAGGATCGTTTCCGCCGTGGGCTCGCCAGGCGCCTCCACCCGACAGGCGGCGCCGAGCCGGAACCGGTCGCTCCGCCGGCCCTCCGCGAGGGCGAACCGGACAGTGACTTCGATGCGCCGGACCTGACCCGCCACGAGCTCATCTCCCGACTCCACGAGCTGCTCCAGCCGCGCACCTACCTGGAGATCGGCGTCAACGACGGATTGAGCATCGCCCTGTCCCGAGCGGTCACGATCGGGGTCGACCCGGACTTCGCCGTGCGCAGCGAAGTGCAGTGCGACCTGCAGCTCGTCCGGGCGACGAGCGACGACTTCTTCGCACGGCAACACCCGATGGGCCACCTCGGCGGTGTGCCGCTCGACTTCGCGTTCATCGACGGCATGCACCTCGCCGAGTTCGCCTACCGTGACTTCATGAACCTTGAGCAGTACATGGCGCCAACCGGCGTCATCGTCCTCGATGACATGCTGCCGCGTTCTTCGGACGAAGCGGCACGCAACCGCTTCACCCGGTTCTGGGCCGGCGACGTGTTCAAGTTCGTCGAGGTCCTCACCGAACTGCGTCCGGACCTCGTCGTCGTTCGGGTCAACACCGCGCCCACCGGCGTCGTGCTTGTCACCGGGCTCGACCCGGAGTCGCGCGTGCTCGCGGAGGCATACGACTCCGTCCTGGATCGACTCACCTCGGCCGATCCCCAGGTGGTCCCTGACTCCGTGATCCATCGGCGCGACGCCGTCGGAGCACAGTCGCTCCTCAGCTCGACGGCGTGGGCTCAGCTCGTCGCCGCACGCGACCAGGCAGACGTGTCGACCGTCGCGTCGGCGGTGTCCTCGCTCCGGCGATTGAAGACGCTCGGCGGAGCGTCAGGTGCGTGATCCACGAGCCATCGTTGGAGGCATCCTGGGACGTGCATCACGGATGCCGGCGGCCGACGCGATCATCCGTCGGGCCGTCGTCGTCCGGAGAGCGGCGTCGCTCATCGAGTCCGGCTTGTTCGACAGCGAGTTCTACGTTGCTCAAAGCGGACGGCGCTTCACGAGCGACCGCTCGGCAGCAGAGCACTTCTTCGCGGTCGGGATCGCCGCCGGGTGGTCGCCGCACCCGCTCTACCAGGAGGTCTGGTACGCCCTGGACACCGGGCAGCCCGCCGGGGTCCGGGTCCTGTCGATGCTGTTCGGCGCCGAGCCGCTCGCGGAGACGTCCCCCGTCTTCGACGCGCGCGCCTACGCAGCCGCTTGCGCGGACGAGGGACGGCCGGTGCCCGGTTCGACGCGCCAAGCTCTCGAACAGTTCCTGCGGCACGCGGTCCCCGAAACGGTCCTGCCGGTGTCCGGGAGAGCGCTCGGTCGGCCGACGCTCGCCGATGCACGTGCCGCGGCCATCCGCACGGCGCATGAGCAGCGTCGGCGCCGAGAGGATTCGCTCACGCCCTTCTCGGCGGTTTGGGACGACGATGCCGAAGCCCGGTTCCGCGCAGGGCTCACCGACCCCATCCCGGTCACCGGCGAGCTCGTCTCGGTCATCATGCCCGTGCGCGACCGCGCGGACATCGTGCCGGAAGCGATTCGCTCGGTCATTGCACAGGAGTACCGCTCGTGGGAGCTCATCGTCGTCGATGACGGTTCGGTCGACGACACGGTCGCCGTGCTGGAGCCGTTCGCCGCGGCCGATCCGCGGGTGCGCATCGTGCGTCAGGAGCCGGCTGGGGTCAGCGCCGCGCGTAACCGGGGGATAGCGGTCGCGACCGGACGCTATGTCGCCTTCCTCGATTCCGACAATCGCTGGTCGCCGGAGATGCTTCGCCTGAGTGTCGCGGCGCTCGCCGCACCGGGGGTGTGCTCCGTGCACACCGGTGCCAGGTTCGACCTCGCAGAAGGACCACCGATGTTCATCGCGGCCGAGGGGAGCCGACGGCAGCTCATCGACGACCAGAACTTCATCGACCTCAACACGTTTGTCGTCGAACGCGAGCTGCTCGACCACATCGGCGGGTTCGACCCGAAGCTCCGTCGGTGGGTCGACCATGACCTGTTCATCCGCTTGGCCGCCGAGTCCCGATCTCGGTTGCTGCCCTTCATCGGGGTCGCCTACACGCACTCGAGCACGTTCGATCGGATCTCGACGACAGAGTCCGCCGGGTGGCAGCAGGTCGTCAGGGAGAAACACCTCATCGACTGGGACCGCGTGCGCGCCGAGCTGCCGAGCCGCGATGCAGAGCTCGTCTCCGTGCTTCTCGTCGTCCGCGACGATGTCGACGCCGGCTCCAGGACGCTGCGATCGATCACCGATGCGGCTGGGGAGAAGACGGTCGAGATCGTCGTCATCGATGACGGCTCCCCCGACGGGATGCTCGAGGCGCTCGCAGCGATCTGCTGCTCCGTCCCGACCGTCCGTGTCCTCAGGCAGTGGCGCGGTGCCGGGACAGCGCTCGCGCTGAATCTGGCGTTCGCGGCCTCCTCCGGGGGGATCGTCGCTGTCCTCGACACCAATCTCGACGCGCGCGCCGGCTGGCTCGACCCGCTGGTCGATGCCCTCGCCGACCCGGACGTCCTCGGCGCGGCCCCGATCCTCAATGCGCCGGATGGCTCCCTGCGGGATGCGAACTGGTTGACCGCAGGCGACCGTATGCCGCCGGTCCGCCTGTTCGACGGTTACCCGGAGGAGGACCACGATCGGGTCGCCTCGGTGCGTCCGACGGCTCTGGGGGCCGAGGCGATGGTCGTCCGCGCTGCGGATCTCGCCGCTGTCGACGGATTCGACGCCCTGTTCATCAGCTCGTACGCCGACCTCGACCTCGGCCTGCGCATGCACGAGGCCAGGCCTGGTCGCTGGCTCGTCGAGCCGCGGTCGCGTGTCGTCCACCGCGGGTCCGGGCAACTCGAGTCGACCAGGAGCGAGGTCGACCTTCGGCTCTTGCGCGATCGCTGGCGCGGTCGCCTGCCGGAGGCGACCGGTCCGGCACTCCTCGCTGCCGGTCTGCGTTCGTCGGGCCTGGTCGACGGTGCGGATCTCGACCGGGCGTTCGTGCGTGACGCGCACCCGGACGTCATCGGGATCGAACCCGGCGACGCGACGCCGGAACGCCCGCACGGGCGCTTGCGCTGGTCGGTCAAGATCGCCTCGCCGACCGGAGAGCTTGGTGATCACTGGGGTGACACCCTCTTCGCGGCCGACCTGGCTGCGGCGATCCGGGCTGCCGGACACGATGCCGTGGTCGATCGGCGAGAGCGACACCGCAACCGTGCCGAGCACCTCGAGGACGTGGTCTTGACGATCCGTGGACTCGACGCAGTCGTCCCGAATCCGGCAGCGGTCAACATCCTGTGGATCATCAGCCATCCCGGCCTCGTGACCGAGCAGGAACTCCTCGCATACGACGTGGTGTTCGCCGCGAGCGAGACCTGGGCCGAGCGCACCACCGCGCGCACGGGGGTCCTGGTCCGACCGCTGCTGCAGGCGACGGAACCGCGACGGTTCCACCCGGCCGACGACTCGGAGCCAGCTGGAGGCGCCCCGGTGTTCGTCGGCTCCACCCGGGGAGTCCGCCGTCCTATCGTCGAAGCCGCGATCACCTCGGGTCACGCCCTTGCCGTGTTCGGCCCCGGTTGGACCGGACTCATCGCACCCGAGCATCACATCGCGGAGCACCTCTCGGCCGCTGAGGTGGGCGTGCTGTACCGGCGCGCCCCGGTGGTGTTGAACGACCATTGGCCGGAGATGGCGGCGCAGGGCTTCATCTCCAACCGCGTGTTCGATGCTGTGGCGTCCGCGACGCCGGTCATCACGGACCCCGTCGCCGGCCTTGAGGCGCTGTTCGGTCCCGCCGCACTCGTCGCTGCAGGGCCCGATGAGGTGGCGAGGCTGTTGGGCGACCGATCGGCACTCCCCGATCGAGCGACGCTCCTGCAGGTGGCCGCCGACGTCGCACGTCACCACTCCTTTGCTGCGCGCGCTGCGACGCTCATCGACGCAGTGCACGATCGGCTCGGAGCGTCGGCGATCCGCTGAGTGCCTGGGGCCTCTTGCTAGACTGCAGGGGTGCAGATCCGCGAACTGAACGTGCCAGACAGCTACGAGATCACCCCGAAGCAGTTCGGTGACGACCGAGGAGTGTTCCTCGAGTGGTACCGCTTCGACAAGCTCGAGGAGGCGTCAGGGCGGTCCATCGCACTTGCGCAGTCGAACACCTCGGTGTCCAAGCGCGGCTCGGTGCGCGGCGTCCATTTCGCCGACATCCCCATCGGGCAGGCCAAGTACGTGACGGCGACGCGCGGCGCCGTGCTCGACTACGTGATCGACATCCGGGTCGGTTCGCCCACCTTCGGGCAGTGGGACTCGGTGCTCCTCGACGACACCGACCGCAAGGCGATCTTCATCTCCGAAGGCCTCGGTCACTGCTTCGTCGCGCTCACCGATGACGCGACCGTGAGCTATCTCGTGACCGACGTCTACCGCCCGGAGCGCGAACACGGCATCAATCCGCTCGACGAGCAGGTCGGCCTCGTGATCCCACCCGAAGCCGGGACCCCCCTGCTCTCACCCAAGGACACCGAGGCCCCAGGGCTCGCCGAAGCTGCGGCATCGGGTCTGCTGCCCACCTGGGACGACGCACGGGCCTTCTACGCGTCACTGCGCGGCTGACCGTTCGCGATCGACGCCGCCCCGCCGAGGCGGACAGCGGCAGATCAGCCGATGAAGGGGTCGTCGGCGGTGTCGCCCCAACGCGCCAGGAGGATGCCGAGTTCTGCATCGGAGGGGTCAGCGGGCAGCGTGCTCCTGAGGTCCTGGACGCGGGCGTAGGCGAGCCACACGGACTGCAGGCCGGTGCTCGTGAGCTTGCGTCCGAGGTCGAGGTCCGCCGCATCACCCGAGAGGTCCTCGTTGAAGCCGCCGACGGCCCGGAAGGTCGCCGCGGAGATCGCGAGCGCATTCGAGGCCACAGCCGACACTTCGCGGTCGACGTACAGGGCATTGCCTTCGCCTGCGTCGTCGAGCGCGCGGCCGGTGTACGGACGCCGGTACGGGGTGAGCGCGTACCGGAAGCCCGCATCCCGAATGCGGTCCTCGGCGTCGATCGAGTGAGCACCCGTCGCGCCGACGCCTGATCGTGACAGTGGTCCGACGAGGTCGTGCAGGAACGCGTCCGAGCGCGCCCGTACGGTGTCGTCGAGGAAGACGAGCGTGGGGAACGAGGCGTGCGCGCTCCCGAGGTTCCTCGCCGCCGACGCCGCGCCCCGTGGATCGGCCAGGACACGGACCACCGGTCGACCCAACGCCTCCAGTGCGTCGAGTTCGGCGCGCGGTGTCTCCTGACCGTGGACGACGACGAACTCGAGCTCGACCCCGGCGGCCCCGTCGATGATCGAACGTACGGCATCGACGACGCCTGACGTGGTCCCATCGGTCAGCGGCCCACCGGTCGTCTGCACGCCGTCGATCGTCACGACCACGGAGACTGGGCCGATGTCCTGCTGTGACCAGTCGAGCCGATACGTGCCGGGGAGGCCCCCATGGCCGGCGGTGGCGTGGAGTCCGCGTCGATCCAGCGCGTCCTGCACGGCGCGCACTCCCGCGTCCCACGCGTAGTCCTTCGCGCGGACGTCGATGGCCGTCGAGCCGGCGACGGCACGCCAGCGGTACAGCACCTCAGGCACGTGCCGCACCTCGCGAGCGACCTCGACGACGCGCAGGACGAGATCGTGGTCCTGGGATCCGTCGAAGCCGCTGCGCAGGAGGCCGACCCGTTCGAGGACCGAGCGTCGGACGACCGAGGCGTGCGAGGTGTACATCTGGCCGAGCAGTCGTGACGGCGACCAGTCGGGCTTCCGGAACTCGCCCAGTGCCGAGCCGTCCTCAGCGATCTTGTCCTCGTCCGTGTACAGATAGTCGGTCTCCGGATGGGCCGTCAGCTCCGCTGCGATGCGCGCGAGCGCATGCGGGACGAGTGTGTCGTCGTGGTCGAGCAGGAGCACGAACTCGCCGCTCGCCGCGGCGACGCCCGTGTTCGTCGCCTCCGAGATGCGCCCGTTGACCTCTCGCCGGATGGACCGGATGCGGGGATCGGTGGGAGCGAGCCGCCCCAGGGCCGCCCGGGTCGCTTCAGACGGCGAGCGGTCGTCCACGAGCAGGAGTTCCCAGGATCGTTCGGTCTGGTGCACGACCGAGTCGACCATCTCGGCCAGGAGGTCCGGATCCGTGTTGTAGACGGGGGTGACGATGGAGAACATCGGCTTCATCCGCGCGCCCGTCACCGTGCGATGCCCCGCCGCACGATCTCGACCGGCGTGACGATCCGGCGGCCGACCCTCCATGTGGTCGAGGATTCGTATGCCGCGCGCAGTTCCCTGAGGTCGCGTTCGTGCTCTGCGCGCTCGGTGAGGATCTGCTGATCGCGGTCGTCCACGGTGCGTCGGCTGATCGACAGCTCGGCCCGTGCACCGAGGAGTTCGTCAGTGACTCTCAGGAGTTCGATGCGGAGATTCTGAACGGTGTCGATGGGGGCTCCGTCCTGCGGGTGGGTCAACCGTCTGTCCTTTGCTTCGCTGCGGGGGTCCCCACACAGTACCCGATCGTGCATGCAGGCACCCGGCTCCTGCGATAATGGTCCGATCGACTCGACAGTCGGCGTCCTCGACGGACGAGCGAACGAGAGACCATCGACCAAGGGAAATCTCAGAAACTATGCGCGGCATCATTCTCGCCGGTGGATCCGGCACACGGCTGTGGCCGATCACCAAGGGCATCTCGAAGCAGCTGATGCCGATCTACGACAAGCCGATGATCTACTACCCCCTGTCGACGCTGATGATGGCGGGCATCAAGGAGATCCTGATCATCACGACGCCCGAGTACAACGAGCAGTTCCGCGCGCTGCTCGGCGACGGCTCCGATCTGGGCATCCGGCTCGAGTACGCCGTGCAGCCGTCGCCCGACGGCCTCGCGCAGGCGTTCATCATCGGTGAGGAGTTCATCGGCGACGAGAGCGTCGCCCTCGTCCTCGGCGACAACATCTTCCACGGTACGGGCCTCGGCTCGGCGCTCCGCAACCACAACACGATCGACGGCGCGCTGATCTTCGCGTACCAGGTCGCCGACCCGAAGGCGTACGGCGTCGTCGAGTTCGACGAGGACTTCAAGGCGCTCTCGATCGAGGAGAAGCCGGCCAAGCCGAAGAGCAACTACGCCGTTCCCGGCCTCTACTTCTACGACAACTCCATTGTGGAGATCGCGAAGACCATCGAACCCTCCGCCCGTGGCGAGCTCGAGATCTCGACGGTCAACGAGCGCTACCTCGAGCAGGGGAACCTCCAGGTGCAGGTCCTCGACCGCGGCACAGCCTGGCTCGACACCGGAACCTTCGAGTCGATGATGCAGGCCTCCGAGTACGTGCGCGTGATCGAGGACCGCCAGGGCTTCAAGGTCGGCTGCATCGAGGAGATCGCCTGGCGCGCCGGCTGGATCGACGACGCTCAGCTCGCCGCCCTCGCAGCACCGCTCGTCAAGAGCGGCTACGGGCGCTACCTGCAGACGCTGCTCGACCAGCAGGGCTGAGACGCCGGCAGACGACACGAGGACGGCCGCTCACCGGGAAGGTGTGCGGCCGTCCTCGTCTGTCCGGGCGGAGAGGTGCCTCAGGGTGGTCGTGTGGTCAGGGCTGGTGCGGGTAGGACTGCTCGTACGCCGCAATGACCGGGTCGGCCCGGCCGACGAGCTCGAGGTTGCCCTTGTTAATCCATGCCGCGTGGTCACACATCGACTTCACGGAGCCCATCGAGTGGGAGACGAGGATGACGGTCTTGCCGGCGGCCTTGAAGTCCTCGAACTTCTGGAAGCACTTCTGCTGGAACTCGGCGTCGCCCACCGCGAGGACCTCGTCGACGACCAGGATGTCGGGGTCGACGTTGATCGCGACCGCGAAGCCGAGCCGGACGTACATGCCCGAGGAGTAGTTCTTCACCGGCTGGTCGATGAACTGCTCGACGCCGGAGAAGTCGACGATCTCGTCGAATTTCCGCTGGATCTCCTTGCGGCTCATCCCGAGGATCGAGCCGTTGAGGAAGACGTTCTCCCGGCCCGAAAGCTCGGGGTGGAAGCCTGAGCCGACCTCGAGGAGCGCTGCGACCTTGCCGTTGGCGGTGATCGTGCCCGTCTCCGGGTAGAGGATCTTCGCGAGGCACTTCAGCAGGGTGGACTTCCCGGAGCCGTTGCTGCCGATGAGGCCGAAGGTCGAGCCGGTCGGGACGTCGAAGGTGATGTCGCGCAGTGCCCAGAAGTCCTCGTGGACCGAGACCTTGCGTCGCATGATCGCCGACTTCAGGCTCTGGTTGCGCTCGTGGTAGAGCCGGAACTTCTTGCTCACGTCCTGGACGTGGACCGCGATCTCGCTCATAGGATCTCCGCCAGTCTCTTCTCTTTGCGGGTGAACACGAGGAACCCGGCGACGAGGGCGACGAGGGCCCAGGCGACGCAGGCGAGGACGTCGGCGGGGTCCGGCCAACGCTGGTCGTACATGAGGTTCCGGAAGACCTGCACGAAGTGGAACATCGGGTTGGACTCGTAGATGTCCATCACCGTGATCGGGGTGCCCAGCAGGCCGCCGACCTTATCCGACTGCACGCCCACGAGCGACGCCGGGTAGATGATCGGTGTGAGGTACATCCAGATCTGCAGCAGGATCGAGATCAAGTGCTGCGTGTCGCGGAAGTAGACGTTCGCGATGGCCAGCAGCATGCCGACGCCCACTGCGAAGGCGGCGAGAACCACCATGAACACAGCGACCAGCGGTAGCCAGACGATGACGCCCCAGCCGCCGACGGCGCAGAGGACGATGACGAGGACCGCCATCTCGAACAACCAGTTGTAGCCGGTCGTCAGGACGGCTGAGACCGGGAGCACGACGCGAGGGAAGTAGACCTTGGTAATCAGTCCGGCTCCGCCGACGATCGAGCTCATGCTCGCGGACAGCGCCCCGGAGAAGAAGGACCAGGGGAGCAGCCCGCACAGCAGCCAGACAGCGAAGATGTGGAGGCCACTCGGGTCACCGGCGGCAGGCTCTGCGCGCAACAGGAAGTAGAAGACGAAGGAGTAGACCAGCATCGACGAGAGCGGACTGACGAGCGACCACAGGCGTCCAAGGATGGTCCGCTTGTACTGACCGCGGATGTCTCGGAGAGTGAGATTCGCCAGGAGCTCCCTGGCGGATGCCAGTTCCCTGAGATACTGCATTAAGCCTCGATCGTGCGAGTGGACGGGTGGTGGTGTCGTGGAGCCTAGCCAATCTACCTCAGCTTTCGCCGCGTTCCTGTGAGGCGTGCACGGACCCCTGCGTCGCCCGGCTCTCAGGGCCCGTTCCGAGGCCGGTGTTACACTCGTCCAGTTCACCCGGCCGTACGAAAACGAGGCGAGAATTCCATGTCAGCGGATCGTCCGACACCTGAACAGATCGTCGCGGAACGCCGCGTCCTCGAGCTCGTCGACCGTGTGCTCGGTCTCGAGGCGGAGCTTGCGAGGGTGTCCGTCTACCACAGCCCCGGCCGCGAGCAGTTCGAGGCGCTCGAGCGCGAGAACGCCGGCCTGCGCCAGCAACTCGAGGCCGTCCGGTCGACGAGGACGTGGAAGGCGGGTCGCGCCGTCCTCTCGCCGTTGCGTCTCGTGTCCCGCGGCCGCGGCTCCCTGTGACGGACGCGGTGGCGCCCGCATCGACGGGTCTGACGTTCCTCCTGGTCGGGCTCGACGAGCGTGCGCGAGAGACCTTCGAGACGACGCTCCGTGCGGACACCGGGCGACTCGCGCCGACGGAGACCATCGTCGTGGAGCACGACGATGCTGGTGGGATCGCGGCTGCACTCGAGCGCGCTGCGTCCCCGTTCGTCTCGTTCGTGACCCGCGGGTTGCGTGTCCCCTCAGGCGCGATCGACGCAGTGCTCGCCGAGTTCGAGGTGCACTCCGCGACGGACGTGCTGTACACGGACGAGGCCGTCGAGCGCCCAGGCGTGGGCATCGAGCCCGTCCTCAAGCCCGACCCCGAACCGGAACGCCTTCGCAACCAGTACTTCTGGGGTGACCTCGTGGTCTTCCGCACCGAGGTGCTCCGGCGTCTCGGCGGGCCGCGCGAGGGCTTCGGCTCGGTGACGATGTACGACCTGGCCCTCCGAGCCACGCGTGAACCGCTCGTCGTACGGCACCTCGCCGTCGTCGGAGCGATCCGTGACGAGGCGTCCTCCCTCGGGGCGGTGGCGGAGGCCGACGTGCCCGCAGCACGCCTCGCGCTCGAGGAGCACCTCGCGGCGACGGGTGGCGGGACGGTCCGCTCGATCGGCCTCGACGGCGTGCACGACACCCGGCGCGCGGTGCAGGGCGAGCCGCTCATCTCCATCGTCATCCCCACCCGCGGCCAGTTCCTGCCCGGCGGCGAGCAGAGCTATCTCGTCGATGCGGTCGGGAGCATCGTCGAGCGCAGCAGCTACCCGAACTACGAGATCGTCGTCGTGATCGACGATGTCGCAGACGCCGGTGTCGTCGAGCGCATCACGGAACTCGCGGGGGACCGCCTGCACCTCGTGCCGTGGACGGAATCGTTCAACTTCTCCGGGAAGATCAACCTCGGCGTCCTCAACTCCATCGGCGAGTACGTCCTCATCCTCAACGACGACGTGCGCGTCCTCACTCCGGACTGGCTCGAGGCCATGCTCGCGCTCGCGCAGCTGCCGAACGCCGGGATGTCCGGCTGCATGCTCTACTACGAGGACGACACGATCCAGCACGCCGGGCACCACTATTGGCGGGGAGACACGATCCATGTCGGCATGAACGTCCCGCGCGGATCAGCCGGACCCACCGAGGGCTACCGCTTGGAGCGTGAGGTCGTCGGGATCACTGCGGCGTGCGCCATGATGCGTCGCTCCGTCTACCTCGAGGTCGGCGGCATGACGACCCTGCTGCCGGGCGCCTTCAACGACGTCGACCTCTGCCTCAAGGTCTTGCAGCAGGGCTACGACATCCTGTGGACGCCGCACGCCGAGCTCTACCATTACGAATCCAAAACACGTGACGCACGCGTCCGGCACTACGAGGTCACGACCGCGTGGGGCCGCTGGGAGCACCGGATGCACCAACCGGGCTTCTGGCCGTACCCTGTCTAGGTGACAGAGAAAGAATCATGAGATCCCTCCTTCGTTACCTCAAGGTCAGTCTCCACGTGCTCCGGCACGAGGGCCCGCGGCACTTCGTGCGCCGCGTTCAGATGAACCTGCGCGCCCGAGTCAAGGGCAAGACGATCTACCTGCCCGTCATCGTGTCCGACGCCGTCGCCGTCGACTGGACCCAGCCCGGTCCGCAGCTGCTCGACCCGGTGGTGGTCACCGACCGCAAGGCGCACATCGCGTGGATCATGTCCCCGCCGAGCGCGACGAGCGGCGGCCACCAGAACCTCTTCCGCTTCATCGACTTCGCCGAGCGGGCCGGTCACACCTGCAGCATCCACTTCTACAACAGCATCGGCGTCGTCGTGGACGTGAAGGACATGCGTCGGATGCTCACGCAGTCACACGCCTACCCGGACATCAAGGCGAGCTTCCACAACTACGACCCGAAGCGCGGCGTCGGCCCCGGGCACGACGCGCTGTTCGCGACGGGCTGGGAGACGGCGTACCCGGCGTACACCGACCCGTCGAACGCGCGCCGCTTCTACTTCGTGCAGGACTTCGAGCCCTCGTTCTACGCAGCAGGCACCGAGGCCGTCCTCGCCGAGAACACCTACAAGTTCGGCTTCCACGGCATCACCGCCGGCGGCTGGCTGTCGAAGAAGCTCCATGACGAGTACGGCATGCCGACAGACCACTTCGACTTCTCCGTGGAGCGCAAGTACTACTCGGTCACGAACCACGAGCGCCGCAAGGAGGTCTTCTTCTACGCGCGCCCCGTCACGCCCCGTCGCGCCTTCGAGCTCGGGGTCATCGCGCTCGCCGAGTTCGCGAAGCAGCGCCCGGACTACGTCGTCAACATGGCCGGCTGGGACGTCTCCGACTGGGACATCCCGTTCGAGCACAACAACCTCTCCGGCCTCGAGATCTCCGAGCTGAACGCGGTCTACAACCGCTGCGCCGCCGGGCTCGTGCTGTCGCTCTCGAACATGTCGCTGCTCCCGCTCGAGCTCATGGCCGCCGGTGTCGCACCCGTCGTCAACGACGCACCGAACAACCGCCTCGTCTCCGACAACCCGTTCATCGAGTACGTGCAGCCGGCACCCGGTGCCATTGCACGGAGACTCGTGGAGATCGTCGACCGTGAGGACGCCGTCGAGCGCTCGATCGCGATGTCCGAGTCGCTCGACAACACCACCTGGGAGGACAGCGGCCGACAGTTCGTCGATGCCTTCGAACGGGCCATGCGTGGCTAAAGCACTCGTCATCGGAGCCAACGGCTTCATCGGTTCGCACCTCGTCGACGCCCTCGTGGCCGACGGTCACGTGGTGTCGGCGTTCGACCGCTTCAGCGGGGGAGACCCGAGCTACACCTCGGATGGCGTCGAGCTGTTGCGCGGCGAGTTCCTCAGCCGGACCGACCTCGACAGTGCCGTCCGCGGCAAGGACTACGTCTTCCACTTCCTGTCCACGACGAACCCCGCGACGGCCGAGGCCGACCCGACGCTCGACATCCGCACGAACGTCGCCCAGACGGTCGAGCTCCTGGAATCGAGCGCCGAGGCGGGTGTCGGCCACTTCTACTTCGCCTCGACCGGCGGCGCGATCTACGGACCGCAGGGCAAGGCGAGCTACGCCGAGACCGATCGGGCACTCCCGGTCTCGCCGTACGGCATCGGCAAGCTCACGATCGAGCACTACCTCCACTACTTCCGCACGATGCACGGCCTCGACTCGACGAGCCTGCGGATCTCCAACCCCTACGGCACGAGGCAGCACCCGCACAAGAAGCAGGGTCTCATCCCCATCGCGCTGCGCCAGGTGGCGTCCGGCCAGTCGACGGTCCGGCTCGGCGACGGCTCGATGGTCCGCGACTACATCTACGTCACTGACGCGGTCCGCATGATCACGGCGATCGTCGGCCGCGACCGCAAGCACGACCTGTACAACATCGGCAGCGGCCAGGGCTACTCCGTCAACGAGGTCTTCGACTCGCTGCGGCGTGTCACCGAGATCGACTTCCCCATCGAGGATCGCCCTGCCCCGCCGACCTTCGTCGACCGCGTGGTGCTCGACGTCGCGCGCTACACGGCCGAGTTCGGCGCCCCGTCGATCGTCGATCTCGACGACGGCGTGCGCGCGACCTATGAGGAACTGCGCTCGATCCGATGACGTGAGGACGGCGACACACACGGACGAGTTGTCCGTGAGGCACGCCGGACATCGATACTTGTCGGAAAGAACTCTCAGCAACCGCTACCCTGAACGGGGGTAAGCAATCGAGAGTCGAGGACCCGATGATGAAGCGACCGGTCACCACGGCCGTGCTGGCAGCGGTGTTGCTCGCTGGCGTGTCCGCCCTGACCGCATGCACCTTCGGTTCGGGGGATGAGACGCCGAGCGGTTCCGCGACGAGCATCGCTCCCGGTGTGGTCCCGACCGACAAAGGATCAGACACGACCCCGACGCCGCCCCCGGCGGACGCCGTCGTGAGCTACGCGGGTGTCGACTTCGACGGACTACACGCCTCGGCAGCGGGGTACGTGCAGGGGATCATCGAGAACGGCGGCTCGTGCACCTTCACGTTCACGGGGCTCGGCGAGCCGATCGTCGTGACGAGTGAAGGTATCGCCGACTCCAGCACCACCTCATGCGGCACCGTGCAGGTGCCGCTCGAACAGCTCCCGTCCGGCACCTGGTCGGTCACGCTCACGTACTCGTCGGATGAGATCGACAAGCTCTCCTCGACCGCACTCGACCTGGAGGTGCCATGAGGCGCTCACGTTTCCCTGCGATCCTCGCGGCCATCGCGCTCATCGCAGGGGTCCTGACCATCGCTCCGGTCGCGGCGCAATCCGCGAGTGCGGCGAACGCCAGCGACTTCCAGGCCGGGAACATCATCACCGATGAGCTGTTCTACGACGGTGGAGCGTGGAGCGCGGCCTCGGTGCAGGGGTTCCTGAACTCGGCGCGTCCGACGTGCCGTGCCGGGTACACGTGTCTGAAGGACTTCGCCGAGGCCACGCCGACGCGCGCCGCGGTCGCCGGGCGTTGCGCGGCGTACGCGGGATCGTCCCGCGAATCGGCCGCGACGATCATCGCGAAGGTCGGTGCGGCCTGCGGGATCAGTCAGAAGGTCATCATCGTGATGCTCGAGAAGGAGCAGAGCCTGATCACCGACGACTGGCCGTCGGCCAGGCAGTACCGGAGCGCCATGGGCTACGGCTGCCCGGACACCGCTGACTGCGACACGAACTACTACGGCTTCTTCAACCAGGTCTACGCCGCGGCGCTGCAGTTCAAGAACTACCAGGCGAACCCCACCCGCTGGAACCACGTCGCAGGACGCGTGAACGCCGTGCGCTACAACCCGAACGCCGCGTGCGGATCGAGCTCCGTCTACATCCAGAACGCCGCGACCGCCGGCCTCTACAACTACACGCCCTACCAACCGAACGCCTCCGCGCTCGCGAACCTGTACGGCACGGGCGACGCCTGCGGCGCGTACGGCAACCGCAACTTCTGGCGCCTGTACACCGACTGGTTCGGTTCGACCACCGGCACGAGCAGCCTGGTGAAGTCGTCGGCGTCCGCGGCGATCTACCTCGTCGCCGGGACGCAGAAGTACTACATCCCCGACCAGGCGTTGCTTTCCGCGTACAGTGCGCTCGGCGGCGTCACCACCGTGTCGCAGTCCTACCTCGACAAGTACCCGACGGCTCAGAACGCCTCGCGGATCGTGCGTTCGCCGGCCGGCGGCATCGCCTTCATCGACGCGGGCATCAAGGTCGGCTTCGCCAGTTGCGAGATGGTGATCGACTACGGCGGCTCCTGCACACCCGCGGGCTACACCCAGCTCACCGACGCGCAGTTCAACCTCTTCGTCTCGGTCGGCGCGACCGTCACTCCCGTGTACGCGACCACCTCAGGTGCGCGCTACTACGTGACGCGCGGTACCAAGCGCGAGATCGTGGACGCCACGGCGCAGTCGCTCGCCGGAATCCCACCCGCGATGATCGTCCTCACCGAAGCCGGTGTCTCCAACCTGGCCGACGGGGTGCCGATCCTGCGCGACTCGGTCTATCTGCAGAGTCGCGGCGCGGGGACGTTCTCCTACGTGATGAGTGGCAAGCAGTACACGATCGACGCGGCGAGCGCCTCGGCCCTCGGGCTTCCGGCTCGTTCGTCGAGCGCGCTGTGGCCGAGGAACGTGGCGCAAGTCGCGGGTGGCGGGACCTTCCCCGGCGCCGTGTCGGTGAACGGGGGAGCGCCACAGGTGCTCACCTCCAGTGGACGGTTCAACTGGGGTGTCGGCGGATCCCTGGCGACCGTGCCGGCCAGCCAGGGCTTCGTGGACCAGTACGCCGCGCTCGGCACCATCGGTGAGGGCAGCCATGTGAAGGGGGCGAGCGCCGTCGTCTACTACGTCACCGAGGGCAAGGCTCGTCCGTACTCAGGTTGGGGAGCGCTCGTCGCGATGGCGGGCACGGAGAACCCGAACATCATCACCGTCCCGCAGCCCATCCTCGGCCAGGTACCGGTCGGCAACCCCGTGCTTGCACCCGGATCGCTGGTCCGGAGCCCCGAGAGCGCAGCAGTGTTCCTGATCGACGGCGCGAACAACCGCCTTCCGGTGACGAGCTTCGACTTCCCGACGGCGATGGGCGTCACCGGGACCTCGTTCGTGCCGCAGGCCTACCTCGACGCGTACCCGACCGGGCAGTACCTGGGGTACGGAATCACCTGCAACGGTCAGGACTACGTGTCCGCCGGTGGCTCCCTGCACAAGGTCTCCGCCGAGTTGAAGCCCCTCTACCCGATCACCTTCGTCGCGCTCACCGCGACGAATTGCGCGAAGCTCAAGATCGGCTCCGACGCGAACCGCTTCATCCGCAGCCCGGGCGGGACGCTGTACTACCTCGACGCTGGCACGAAGCGAGGGATCACCTCGATGGCGAAGTTCGCGGAACTGGGCGGCACCTCGTTCCTCGACGTCCCGTGGTCGTTCGCGAACCTGCTCCCGAACGGACCCAACGTCTGATCCGAAGGGATGCACACGGGCCGGTCCCAGGCGGGACCGGCCCGTGATCCGTTCCAGGCGCGAAACGGGCTACGCTCGACGGGATGCCTGATTCCACCGCACCTGATCTGCTCGCTCCCGCACGGCGCGAGCGCTGGGCACCGACCTCCGACGGGCTCCCGCGTCTTCGGGTCGTCCTGGCGCCCCTCGCAGCCCTCCTCGTCGTCTTCATCGCGCTCGTGGCCGGCGGGATCACCGGGAGCTCGTCGGGCATCCTCAACCAGTCGTTCAACTCGCAGGCGGACCCGAACCACCTCCTGGGCGACCCGCAGGCGATCCGAAGCGATGAGTGGGGCGTCAACACCTCCTGGATCATCTCCCAGGTGAAGCAGGGCCTCCCGGTCACCAACAGCAACTTCGCTGACAGCTACGACGCCACGATCCTGCAGGACCTCCCGAGTACGGACTGGTCGGTCGCGTTCCGCCCACACCTGCTCGGCTTCTTCCTCCTGCCGCTCGACAACGCGATGGCGGTCAAGTGGTGGCTGCCGGCCTTCGCGCTCATCGCGGCGATGTACGTCTTCGCCATCACGCTCATGCCGAGGCGCCCAGTCACCTCGGTACTCCTCGCCCTCGGGTTCTTCGCCTCGCCCTTCTTCCAGTGGTGGTTCGGCTCGAACACGCACTGGCCCGTCGCCTGGGCGCTGCTGCTCATGTCGAGCGTCGTGTGGCTCCTCCGATCCAGGCGCCGGAGGACGAAGGCCTTCTGGGGTCTCGTCATCGCCTACACCTCGGTGACCACCGGGATGACCGTGTACGTGCCGTTCATCGTCCCGGTCACGCTCGTCGCGATCGCCTTCATCGTCGGCTTCCTGCTCACGAGGCGGTCGACCTCCATCGTGGGCTTCGGTCGCCGCCTCCTGGCGCTCTGGCCGGTCTTCGCGGCCGGGGTCGTCGCCGGCGGTGTCCTCGCGGTGTGGATGATCACGCGGGCGGAGATCATCCGCGCGTTCACCGCGACCGTGTACCCGGGGGAGCGGCTGCAATCGACGGGCGACGGCACGATCCGCGACCTGCTGTCGCTGTTCGCCGGGCCGTTCTCGAAGGGGCTCGACGCAGCCCAGGGTGTGCCGTTCGGCCCCAATGCCTCGGAGGCCTCGACCTTCATCCTCGTGGGGCTCTTCCTCGCGCTCCCAGCGCTCTGGCTCGTGGTCGGTCAACCACGGCGTCGCCCCATGGTCGACTGGCTGCTCATCGCACTCCTCGCCCTCGGCGTCGTCCTGCTGGCCTTCTTCTTCATCCCCGGCTGGGACGCGATCGCGCACGTGCTCTTCCTCGACCGCGTGCCGCTCAACCGCATGCGCCTCGCGTTCGGGCTGCTTGCGATCGTCCTCGTCGTCGTGGTGGTCGTCCGGCTCGACGAACGGCGTGCCGCGGGTGAACGCGGTGTGCCGTGGTGGATCGTCGTGCTCGCGATCACACCGGCAGCGATCCTGTCGGCCGCGATCGCGTGGGACGCCCTGCGCTACCAGACGGCGGTCACCGCCGGCCCCGTGTGGGTGATCATGGTCGTGCTGACGCTCGTCTCGATCGGCTTCTTCCTGAGCCGCCGGCCGGTCATCGGCGCCGTGGCGTTCGCGATCGTCGGCGCCGTCACGGGCGGCACCGTCAACCCGGTGTACGCCGGTGTCTACGACCTCAACGGCACGACCCTCGTCAAGACGATGCAGGAGATCGACGCCGAGGCGCCGGGGAACTGGGTCGGCGCGGGCAACAGCTCCCTGCTCGGGATCACGCTCGTGCAGTCCGGGCTGCCCTCGTTCAACGGCGTCCAGGGCGCTCCGTCGCGCGAACTCTGGGACCGCATCGACCCCGACGGCTCGCACGAGTCCGCGTGGAACCGACTCGGGAACGTGTCGTGGGGTGTCGGCGACGGCCCCCCGAACCCGATCAACCCGACGCCGGACCAGATCAGGCTGATCTTCGACTCCTGCGAGACCTTCGCTCAGGAGAACGTCCAGTACGTGCTGTCCGAGTTCGACATCCAGCAGCCGTGCGTCGACCTGCTGCGCACCGTCAAGCAGGGGCCGTCGACCTTCTACATCTACTCGGTGGTCCCGCGGCCCTGAGCACGGGTGTCGAGGCGTTCGATCTCGGCGGTCTCGAGGCGCTCGGCGGGCGTGATCAGCTGATCGTCGCGGGTGATGTCCGCACCCTCAGCGACCGTGAACGCCCGCCGGAGCAGCAGCACGGTGAGGACTGAGGCGATGAGGTACACGAGCGCGAGGGACTTCCAGCCGAAGGGCGGCTCCCAGCCGTCGTTGAAGAACATCTCCGAGAGGCTGCCGTTCGCGCCGACGATGTAGCGGCGCAGCACCATCACGAAGGCGAGCAGGTGGCCGACGAACAGGAACCCGTAGGTGCCGGTCACGAAATGCCGCACCCGTCCGTCCGCTCCGAGACCCGCGTCGTCGAGGGCGACACCGGCGACGACGAGGAGGCACAGGAACATCGCGAGCATGTACCGCCCCTGCCAGATGTAGCCGTACTGCGCGTAGACGCCCAGCTGCGTGAAGCCCGGGACGAGCACGCAGACGACGAGGAACACCCACATCGCCCACTTCGTGCTCCGCTTGCCCCAGAGAAACGCGACGGCGACGAGGAGGGCGATGCACATGGCCCATGCCGCAAGGGTGAGCGAGGGGGCGCTCGTGTCCACCCAGCCGAAGAAGCCGATCATGCCGAACATGTAGTCGAAGGTCTGGAGCTCGGTGAAGAAGAAGACGAACGCGAGGCTCACGGGGCTCACCGGTGTCGCGGGTGACGGTGCGCCGAGCACGGGGGGATTGAGGTACCAGAGCACGGTGAGCGCCGAGACGACGCCGAGGCCGAGGATGAGCACCCACGCGACGGGGGAGCGCAGCACACGCAGCACGCGTTCGCGGTTGCCGAGCAACATGGAGACGACCGCGATGATGAGGAGCCAGAGCAGGGAGATGCTGCGCGTCGTGATGAGTGCGGAGGCCAGCACGAGTGCGAGCCCCGCCTGCTCGACGAGTCGTCTGCCGAGCAGCGAGCCGCGGAAGGTCGTGAGGAGCGTCGCGAAGAGCCCTCCGGCGGCGGCGACCTCGAGGCCGTTGGGATTGATGGAGCCGCCGAGGTAGAGCACCATCGGCGTCACGCCGACGGCTGCGCCGACGACCGCCCAGCGGAACCGGGGGAGTAGCGTCAGCTGCATGAACATGACCGCGAGGGAGGCGGCGCACAGGAGCACGCTCATCATGCGCATGCCGTAGAACGCGGCGTCGCCGGTCAGGAACAACGACGGCCAGCCGACGAGGGCGTAGAACACGGGGCTATTGAGCCCCGCGGAGGAGCCGGTCTCGACGAGCTGCTGCCCCGTGTCGCGGACTGCGGTCTGGCAGTCGGCGGTGACCTCGGCGTCGAAGGCGAAGCAGACGAGGTCGTGGGCGTTCGCGATGTTCTCCGGCACGGTCGCGGCGGTCAGCGTCGGGTTCTTCGCCCACGGCGTGGCGATGACCTCGCCCCGCGCGACGGCGGCCGCACGGATCGCGTGGGACGGCTCGTCCGGCACCGATCCGATGGGGGAGGCGAGCGCCCAGAGCGTCATCGGCACGAGGAGTGCGACGAAGGCGATGAGGAAGGTGAGCCAGCGACGCCGTTCCCAGCGGGAGGCGGCGGCGTGGGCGGGAGCGTTCGAGGCCATGGAGGGTGGGTCCTAACGGTGGCGAGCGAGCGGCACCCCGCGACGGTTCGGCGGGGCGCGACCGCAGGTCATCCTATCGCCACGGGGTTGACGAGCCGCGGCGACTGGCTGGCGCTGCCGCGACCGGCGTGCGGCTCGGGGTATCCTTACCGGGACCCCGCACCGCGGTGCCGGCGCGGAGGCGTCCGGCGCCACCAGCCACCGAATGGATCGCATGACCTCGACGACGAACGTCCCGTTCGATCAGCCGACGCGTCGTCGGTCCCGCCCGCTGCGGCGTCCTGGCGGGTCCGTCTCACTCTCCGAGGCGCTCGGCGGGCACCGCAACTCCCTCGGCATCCTGCGGCTCGTCCTCGCCTCGATGGTGATCTTCTCGCACGCCTTCCCGACGGGTGGCTGGGGTGAGGACCCGTCGAAGGGCTGGACGAACGGCCAGGAGACGATCGGCGGCTTCGCGGTCGTCGGTTTCTTCGCCATCAGCGGGTACCTCATCGCGAAGAGCGGTGCCTCGGCGGACATCCTCCAGTTCGTCTGGCGGCGTGCGCTGCGCATCTTCCCGGCGTTCTGGACGGTCCTGCTCGTCGGCGCCCTCATCGTCGGCCCGATCGCCTGGCGTCTGTCCGGCCACGGCCTGCGCGACTACATCGGCTCAGGGCCGATCATGTACGTGTTCCAGAACGCCGACCTCACGATCCGCCAGTGGGGCGTCTACGACATCTTCGTCACGACGACGCCCTACGGCCAGGCCGTGCAGTACAGCGTGTTCAACGGCTCGCTCTGGACGCTCGCGCTCGAGTGGGGCTGCTACATGCTCGTCGCGGCGCTCCTCGTGCTCGGGGTCCTGCGTCACGCCAAGTGGGTCGTCCCGGCACTCGCGGGCGCGTACTGGGCGCTCTTCATCATCTACAGCCTTGCCCCGACGATCGTCGCGCAGTTCGCGCCGCTGCTCGCCGACCCGAACAAGATCAAGCTCACCCTCGCCTTCCTGCTCGGCTCGACGCTCGCGATGTACTCGCGCAAGGTGCCGCTGAATGACTGGATCGGCATCGCGTGCGGCATCGTCATGGTCGTCACGCTGCTGACCGGCGGCTGGGTGCTCCTCGGCTACCCGGCGTTCGCCTACTTCGTCCTGTGGCTGGCCGTGCGGCTGCCGAAGCGCATCCAGTGGATCGGCGCGAAGAACGACTACTCCTACGGCATGTACGTCTACGGCTTCCTCGTCCAGCAGTTCACGGCCTTCTTCGGCTGGTACCTGCTCGGCTACTGGGCGTGGGTCGCGCTGACCATCCTCGTGACCGCGGCCTGCGCCTGGCTCAGCTGGCACGGCATCGAGAAGCGCGCGATGTCGCTCAAAGACCGGGGCCCGGGGCGCGGGCTCGACTGGCTCGCCACGCGCGGACGCCCTGTACCATCGAAAGTCGATCCGTCCCAGACCGAAGGAACCACCACGTGACTGCATCAACGCTCGGAACCGTCCTGGTGACGGGAGGCGCCGGCTTCATCGGCTGCGCGCTCTCCCACAAGCTGGCTGCAGCCGCGGAGCGCTGGGTCGTCATCGACAAGCTGCACCCGCAGGTGCACCCGAGCGCGGAGCGCCCGGCGGACCTCCACGAGGCGGCTGAACTCGTGGTCGGCGACGTCACCGACGCCGCGGCGTGGGACGCGTTGCTCGCCGACGTCCGGCCCGACGTCATCGTGCACCTCGCCGCTGAGACCGGCACGGCGCAGTCGCTCCACGCGGCAACGAGCCACGCCGAGGCGAACGTCGTCGGCACGACGGAGATGCTCGACGCCCTGGGGCGTGCCGGTCAGGTGCCCTCGCACTTCGTCCTCTCGTCGAGTCGCGCCGTGTACGGCGAGGGCCAGTGGCAGCGGGAGGACGGCTCGGTGTTCGAGCCCGGCCAGCGTTCGCACGCGCAGTTCGAGCGCGGCGAGTGGGACTTCCCCGGCGCGACCCCGCTCGCGAGCCGCGCGGCGGTCACGATGCCGGCGCCGACGAGCGTCTACGGCGCGACGAAGCTCGCGCAGGAGCACATCCTCTCGGCGTGGACGGCTGCACACGACGCTCAGCTCACGATCCTGCGCCTGCAGAACGTCTACGGCCCCGGCCAGTCGCTCATCAACTCCTACACGGGCATCGTGTCCCTGTTCTCCCAGCTCGCCATGGACGGCGGCACCATCCAGGTCTACGAAGACGGTCGGATCGTCCGTGACTTCGTGTTCATCGACGACATCGCCGAGTCCTTCCGAGCCGTCATCACGGCCGGGCCCTCGGCGGACGTGTCGCGATTCGACATCGGGTCCGGTGTCGGCACCACCATCCTCGAACTCGCCCAGGCGATCGCCGCATACCACGACGCTCCGGCACCTGTGGTCAACGGCATGTACCGCGACGGCGACGTCCGGCACGCCGAGTGCAGCATCGAGGACTCGCTCGCCGGTCTCGACTGGGCCCCCGCCTGGGACGTCACCCGAGGCGTCGCCGCACTGCAGGAGTGGATCGCCGCCCAGCGTGGTGCCGACGCGCGGGCCTAGCGGCGTGCCGCAGGAGAGCGGACGCCGCGGACCGAACGGCGCCGTCCTCATCCTCGCCGCGACGGCCATCGGCGGCGGCGCGGGCTACGTCCTGCAGATCATCACGGGCGCGGCGCTCGGCACGGCGGCGTATGCGCCGTTCTCCGTGTTCTGGTCGGCCCTGTATCTCCTCGTGAGCGCGCTGTCCGGCCTGCAGCAGGAGGTCGCCCGAGCGACCCATCCGCTCGAGAACGGCGCGACGGCCGGACGTACCCCGCTCCTGCGGAACTTCGCCCTCGGAGCGGCGCTCGTCGTCGCCGTCGTCCTCGCTGGGACCGCGTGGCTGTGGGTCGGGGCCGTGTTCCCAGTGAACGGCTGGTCGCTCGTCCTCCCGCTCGTTATCGGTCTGGCCGCCTACCTCGTCGTCGCCACGATCTCCGGCGTGCTGTACGGGCTCTCGTTCTGGACCGCCGCGGCCGCCATGACGATCATCGACGGCCTGCTGCGCTTCGCCATCGTCGGCGGGATGCTCCTGTTCACGACGGACACCGCGTTGCTCGCCTGGGGCGTCGCCCTGCCGTTCGCGATCACGCCCCTCGTGCTGTGGCGGTTCATCCGCCGCGGGGTCGTCGGGCGCTTCGGTATCGACGTCGGGCCACGCGAGCTCAGCTGGAACGTGCTCCGGACGGTCGTGGCCGCTGCCGCGACGGGCGTCATGGTGAGCGGGCTGCCGCTCATCATCCAGGCGACGGGGGACATCGTCTCGGCGAACGCATTCGGTTCGCTCACCTACGCCATCACCCTCACGCGCGCGCCCATCGTCATCGTCGTGCTCGCCCTCCAGAGCTACCTCGTCGTCGTCTTCCGCTCTCACGCGAACGCTGTGCTCGGATGGGTCCTGCGGCTCGCGGCCGTCGTGCTGGCGGGCTCCGGCCTGCTCGCGCTCCTGGCGTGGTGGCTCGGGCCGTGGGCGCTCTCGGTGCTGTTCGGGCGGCCCGACGTGCTCGCCGGCGGGACGATCGCCCTGCTCGTCGCGAGCGCGGGCCTTGTCGGCGTCCTGTGCGTGACCGGCTCCGCGACGCTCGCCCGCGCGCAGCACGGGCCGTTCACCGCCGGCTGGATCGTCGCGGCCGTCGTGACCGTACTCGTGCTCGCGCTGCCGCTCGGACTCCACGAACGGACCCTGCTCGCCCTGACCCTCGGCCCTCTCGCGGGGCTCATCGTGCACACGGTCGCGCTCGTGCGCGGTGGAAGGGGTCCGGCACCCGTCATCGAGCCGACCGCCTGAGCAGCGGCGCGGGCGCCAGCGGGCGTCGCGTACGGCACGCGCCGATTTCGAGAACAGACAGCTGTCGGATAGCGTGGTCGTCGCGTTCGCGGGAACGCGTCCACCCGTCCGGCGACATTCCGGGAGCCACCGTGACGCCCAACTCCTTCACCGCGCTCCGCCTCATCGCGGCGGTCGCCGTGCTCGTCAGGCACTCGCTCATCATCCTCGACGACGACATCTCGCCGTTCGGCCCGGTCGGCACCGACGACGTGCCGGCGCTCGGGCTCTGGGTGTTCTTCGTGGTCTCAGGCTTCCTGCTACCCGCTGCATGGGAGCGCCGGCCGCAGCTCGTCCGATTCGTATCGGCGCGTGTGCTCCGCATATTCCCGGGCCTCGTCGTCAGCCTGCTCGTCACGGTCGCCGTCATCGGCCTGATCGCCTCGACCCTCGGCGTGCGCAGCTACCTCGTCCACCCACAGACCCTGCAGCACCTGGCGAGCAACCTCGTGCTGAACCCCGACTACCTGCTGCCCGGCGTGTTCGCGGAGAACTCCTACGCGAACGCCGTGAACGGAGCGCTCTGGTCGCTCGGGCCGCTCTTCGCGATGTACCTGCTCGTGCCCGTCGTCGGCTGCATCCCGTGGCACCGGGTCCGAGCAGCCGTGTGGACCGCCCTGCTGCTCTGGTGCGTCGTCGCACCCCTCGCCGAGGCGGTCGACACCGACGGCATCGTCTGGGGCAACTACGTCCACGACATCCTGCGCGTCGGCGCGTTCTTCTGCGCGGGAGCCGCGCTCCGCGAGTGGCGGGTGCCGCTGCGCGGGGGAGCCGCCGTGATCTCCGGGTCCGTGCTCGCGATCGTCATGGTGCTCGCGCCGGACCTGACGTGGTTCCTCGCGCACCTCGCCGTGCCGTACGTGCTCGTCACGATCGGTGCGCAGCCGATCCCCGTCCTGCGCTCAGCCGGTCGGTTCGGCGACCCGAGCTACGGCGTGTTCCTCATCGGCTTCCCCGTGCAGCAGCTGCTGATCCACCTGAACCCGGAGCTCGACTGGATCCCGAGCATCCTCTGCACGCTCGTGATCTCGGTGGCCTACGGCTACGCGCTCTGGTGGTTCGTCGACCGCCCGATCGCCGGGCTACGCGTCAGGCCCGGTCGTCCTGCGAGGACCGACCGCGTCGCGCCTCGTGGAGCTGCGCTTCGAGTGCACTGATCCGCAGATCCTGCAGCGCGCTCTCCTCGGCGAGCGTGCGGCTGCGGTTCTCGAGCGTGGTGAGTTCCGAGCTGTGCTGGATGCTCACGAGGAACAGGATGAAGATGCTCACGAAGAACACGAGGTTCGTCGGGATCTCGACACCGATGATCCCGGCCGCCCAGACGAGGACCTGCGGGAAGACGCCGATGACGAGCGCGAGGATGCCCGCGAAGAGCCACCAGACGGCGTGACGCTCGCGCAGGCGCCGCTTGCGGAGCATCTCGATGACGATGCCGAGCGTGAGCAGCGCACCGACGATGCCGAGGATGTACGTGCCGACGGGGATCACGCGGTCACCACCTCTTCACCGCTGTGCAGGGCGACCGGCGGGCGGATGAGCGCGAAGACGAGCGCGAGCGCCGCGCGGGCGAGGTACTTGGCGGCCTTCACCGGGTTGTGGGACGGTGTCCCGCCGGCGCGGGGTCGCATCGCGACGGGGACCTGCCGGATGACGCAGCCGGCGCGGGCTGCGATGACGAGGGATTCGATGGTGTCTCCGAGATACTCGGCCGGGTAGTGCTCGGCGAACAGGCGGACGGCGCGTGGGCCGGTCGCGCGGAAGCCGCTCGTCGTATCGGTCAGCTTCGTCTTCGCGACACCGCTGAGCGTGCTGGAGAGGACCACCATCGCCCATTTGCGTGGGCCGTTGACCTCGTAGTCGCCCTCGCCCGCGAAGCGCGCGCCGAGCACGAGGTCGGCCGTCTGCAGCTCCTCGATGAGCCGGACGACGCCCGCCGGATCGTGCTGGCCGTCGGAGTCGACCTGGACGACGTTGCGGTAGCCGTGGGCGAGTGCGTACTTGAAGCCGGCGCGCATGGCGCCGCCGACGCCGAGGTTGAAGGGGAGCTCGGCGACGATCGCACCCGCCGAGCGGGCCTCGGTCGTGGTCGCGTCGGTCGAGCCGTCGTTCACGACGAGAACGGCGACGCCCGGGAGCTTCTCGTGCACCTCGCGCACCACGGCGGCGACCGAGGCCTCTTCGTTGAGCGCGGGCATGACGATGAGCGTGCCGGCGAGGGAGATCGTCATGTGGGGAATCCTAGCAATCGGGAGCGGATGCGGTGCTTCGGCGCGGCCCGACCGACCGATCGGGCCGGAGCGCCGCCGGGCTGGTGGACGGCTCAGACCCGCGCGAACACGTGCTCCAGCAGTGCCTTCCGGCCGGCTGCGTTCCGGGCCTTGAGCGCGGCGGGCAGTTCGCTGAGCGCGTTCGCCCTCGAGGTCCAGTGGTTCGCCGCCGCGCGCGCCGCACGCGTCCAGCCCATCGCGGTGAGGTCGCGTCTGGCCTCGCCGAAGAGCGTCCGCTCCTGCCGGAACTTCGAGCCGTCCGGCCCCGTGACCGCTGAGACGCTCTGGGAGTGCCTGCGGTAGGAGAAGCAGACCTCGTCGTCGAGGACGAGGCTGCCGCCGTCCTTGGTGATCTCGAGCAGCATCGCGAGGTCCTGGACGACGTCGAGGTCGAGGCGGAACTCGTGCTTGCGGAGGGCTTCGACCCGCCACACGAGCGAGGGGAAGTAGGTCCAGTTGCCGCGCAGGAGGCTCGTCGCGAGCTCCTCGCCGCGGTAGGCGCGTGCGCCCGTCCCGGAGAAGCGGTACAAGGCCTTGATGCGGTCGGCCAGGGGCTTCGACGGCATGCCGTGCTCGTCGACGACCGAGACGCCCGGCTGGATGATCGAGGCGTCGGGGAACTGGCGGATGAGCTCGCCGACGCGTCGCACGTAGTTCGGGTGCATGAGGTCGTCGCAGCCCATGATGACCGAGAACTCGCCGGACATGAGTCCGACGCACTTCCGGTAGTTCTTGGAGGGTCGGAGGTTGACTTCGTTGCGGATGTAGGTGATCCGCCGGTCGCCGAGCGCCGTGGCCCATTCGCCGGGCGCGAGGTCGGGGTAGACGTCGTCGACGATCGTCAGGTGCCAGTCCGGGTCGGTCTGGGCGAGCACACTCTCCACCGCCGCCTGGAAATGGTCGGGGCGGCCGTAGAAGGGCATCATGATGTCGAGCGTCACCCGGCTACGCTAGCAAGCTTCGACCGACAGGTGGAATCGGCGTGCGCGCGGGTCAGGCCCCCGTCGCGAGCGCCGCTCGGAACGAGTCGAGCGTCTGCGCCGCCGTGGACCGCCAACTGAACCGCGCTGCCCGCTCGAATCCTCGACGGGTGTATTCGGCGACGACGTCCGCGTCGGTTGCGAGCAGCCGAAGCCCCTCCGCGATCGACGCCGGGTCGTGTGGGTCGACGTACATGCCGGCATCGCCACACACCTCGCGGTGCACTGCGATGTCGCTGACCAGGACCGGGAGGCCGCTCTGCATGGCCTCCAACGGCGGGAGGCTGAAGCCCTCCGCGAACGAGGGGACGGCCAGGGCGGTCGCTGTCGCGTAGAGCTCGCCGAGTTCCTCCGGCGCGAGCCAGGCGAGCAACTCGACGTCCGCGTCGAGCCCCAGCTCGTCGACGACAGCGCGCAGTGGATCGTCACCGTGACTCCCGGTGACGACGAGGCGGGGTCTCGCCGGCGGATCGATGAGGGCCAGTGCGCGGATGAGCCCCTCGAAATTCTTGTGCGGACGACGGTTGCCTGTCGCCAGCACGATCGGGCGAGTCCGGTCGGGACGACGGACCGTCGTCCGTGGTTCTGCGGCGGCGAGTGGGATGACGTCGATTTCGGAGGACTGGACGCCCAGGAACTTGACGATCTCGTTCTTGGAGACCTCACTGATGGTGATGATGCGGGTCGCCGCCGCTGCGACCCGCCGCTCCATCCACTTCACCGGTGCCGTGTAGAACGGGGTCGACATCAGCTCCGGATGGCTCCAGTAGAGCATGTCGTGCATCGTGACCACGAGTGGGATGTGCGAGCGGGCAGGGCCGAGCGTGGCCGGGGCATGGAGCATCGACGCTCCGTGTCGTTCCGCCAGCCGAGCGATCCGCCAGAGTTCGCCGGCCGCCCATTCGAAACGCTTCTCGCCGCTGATGCCGGTGTCGACGATCTCCCCGGGGAACCAGCTCTGATCGAGCGCTGCCCCTTCGCGGCTCGCGAGCCCCACGAACGTGAACTCGTGATCGAGCGAGCCGAATGCCCGGTACAGCTCTCGGGTGTAGGTTTCCATGCCCCCTTTGGTGCCGGTGTAGGAGAGGAGATCAACGGCGACGAGCGGCATGTGAACAGAGCTTAGCGGGCCCAGGGAGAACGGCGCGGGTGGCGCACCGAGCCGTTCCAGACGCCTCCGGTACACTGCATGAGTCGAACGGCCGGCCGAAGATCATCCCCCATCTGTGAAGCGAAGCGAGTGCGCGCGAATGACTGAGACCCCCATCAAGAAGGCCGTCATCACCGGTATCACCGGTCAGGACGGCAGCTACCTCGCCGAGCTCCTCCTCGCGAAGGGCTACGAGGTGCACGGCTTCATCCGCCGCGCGTCGACCTTCAACACCGGGCGGATCGACCACATCTACGACCCCGAGGCGACCCACGACGGTTCGCCCAGGCTCCAGTTGCACTTCGCCGACCTGGCCGACGGCTCGCGCCTGGCGACGCTGCTCGCGGAGATCCAGCCCGACGAGGTCTACAACCTCGCCGCGCAGTCGCACGTGCGGGTCAGCTTCGACGAGCCGGAGTACACGGGCGACACGACCGGCATCGGGACGGTCCGACTCCTCGAAGCCATCCGCCAGATCGGTCTCCACTGCCGCTTCTACCAGGCGTCCAGCTCCGAGATGTTCGGTGCGACACCGCCGCCGCAGAACGAGGAGACCCCGTTCTACCCGCGCTCGCCCTACGGCGTCGCGAAGGTGTACTCCTACTGGATCACCCGGAACTACCGCGAGGCCTACGGGATGTTCGCGGTCAACGGCATCCTGTTCAACCACGAGTCGCCGCGTCGCGGTGGTACCTTCGTGACCCGCAAGATCACCCGTGCCGCCGCGCGCATCGCCGCCGGCCAGCAGGACTTCCTGTACATGGGCAATCTCGACGCCGTCCGCGACTGGGGCTACGCGCCCGACTATGTCGAGGGCATGTGGCGGATGCTGCAGGCCGACGAGCCGACCGACTTCGTGCTCGCCACCAACACCGCGTACACGGTCAAGGACTTCCTCCAGTTCTCCTTCGAGCGGCTCGACCTCGACTGGGAGCAGTACGTCAAGTTCGATGAGCGCTACCTCCGTCCCACCGAGGTCGACGCGCTGATCGGCGACTACGCGAAGGCCGAGTCGGTCCTCGGCTGGTCGCCCAAGGTGCTCCCGCCCCGGCTCGCCCAGATCATGGTCGACTCGGACGTCGCCGAGCTCGAGGCGTCGGGCACGCCCTACATCGACACCGCCGAGGTCTAGGCGCGGTGCGCGTCCTCCTCACCGGTGGTGCCGGCATGCTCGGTTCGAGCATCGCCGAGGTCTGGCCCACGCTCCGCGCCGCCGACGAGCTGATCGTGGCGACGCGTGCGGACGCCGACCTCACCGATCGAGCCGCCGTCGCAGGCCTCATCGGCCGGACGGCGCCGGACGCGATCGTGCACACGGCGGCCAAGGTCGCCGGCATCCAGGCGAAGCTCCAGCGTCCCACCGACTTCCTGCTCGACAACCTCCTGATCGACACCTCGGTCATCCGGGGCGCGATCGACGCCGGTGTCCCGGAGCTGCTCTACGTGTCGAGTGCTGCGATCTACCCCGAGGGACTCCCGCAGCCGATCGGTGAGGCCGCGCTCCTCAGCGGCACGCTGGAGGGCGCGAACGAGGGCTACGCACTCGCGAAGATCGCCGGGACGAAGCTCTGCGAGTACGCGAGCCGGCAGTATGGGTTCGCCTACCGCGCGGCCGTGCCGTCGAACCTCTACGGCCCGGGCGACGACTACACCCACGGCCAGGCGCATCTGATCGCGGCCGCCCTCGGCAAGGTGCACGCAGCCGTGACGAGCGGCTCCGACGAGGTCGAGGTCTGGGGCGACGGCACCGCCCGACGCGAGTTCACCTACACGCCCGACCTCGCGGCCTGGCTCGTCACGCAGCTCGGCGCACTCGACGCGTGGCCCGTCACGCTCAACCTCGGGCCGGGTGTCGACCACAGCATCACCGAGTACTACGAGGCAGCCGGTCGCGCCGTCGGCTTCACCGGTCGCTTCCGATACGACGCCACCAAGCCTTCCGGTGTCCACCAGCGCCTGCTCGACTCAGCCGCCGCCCGCGCGCTCGGCTGGAACCCCACCACCCCGCTCGCGACCGGCGTCGCCGCGAGCTACCACGCCTACCTCGCAGCTCAGGAGCCACAGACACCATGACCGACGACATCTTCGACTCCGGTTTCCCCCTCGCGACCTCCTCCTGGGATGCCGCGGAATACGCCGCCATCCAGCGTGTCGTCGACAGCGGCCGCTTCACCATGGGTCCGCTCGTGGCGCAGTTCGAGCGCGATTTCGCCAGTGCGTTCGGCGCCGGGTTCGGTGTCATGGTCAACTCCGGGTCGAGCGCGAACCTCCTCGCGATCGCCGCTGCCGTGCTCGACGACCGGGTCGACCTGCAGGCGGGCGACGAGGTGCTGGTGCCCGCCGTGTCCTGGGCAACCACCTACTATCCGCTCCAGCAGTACGGCCTCATCCCGAGCTTCGTCGACATCGACGTCGACACCCTCAACCTGGACCTGGCGCTCGCCGAGGCGGCGATCACCCCGCGCACCAAGGCGATCTTCGCGGTCAACCTCCTCGGTAACCCGAACGACTTCGCGGCGCTCACGGCACTCGCCGAACGTCACGGTCTTCTCCTGTTGGAGGATAACTGCGAGTCCCTCGGCGCGAAGGACGACGGCCGGTTCGCTGGCACGGTCGGCGCGATGGGCACGTTCAGCGCCTTCTTCTCCCACCACATCTCGACGATGGAGGGTGGGATGATCCTGACGGACGACGAGGCCACGGCGCAGATGCTCATCTCGCTGCGAGCCCACGGCTGGACGCGTGGACTCCCCGAGCAGAACGCCGTGCACGACAAGTCGGGCGACGAGTGGGACGACCTCTTCCGCTTCGTCCTGCCTGGCTACAACGTCCGTCCGCTCGAGATGTCCGGCGCGATCGGCATCGAGCAGATCCAGAAGGTCCCACAGCTCATCGCCGGTCGTCGGGAGAACGCCGTGTACTGGACGGAACGCTTCGCCGACCTCGACTCCGTGCGCATCCAGCGCGAGCAGGGCGAGAGCAGCTGGTTCGGATTCTCGCTCGTGCTCGAGGGCGCGCTCGCCGGTCGCCGCAAGGAGGTCGTGCGGGCGTTCGCGGCCGAGGGGATCGAGTCACGGCCCATCGTCGCCGGCAACTTCACGAAGAACCCGGTCATGAAGTACCTCGACGCGAGGGTCCCGGCCGAGCTCCCCGCCGCCGACAAGATCCACGAGGACGGGCTCTTCGTGGGCAACCACCACTTCCCGGTCCACGCCGGGATCGACCGCGTGTACGACGTGGTGGCCAAACTCTCCTAGGCTGGGTCTGCGCGGTCGCCCCACCGGTCCGCAGCAGCTTCCGTCCCACTGTCCACCTCTTCCCCCGACCGACGAGGACCGTGCACCGTGAACCAGCCGATCAACGCGCCATCGAATGTCGTCCTGAGCCTCCCCGAGGCGGCCTCGCGCCTCCTCGGATGCAAGGCGGTGCTGTTCGACCTCGACGGCGTCATCACCCCGACCGCCGAGATCCACATGCACGCGTGGGCGAAGCTCTTCACGGACGAGCTCGTCGCCCGCGGGATCACCGAGCCGTACACCGACGCCGACTACTTCCGGTACATCGACGGCAAACCGCGGTACGACGGGGTCCGGGCGATGCTCGCGTCGCGCGGTATCACGCTCCCCGAGGGTTCAGCGACCGACGCCCCCGAACTCGAGACCGTGTGCGGCCTCGGCAACCGGAAGAACTCGGTTTTCACCGCGGTGCTCGAGCAGGACGGCATCGCGGCCTATCCCGGCTCCCTGTCGTTCCTCGACGCGGTCGAGCAGGAGGGTCTCCAGGTCGCCGTGGTGTCGAGTTCCAAGAACGCCGAGGTCGTCCTCCGAGCGGCAGGGCTCCGTGAGCGGTTCCCGGTCGTGATGGATGGCGTCGTCGCCGCGCGCGAGGGGATCGCCGGCAAGCCCGCGCCGGACACCTACGTCGAGGCCGGTCGTCTGCTCGGCTACGCTCCGTCGGAGTGCGTCGTCGTCGAGGACGCGCATTCCGGGGTCGAGGCCGGCCGCCGCGGCGACTTCGGTCTCGTGCTCGGCGTCGACCGCGGTATCGGACACCAGGCGCTCATCGATGCCGGCGCGGACATCGTGGTCGATGACCTCGCCGACCTCGTCGACCCACTGCGGTCGGCTTCGCGAACAGCCGGGCCGGACGCGCCGGCCGACCCACAGACCCCCACGGCACCCCACGACTCCTCCGAGGACCAGGCATGAACCACATCACCAGCGACCCGCTCGACCGTCACCGGTTCCCACTCGACGACTGGGCGCTCGTCGAGACGCACGTCGACGCAGACGACGAGGGCACGACCGAGACCCTCTTCGCGCTCGGCAACGGCTACCTCGGTTTCCGCGGCAACGTCGAGGAGGGCCGCGACGGCCACGTCCACGGGACGTTCATCAACGGGTTCCACGAGACCTGGCCGATCCGTCACGCCGAGGAGGCGTTCGGCTTCGCCCGCGTCGGTCAGACGATCGTCAACGCGCCCGACACGAAGGTCGTCCGCCTCTACGTCGACGACGAGCCGCTGATCCTCAACGACGCCGACCTGCTAAGCTTCGAGCGTCGGCTCGACTTCAAGACCGGTGTCCTCAGCCGCGAACTCGAATGGCGGACGCCCTCCGGGAAGCGGGTCCACATCCGTTCCCGTCGCATGGTGTCCTTCACCGACCGCCACCTCGCGGTCCTCGACTACGAGGTCACATTGCTCGACGCGGATGCGTCGCTCGTGCTCTCCAGTCAGATCATCAACCGCCAGGACCGTCAGGACGACTACCTGACGAACGCACCCGAGCCGGGGATGGGCGACCCGCGCAAGGCGGAGTCCCTCACCGAGCGGGTGCTGCAGCCTCGCTACAAGCTCATCGACGGTCCACGAGCGATGCTCGGGTACCAGACGACGAACTCCGGCATGACGATCGTCGCCGGCGCCGACCACACGATCGAGACCGAGAACGAGTACGAGGTCTCGACGCACATCGAGTCCGACCTCGCGAAGCACGTGTACACGATCCGCGGTCGCGCGGGCGTGCCCACGAAGCTCACCAAGATCATCAGCTACCACACCTCGAACGCCGTCCCGCCGAAGGAACTCGCCGACCGCTGCGCCCGCACGCTCGACCGTTCCGCCGAGAACGGCATCGAATCCGCGATCCGCAACCAGGAGCTGTGGCTGGAGGACTTCTGGGCGCGCTCCGACGTCGAGGTCCACGGACAGCCGGCCATCCAGCAGGCGACGCGCTGGAACCTCTTCCAGCTGGCGCAGGCGTCCGCACGCACGGACGGCGGCGGTGTCGCGGCGAAGGGTGTGTCCGGGTCCGGGTACGGTGGCCACTACTTCTGGGACACCGAGGTCTACGTCCTCCCGTTCCTCAGTTACACGGCGCCGCTCGTCGCACGGAACGCCCTCCGGTTCCGCCAGAACATGCTCGACGCCGCCCGCTCCCGCGCGACCGAGCTCAACCAGCACGGTGCCCTGTTCCCGTGGCGCACGATCAACGGGCTCGAGTCGTCGGCGTACTACGCGGCAGGCACGGCGCAGTACCACATCGACGCCGACATCTCCTACGCGCTGCGGCAGTACGTCGCGGCGACGGGGGACGAGGACTTCCTCGCCCGCGGAGCCGTCGACATCTTCGTCGAGACGGCGCGCATGTGGGCCGACCTGGGCTTCTGGCGCGCGAACGGCAAGGACTCGTTCCACATCTACGGGGTCACGGGACCCGACGAGTACACGACCGTCGTGAACGACAACCTCTACACGAACGTCATGGCACGGGCGAACCTGCTGTCGGCCGTCGAGGCCGTGGAGCGCCTCCGCGAGGACGACCCGGCCTCCTTCGAGCGGCTGGTCACGCGGCTGTCGCTCGACGACGCCGAGGTCCGCGAGTGGCAGCGCGCCGCCGAGCACATGCACATCCCCTTCGACAAGCGGCTCGGCATCCACCCACAGGACGCCCAGTTCCTCGAGAAGGAGCTGTGGGACCTCGATCACACCCCTCCTGAGCACCTCCCGCTGCTCCTGCACTTCCACCCGCTCGTCATCTACCGGTTCCAGGTGCTCAAGCAGGCGGACGTCGTGCTGGCGCTGCTCCTCCAGGGCGACCACTTCACCGACGAGGAGAAGCTCGCCGACTTCGACTACTACGACCCGCTGACGACTGGCGACTCGACCCTGTCGGCGGTCGTGCAGTCGATCATCGCCGCCGAGGTCGGGTACCAGCGGCTCGCGCTCAAGTACTTCTGGTCAGCGCTGTTCGTCGACCTTGCGAACCTGCACCGCAACACCCCGGACGGTGTGCACGTCGCCTCCACCGGCGGCGTGTGGAGCGCCCTCGTGCTCGGCTTCGCGGGCATGCGCGACCACGGCGGCGTGATCTCCTTCTCGCCGCGCCTGCCGGTCGACTGGCAGGGCATCACCTTCCGACTCACGGTCAAGGGCACGCGGGTGCGCATCTCCGTCCGGCGCACCGAGATGCGGTTCACCGTCGAAGAGGGCGATTCCGCCTCGTTCGTCGTCGGCGGGGGCAACGTGCTCGTCGAGGCCGGGACGACGGTCACCGTTCCGCTCGACAACCAGGGTCCGCACCTCGTCGGCGAGCCGAGCGCGAGCGACATCGAGGGCAGCCGCCGTGCCGACGGCTCGCTCATCACGGTGTCGATGCCGACGATCGCCCTCGGCCCGGCCGACACCGAGTCGATCCCGGTCATCCAGCCGCAGTCGGAGTAGGCGACTCCCGTCGTCCATTGACCTGCTCGACCGACCGGCGAGTGGGTCAGTGGACCACGGTCGGCTCCCGGCCCCGGGAGACGGCTCGACGCTAGACGGTCAGGGCCCGTCGGAAGGTCTCGAGCGTCTGGGTCGCCGTGCGCTCCCACGAGAACCGCTCCGCCTGTTCGAGACCGGCCGTGGCCAGTCGTCGCATCTCATCGGGCCGGGTCACGGCGGTGCGCATGACCGACGCGATGCTGTCGAGTGACGTGGGGTCCAGGTACAGGGCCGCGTCGCCGCACACCTCGTGGTAGACGGGGATGTCGCTCATCATGACGGGGAGGCCGACCATCATGGATTCGAGTGCCGGGAGGCTGAAACCGTCGACGAACGAGGGCATCGCCATGATGGTCGCTCGTCGGTAGAGCTCACCCAGTTCCTCGTTCGTGAGCCAACCTTTGAGTTCGACCCAGTCCTGCATGCCGGTCTCCTCGACGACCGCCTGCAGGGGATCCTCTCCATGGCTGCCGGTGATCACGAGCCGCGGGCGTTCGTGCTCGGCCAGCAACGGCAGGGCGCGGATGAGGCTCGCCCAGTTCTTGTGCGGGCGGCGGTTCCCGGTCGCGAGCACGAACGGGCGCTCCTGATCCGGTTCGCGGTCGCCGTCGATCGTCGGCATGGTGCCGGCCAGAGGCACGAGGTCGATCCTGGCCCGCGGGACGTGCAGGTACTTCTCGATCTCGGCGCGTGAGACCTCGCTGATGGTGAGGACCCTGGTGGCGTTCCTGGAGGTGAGGCGCTCCATGAGCTTCACGGGAGCGGTGTACAGCGGCGTCGTCATGAGCTCCGGATTGCTCCAGTACAGCATGTCGTGCATGGTGACGACCGACGGCATCGACGAGCGCGCCGGCCCGAGCGTGGCGGGGGAGTGGATGAGGTCCGCTCCGTGTCGCTTCGCCTGGCGGGCCACCTGGAACAGCTCGCCGTAGGCCCAGATGAACCGGTTCTCGCCGCTGATCCCCGTGTCCACCATCTCGCCGGGGAACCAGGAGCGGTCGAGCCGGTAGCCCTCTCGGCTGGCGAGCCCCACGAATTCGAACTCGCTGCCCTGCCGGCCGATCTCCCGATAGAGCTCGCGGGCGTAGGTCTCCATGCCGCCCTTCGTCCCGGTGTAGGAGAGGAGGTCGACGGCTACGCGGGGCATAAGGCCCGAGGATATCAGCGGGACGGTGGGGATAGGCTGGTGGGCGGTCCAGCGAGCGGTGAGGAGCGGGTCAATGCCAGCAGCACCAGTCGACGCACGCGTCTCCGTCGCCCTCTGCACGTACAACGGTGAGGCGTTCCTCGCCGAGCAGCTGGCGAGCATCGACCGGCAGACCGTACTGCCCGGCGAGATCGTGATCAGCGACGACGGGTCCACCGACGGGACGTCGGCCATCGTCGAGCGCTTCGCCGAGGCGTCGTCGGTCCCGGTGCGCTTCCTGCGGAATCCGACCGCGCTCGGTGTGACACGCAACTTCGAGAGCGCGATCCGTGCCACCGACGGGGACCTGGTCGTCCTGTCCGATCAGGACGACGTGTGGCGGCCCGACCGTCTCGAGCGTGCCCTGGCCGCCTTCGACGCGCGTCCGGAACTCCAGATGGTGTGCTCCGACGCCCGTCTCGTCGGAGCCGATGGGGCGTCCCTCGGCACCACGCTCTTCGCGTCGCTGTCGATCGGCCCGCACGAACGCGACGGGATCCGGGCTGGTGACGCGTTCGGCGTGCTGTTGCGGCGCAATCTGGTCACCGGTGCGACCGCGATGCTCCGACGAGAGGTCTTCGACGCGGCCGTGCCGTTCCCGGCTCCATGGGTCCACGACGAGTGGTTGGCGATCGTCGCCGCATCGCGCGGACCCATCGAGCTGCTGGACGAACCGCTCGTCGACTACCGGCAGCACGGCGCGAACCAGATCGGGATCGTCGAGCCGACGCTGGCGTACAAGATCTCGAGGCTGATGCAGCCGGGGCGTCAGCGCAATCGGGACATCGCCGACCGCGTCGCAGGGCTCGCTTCCTGGCTCGACGAGGCCCGTGAGCCCGCACCGCTCGCCGATCGCTCGGCCGTCGTCGCCAAAGCGGCCTTCGAGCGGTTCCGGGCCGATCTCCCTCCGGCCCGATGGCGACGGATCCTCCCTGTCCTGTTGCGTGCTCCCCGCGGCGAGTACCAGCGCTACGCCAGCCAGGGGGCCCTGGACATCGTCAGGGATCTGCTGCAGCCGGCCTAGCCTCGGGTCACCTGCGATACGGCCGCGCCGGCCACGACCACGCCGAGCGCGAGGAGGCCGCCCCGCCACGGCGCCCGATGACGCGCGGCGAGGAGGAGCAGTGCCATCACGACGAGTTCCCGGGCGTTCACGAGCCAGGCTGCGAGCTGCAGGTCGTGGAGGGCGACGACGCCGACCGGGAGGGACAGCAGCACACCGACCGCCTTGATCGGACTCGCCCAGCGCATCCGGCTCTCGGCCTGGAGGACTGCCGTGACCGACCAGGCGACGACCGAGGGGGCGACCGACAGCGTGAGGACTGGGACGAGTGCCAGGGCGGGGTCCCAGTCGTCTGCGAGGAAGGGGCCCAGGACCAGCTCAGCCCCGATGCTCGTCGCCATGGCGGCCACGACCGCCAGGACCAGGGATCGTCGAAGCGAAGCCTCCGTGAGCGCGACGATCTCGGACCCTCGGCCGTCGCGTGCCGCTTCGGCGAGGACCGGCCGGAGGACGTTGATCGCAGCCAGCGCCGCCGCGTCGCCGATGCTCCGCGACAGCGACATGGCGAACGCGTACTGGCCCAGACGTGCCCCGCCGGCGAGAGCCCCGATCGAGAGGCGGTCGGTCTGTCCCTGTCCCCAGCCGAGCAGCGAGAACAGTGCCGTGTGGAGGTAGTCGCCCAGGACGTTCACGGTCGGTTCGCGGGAATGCGCGTCGGCGGCGGACGCGCGGGGGAGTCGCGCTGCGCGTCGCCGGTTGAGCAGGGCGAACCCCGCCTCCGCGAGCATCGCCTGCAGGGCGCTGGCGAGGAGCGATCCTGTCGCCAGGAGGGTCGGCACGCTGCAGAGCAGGGAGCCCGTCGACGACCATGCCTGATGCGATGCGATCTCCTTCCATCTCCCGGCTCGCTGCAGCCGGACCAGGGCGTCGATTCCCACGGCCGAAGCCGCCGGGACGAGGACGAACGGCGCGAGGGCGATCGCCTGCCATCGGTCCTCCGCAAGATGCGTCAGGACCAGGGCTCCGACGGTCACGGCGAGCGCGGCGCCTCCGATCAGCGCGGACCAGACCCGGAACCGGCGGACGAACCGTTCCCCGGCCTCGGTGTCTCCGTGGACGACGGCGGTCTGCCGGGCGGCCGTGTCGCCGACGGTCTGGACGAGCGTGAGGGCGAGGACCATCCACGCGTACATGCCGACGAGGGACGGCGTGAGCCGGGCGGCCAGGACGAGCATGATGAGCGCCGACGCCACCCGGGGAAGGATCCGCTCGAGGATCGCCCAGGCGAGATGGATCATCGGCCGTTCACAGATAGCACGTGCCTCGGCGCACGCTCTCCCGGAGGCGTCCGATCCTGCCAGCCAACCGTTCGACGGCGAACCGTCTGCGGAGCGACCGGTGACCGCTCGTGACGATGATCAACAGGCACGCCGTGACCGAGAGGACCGCACGGATCGGCGATGATCGCGGCATCCCCGATGAGCGGTGCCGGACATACAGATGGGTGACCCCGCGGCCGTAGTTGATGTGCTGCCGTATCACCTGTCGGAGATCGGCGCGGAGCGCGTACGTCACGACAGCGTCGGGCACGAGTACCGTCGTTGCTCCGGTCAGCGCGGCTCGCCAGAAGAAGTCTGTATCGTCACCGCCGTCGCGGAACGTCTCGTCGAACCCACCGACACGTTCGTACACCTCCCTCGTGAACCCGCAGTTCGCACCGAACGGGCTCGCGAGATCCCAGCCGACGAACAGGAGCTCTCGCTGTCGCATGATGACGGTGCCGTCTGGCAGGGTGCGATCCAGCCCGCCACCGACGCACTCGGCGCCGGCTTCGAACGCGGCATGGTGCGCTGCCAGCCAGCCCTCGTGGACGATGTCGTCGGCGTCGCACAGCAGGATCCGGTCACCCCGTCCTGCTTCTACCCCTCGGTTTCGAGCGTGGTTGATGCCGGTCCGCGCGGAGGCGTCGATGAGACGCACACGGTCGTCGTTGCGGGCGACGGAACGGATGAGGTCGGCGGTCCCGTCGGTGGAGCCGTTGTCCGCGACGAGCACCTCGAGGTCGATCGAGGCATCCTGCTTCAGGACGGCGTTCAGCTGCGCGTTCAGTGTCGCTGCCCCGTCACGGCAGGGGATGACGATCGTGTACACGGGGGCCTTTCATGGGTGGAGAGGGGCGAAGTCCGTCGGGTGTCACGGGGTCCGTCGGAATGCTGACGGGATCGGGAACCGTTCGACGGTCGATGCGGCGGGACCGACGACGAGGGACCCTGGAGCGACGGACCGAGTGACGATGGCTCCGGTCCCGATCACGGACCCCCGTCCGATCGTCACGCCCGCCAACACGGTGACCCCGGCGGCCAGCCAGACGTCGTCCTCGATGACCACCGGCTCGACCTTGACGGGCTGCCCGGGCCGCACCGGATGGAAGTTCGTGTCGTAGATCCGCGCGCCGTCTCCGATCGACACGCGGTCGCCGATCACGATCGACTGCTCGGCGTGGATGCACGACCCCTGGTTGATGAAGACCCGGTCGCCGAGGACGAGCGAGCCGCCTGGGCCGGTGGATATCGACGAGCGCTGCGTGGTCGAACGGAGCTTGAGGCGCACGCCCGCACGAAAGGTTCCGGGGATCACGAGGACGGGCGCGCGCCCTTCGAAGATCGCGAGGCGCGGACTCGCACCGGCGCGGATCCACAGCAGGATGCCGGCGCGGACCAGGCCCGAGGCGTTCACGGACAGTTTGCGGAGACGCAGGAGGATTCGGCGCAGCGTTTTCGGCACGGGGTCCTTCGAATCGGCGGAGTTTGGAGTTCACTGGGTCGACCAGTATATTACAGATGCCCTCCGCTGATATTTATCATGACAGGGCGAGACGTTCCGACAACCGAGTCCGTGAAGGAGTGCCATGACGACCGTGCTCCACGTCACCGACTGCTATGCGGGTGGCATCCCCGTGGCGATCGAGGCGTACGTGCGGAATTCACCGCCGGGTGTCGAACACCACCTGCTCGCGCAGATCCCGGACGGTGCCCCCGTCGACGACACGCTGTCCGACTGCTTCACGTCCGTGACTGCCCTCGGGCGGCGACCGCTCGCTGCCGTGCGAGCGATCCGCCGTGTGCGCCGTCGGACCGCGGCCGACATCGTGCACGCCCACTCGAGCTTCGCCGGCGCGTACGCCCGCGTGGCCCTGCGCAGTTCGCCGCGGACCCGCATCGTCTACACCCCGCACTGCTACGCGTTCGAGCGCGCCGACCTCTCGGTCTGGAGCCGCCGTACCTTCCGGGCCGTGGAGTGGCTGCTCTCGTTCAACGTCGAGACCATCGCCGCCTGTTCCGAGGGCGAGGCCGCAGCTGCGGAACGGCGCGGGCCCCTCCGACCGCGCGTGGTCCACGTGCCGAACGTGGTCGCGGTTCCGCTGTGCGATGCCCGCCGAGACGGCCTGGAGCGGCACCGGCCGCTGCTGGTCGCGAGCCTCGGGCGGATCGCTCCGCAGAAGGACCCGATGCGGTTCGCCGACGCCGCGGCGTCGATCCGTGCGGGAGGGATCGAGGTGGTCCCGGTCTGGATGGGTGGTGGCGCGGACGACGACGTCACCCGGTTGGAGGCCTCCGGTGTACACGTCACCGGGTGGATTCCGCACGCCGAGGTGGGCAGGCGGCTCGCGCAGAGCGACGTCTACCTCCATACCGCCGCCTGGGAGGGGTTCCCGCTCGCCGTCCTGGAGGCGGTGCAGGCTGGTGTCCCGACGCTCGTCCGCCCGATCGCCGCGTTCGGGACGCTCCCGGACGCCCTCACGCTCGACGGTGGTCTCGAGGCGCTCATCGCCAGCAGGCTGGCCGGGCCCCGGGCCTTCGCCGCGTGGGCCGAGGCGAACGTCGCCCGCTGGTCGGACCGCCTCCGGGGCCACACGCCCGCCCACCAGCGGACGGCGATCGCCGAGGCCTACCGGATACCGCAGGTGACCTGATGCGGGTCGCTGTGGTGCAGTGGGGACGCACCGGTGCGGGCCCGCTCTTCGCCCAGGAACTGGCTCAGGCGCTTCAGGAGGACGGCTGCGATGTCGTCGTGTCCTATTCCCTCGACGCCGAGGTGGCCGACCGGTTCGTGGCACTCGGTGTGCCGTCCTTCCCGATCCGCACGTATCGCGACAAGCGCGGCGCGGTGCTCGGTCTCCCGCGTCTGCTCTGGGCGGCGTTCCGGCTCGACCGGTTCCTCCGGCGGCATCGCATCGACGTCGTCGTCACCGCCATGGAGCAGCTCTGGCAGGGGGCGGTCGCGCCCGTGTTCCGCTTCGGCGGTCGTCGGAGTCTGCTCTGCGTCCATGACGCGACGATGCACCCCGGGGACTTCTCGCGGCTCGAGCACCTCCTGCGTCGCGCCGAGCGTCGGGCGGCGGACGGAGCGATCGTGTTCTCCGCGCCGGTCGCCGATGCACTCGCGTCCCGTGGTGAGTTCCGCGCGGACCGCGTCCACGAGACCGTCCATGCCGCATACCAGGTCGACGCGGGCCGTGCCGTGGTCCGGTCGACGTACCGGGAGGGTGTTCCGGTCGTCGGATGCTTCGGTCGGCTGTCGGCGTACAAGGGGCTCGGTCTCGGGGTGGGAGCGATCACCGAACTGCGACGTCGCGGGATCCGGGTCCGATTGCGGGTCGTCGGGTCCGGGACCGACGACGCTCTCGACCTCCTCCGACACGAGGACGACGAGCTCGAGAACCGCTGGGTCGGTCAGGAGGAGATCGCACAGGTGGTCGGCGGGTTCGACATCGCCCTGCTGCCGTACACCGAGGCCAGTCAGTCCGGTGTGCTCGCCTACGCGATGGCGCTCGGGGTGCCCTCCGTCGTGACGCCGGTCGGCGGCCTCGCCGAGCAGACGATCGCGTCAGGATCGGGCATCGTGGCCACGGCGGTGACGTCGACCGCGCTCGCCGACGCGCTGGAGGAGATCCTCGCCGACGCCGGTCGCTACCAGACGCTCTCAGCGGCGGGTGTCCTTGCTGCAGCGGGTCCGTTCTCGTGGGCGCGCGTCGCAGCGGACGTGCGCGTCGCCGCAGCATCCGTCGTGTCCGTACGTCGCTGATGCGCGCGGGACGCAGCGGAGGTCGGCCTCCGCGGGGCCGGGGGTGCCGTCGCTCCAGGTCGCAGAGACAGGAGGAGGCACACGGCGACGATCAGCATCGGCGTGAGATGCCGGAGGAACGAGCCGTAGTCCGGCTCGAAGATCGACTGCACGATCAGGAAGGCGAGGATCGCCGCGAACAAGCGGTTCTGGAACGCTGTGAGGATCGGAGCGCCGCGGGGCGCTCGCAGCCTCGCCGACCGGATCGCGGCGATGAGTGATCCCCAGATGACCAGCAGGACGAGCGCCACGACGAGGTAGATCGCCCCGCCGCGGAGCATCAGCGGGATCGGGATGATGAACGAGACGAAGGTGAGGACACTGTTGACGAACCCGGACACGGGGCCGGCACCGGGGAAGAACTGCACGATCAGGGTGTTGACCGATTCCGCGGTGCGGTGCTCGTTCACCATCAGGCGGTAGTGGTCGAGGTCGACACCGACGACCAGCGGGAAGACGACGGAGAGTCCGGCGTAGAGCACGAGGACGACCGCCAGGGTGGCCCTCCAGCCGCGCCGTGCTCGCAGGGCGAGACGGAGCGCCAGATAGAGGCCGGCCACGAGGAACCAGTACGTGCGGAAGCCCTGGGCGTACAGCAGTATCGCGGCCACCGGCACCAGCTCGGCCAACAGACCTCGTCCGCGGTGGGCGATAAGGGCGAGTACCGCGCCCACCGTCAGCAGGTCCTTCGTGTACGCGCCGTGGTAGACCGCGGCGAGCGCGACGCAGCTGATGATGATGGCCCAGTCCACCCACTCGGCCGTCGTCGTCCGGGTGCGTGAGATCGCCGCCGTCAGGACGAGCAGGTAGCTCGCGACACCGACGAGGGCGGCGAGCGTCGGCAGCTCGGCCAGGCCCATCCAGCGGTAGACCGCGGCGATGAGCCGGAACGACGAGTCGGCCTCGGTGAACGTCCCCCGATTCACGCTGATGATCGTGCCCTCGTCGTTCGCGAAGTGCCCGGGCAGTCCTGGTTGCTCGGCTGCCACCCAGGCGAGCGCGAGGAGGGAGGCGATCAGGAGGAGCGAACCGCCGACGAGCGGGCGGTCACGTTCCCGCCCGCTGACATCGGGCGTCCGTCGCGTCAGCTGCCGGCGCCACACGGCCCGGTCGGCGCTGGCCTCCGCGCGGGCCCTGGCCGCGTCCCGCCGCGTCAGGTCCGCGAAAGGCTGCCGGGAGGTCACGGACGGATCGTGTGCTCGAAGCGCAACCTCGGCTGGAGGTCGCCGAACCAGGTCTCCGCGTAGTTCGACAGCTTGCGGTTGTTGTTGTCGAGCGCGACGACCCGGCGGCCCATCTGCAGCCCGATGAGCATGGCGTGGAGGCGATCGGTGACGACCACCTCGCCGCGGGCGATCAGCCGGACGGCGGCATCGAATCGACGTTCGGCTCGCCGCATCCACGCGGCATGATCGCGCTCCATGAGCGGTTTCAACACCGGGTGCTTCGCCGCGCGCCAGCCGAGCCACTCGTGCGCCCGGAGGTCCAGGGGGTCGGCCGGCCAGTCGGCGCTCTCGGAGCCCACGAGCCCACCCGCGCTCTCGCCGTCCGTCCGGGCGATGACGATGCGCCGCTGGGTCGGTTCGGGGGCGCTGATCGGGCCGAGGAGGTGCACCGCGTCCGGCGAGAGGCTGAGGTCCTCGACCTCGTCACGGAGGAGGTCGTAGGAGGTCTGGTCGCGGACGGCGACCCGCAGGTTGAGCCGGGCGGCGAACCGTCGGGAGAACGCCCGGCGGTCCGCATCCGTGGGGAAGACGACCGACTGCGGTGCCTGGATGAGCAAGGTGTCGGCTGGGAGGCGCTCCGCGAGTTCGTAGCGAGCCTCGCTCAGCACCGGGTAGAGGCCTCCGAGGTTGCCGCCGCCCTGGATGAGGACCGGGATCGACGCGTCCCGGACCCGCTCGGGCATGCTGCCGGCGCTCGAGGTCGTGCGCACGTCGATGCCGTGTGCGCGCCAGAACCTGGCCTGTCCGAGGGCGATGGCTGAATCGCCCGAGTTCCGGTGATCGGGGAACTGGGTGTAGTGGAGTTCGGTGACGCCGCGATGCAGCTCGACGAAGGAGGTCTCGGCGCGCCGTCGCATGGTCTCGAGGTAGGGCATGGTTGCTCCGTCCGGATCGACACCGAGCGTTGCGCTGGAATCGGATACTTCAGTTGGTCGAATACATTATGCTCGATTGTCGCCGGGTCGTCTCGCACCTCGGCGATCGACCTCGCCCACCGCGCCTCGTGCGCGCCGAGGCTCGATCCGATGCACACCAAAACATCCCCAGGGAGGCCACCGTCATGCCCTTCGTCGAAGCCCGCCGCTGCTGGGAGCGACGGTGCTCGCGCATGGTCCTCGTCCTCGACCTCCTGGCCGTCACCCTGGCGCTCACCGTGACCCAGCTCCTGTGGTGGGACGCGTACTGGCGCGGGACCGTGGAGGTCGTGGGGCCGTTCGGACGCCGAGACCTCGGCTACCCGGCGGTCACCCTCGCGCTCGCCGTCGCGTGGTGGTCGCCCCTGGCAGCGGCCCGATCGCGCCACCCGCGGGTCCTTGCGGACGGTTGGACGCCCTATCGACGGGTCGTGGTCGTGACGACGACGGTCTTCGGCACGGTGGCGATGGCGTCCTATCTCCTCAAGCTCGAGATCGGACGCGGGTTCCTGCTCACCGCCATGCCGCTCGGGGTAGCCCTCCTCCTGGCGGTCCGATGGGGCGCCCGTCGACACCTCCGTGCGCGGCGACGCGGAAGCGCATTCGTCTACCGCACACTGCTCGTGGGGGACCGCGACCAGGCGGTGCATGTCGCCGAGCGCATGCGCCGGGGCGACTGGGCAGGGCATCGGGTGGTGGGCGTCGCGACCCCGGGCATCGTCGACGATGACCGCATCGTGGGTGCCCCCGTCCTCACCGGGCGGCCCTCGATCGTCGATGCCGCCGAGGAGGTCGAAGCGGACACGGTGATCCTCGTCGGCCCAGTCGAACTCACCCCCGCCGAGCTCCGCCGCCTGGGTTGGGACCTCAGTGAGCGCGGGGTGAAGTTCATCATCGCGCCGACGCTCACGGGGGTGGCCTCGACCCGCCTGTACCTCCAGGCGGTGGCCGGCATCCCGCTCATCCATGTCGACCACCTGGAGCTGTCGCGGCTGGAGGCGGCGGCGAAGCGGGCGTTCGACGTCATCGGTTCCGCGACGCTGCTCCTGCTGCTGGCCCCGGTCATGCTCGCGGTCGCGCTCGCGGTGAAGACGACGAGTCGGGGGACCGTGCTGTACCGGCAGGAGCGCGTCGGCCTGCGCGGCCGCCCCTTCCAGATCCTGAAGTTCCGCTCGATGGTCGCCGACGCCGACACCGGAGCAGCCCTCGCCGTGCAGCAGCATGCGGACGAACTGCTCTCGAAGGCTCCGGACAACCCGCTCGTGACCCCGATCGGACGGATCCTCCGGAAGTACTCGCTCGACGAGCTCCCGCAGTTGTTGAACGTCCTGGGGGGTTCGATGAGCCTCGTCGGGCCGCGGCCGCACCGTGGGTGGGAGGTCGAACGCTACGATCTGCTCGCCCAGCGACGCCTCCTGGTGAAGCCGGGTATGAGCGGACTGTGGCAGGTCAGCGGGCGGTCCAACCTCTCCTGGGACGACTCGGTCGACCTCGACCTGTACTACGTGGAGAACCGGTCGGCCGCGATCGACCTGAAGATCCTCGCGCAGACGGTGCGAGCGGTCGTCGCCCCGGGAACCGATGCACGGTGATCCGGCGCCGCTCGGGGCCGGGTTCAGCGTTCCGGAAGCTTGTGCCGCCAGCTCAGTCCGCCGGCACCGATGACCGCGCAGACGACGAGGAGCAGCCAGCCGCCGCTCAACAGCAGGCTGCTCTCGGCAGCGCCCGATGCGAGCAGGGTCACGACGATGAGGGCAGCCCAGACGTGCACGACGCTGCGTCGGTTGGTCGCGATGAGCCAGGTCCGCACGAGCGCCAGACCGCCGAGGAGGAGGAACAGGGCGAGCCCGATCAGTCCGAGCTGCAGGTACACGTCCAGGTAGGCGTTCAGCGCCGAGTCGTTCGTGCGGCCGAGGCTCGCGTCGATGAACCGGTACGGGACCGCATCCGAGACCCAGCCGCCCGTCCAGCCCCAGCCGTTGAGCTCGCTCGGGGCCAGGCGTCGCAGGGTCTCCTGCCAGAGTGCGTAGCGCTGCTCGATTTCGAGCCCGAGACCGAGGACGCGGAACACCTCGGATCGGAACAGGTACCCGATGAGGCCGATGAGCGCGAGGACGGTGAGCAGGACGAACTGCCAGGTGCGGCGCGGTTCCGGCCGGAGTTGCCGGAAGACGTAGAGCACGGCGGTCGCGATGCCGAGGGCCGCGGCGAGGAGCGCGACGCTCGGCGAGCGCGTGCCGAGGATGAGCCCGGCGGCGAGCGCGATGGACCCGATCGTCACCCCGTGCCGCACGGAACGGGTCCGCCATTCGACGACGAAGGTGACGAGACCGAGCAGGGCCGCGATCCCGAGGGCGCTCCGGGTTCCGAAGACCCCCTCCAGCGGACCGCCGAAGGCGAGGTTCCCGCTGATGCCGAGGAACGGCAACGGGGTGTCGATGAGGACGCCGCTCACGACCTCGAGCGCCAGGGACGTGCCGAGGAGCGCGCGGAAGGCGGTGCCCGTCGCCCGGACGATCTGGATGGTGTCGCGGGTCAGCGCGATCACGATGGCGATGAAGGCCCACGCGAGCTGCCCGCCGATGGCGGGCAGGGTCGCGAGGGGCGTGGCGCTCCACACCACCGACACCGCGCTCCAGGCGAGGAACAGCAGGACCGAGATCGGCAGGAGGCCACGCCACTCGATGATGGGGAGGCGTGCGAGGAGGATGCCCGTGCCGATCGTCGTGAGGCCGACGAGCATCGCGCTGAACCCGGCGACACCGATCAGGCTCGTGACGAGGTGCTCACCGAAGGCGGTCGCGACGGCGATGGTGGCGAACGCGGCGGCCAGCGGCGCCGACGACAGGACGCGCGCGGCGACGGAGAACGCGTCGAAGTCCGCCGGTCTCACGCCGGGCTCATCCGCGGATGACGTCGCGCCGGTGCGCGGGTGCGAGGTCGGAGGAGGCCGCCACGGTGGGAACAGGCCAGGCGGGTTCCTGCTTGGTCTTCACCACGAGGAGCACGAGGAGGACCCAGCCGGATTCGATGAGTATCCGGCTCTCCGCGACCGACTGCACGACGAGGGAGACCGCGATGAGGACGGGGGCGAGCGACAGGGCCGTGTACGGCCGCTGTGCGTCGAGGTCGACGCGTGGACGGTCGACGGCCAGGAACCAGGTGCGGGTCAACATGGACAGGACGACCGCGGCGAAGAGCACCAGGCCGACGACGCCGAGTTGGAACCAGACGTCGAGCCAGGCGTTGTGCGCCTGGAGCTGTCGGACGCCGCGTCGGATGACCAGGTCGGTGAAGAGCGGCTCCCACGGTGCCCACGGACTCGAGAAGCCCCATCCGAAGACCGGCCGCTGTTCGATGAGGCGCCACACGGTCGCCCAGATGTCGAGTCGACCGGTGAGGTCCGGGCTCTTCCCGAGCAGGCCGAGGAGTTGCGTCCGGAAGACGACCGCTCCCACCGCACCGACGACCCCGATGCCGAGGAAGCCGAGGTACACCGGTGTCCTCGCCTCCGGGCGAGGTGCCCGACGGATCGCCAGTGCAGCGGCGAGGACCACCGCCGTCACCACGGCGGCGAGCAGGATGGTGGTCGAGAAGCTCAGGAGGAACATCACGACGGAGAGACCGAGACGGATGAGCAGGGTCCAGCGACGTTCCGGGCCGGCCAGCCCGGCTGCGCCGGGCTCGTCGCGGCGCGCCGCCAGCCGGAGCCCGAAGACGATGATCCCGAGCAGCGCCACCACGGCGAGGAGGTTGGCGTTCCCCGAGATGCCCTGGATGCGTCCTCCGGAGAACAGGAGGTCCCGCGACCAATAGTCGAGCAGGGGCGGGTCCGCCGAGTCCCCGGCGTAGAAGTTCGGGAGGACCGGGTGCCGGATGATCGCCGCGACGACGAACTCGAAGAGGAGGGAGAGTGACAGCACCCACGTCACGGCACGGCCGAGGACGCGGATGACCTCGGGCCAGGAGAAACAGCCGGCGAGGGTCACGCCGAGGATGGTGCACAGCGCCGCACCGAGCAGGGTCGCGGCCGTGCCGCTGGGGTAGGCGGACCAGGCGATCGAGACGATCGACAGCACCCCGTAGCCGACGAGTGACCACGGCACCCGGGTGCGGCGCCAGTTCGGGCGGACGACCATCAGGCACGCGAGGGCGGCACCACCTGAGACGAGTGCCACCGCCGTGTAGCCCCAGATGGTGAAGAGGTTCGTCCAGAACGTCCCGGCGAGCACCGCGAACGTCGCGAACACCGCGACGTGCCTGACGACGAGTGCGCGTGTCGTCAGCGCTGCCGGCGGGCGGGGCGGGGCGGGTTCGGTGGACAGCATCGTGCCCCCAGGGTAGCGGCTGCGGCCGCCGCCGAGGCCCTGGTCCAGCGCGGTGGTCAGACGAACGCCGCAGTGCCGGTGATGGCCCGCCCGACGATGAGCGCGTTCATCTCCCGCGTGCCCTCATAGCTGTAGAGGGCTTCGGCATCCGCGAAGAACCGGGCGGCGTGGTAGTCCAGCACGATGCCGTTCCCGCCCATGATCTCCCGTGCCCACGCGACCGTCTCGCGCATCCGCGCGGTGCAGAACGCCTTGGCGAGCGCGGAGTGCTCGTCGCGCTGGCTGCCCTCGTCGAGCATCTGCGAGACCCGGACGCACATCGCCATCGACGCGGTGATGTTCCCGAGGCACTTCGAGAGGAGGTCCTGGATCAGCTGGTGGCCCGCGATCGGCTTGCCGAACTGCACGCGCTCCTTGGCGTAGGCGACCGCCGCCTCGTACGCGCCGACAGCGACGCCGACACTCGACCAGGCGACGCCGGCGCGCGTGAGTCGCAGTACCTTCGCCGTGTCGCGGAAGGAGTTCGCGTGCTGCAGCCGGAGGCGCTCGGGGACCCGGACGTCGTCGAGGGTGATGTCGGCGTTCTGCACCATGCGCAGGCTGATCTTGCCCTCGATCTTGGTCGCGGAGTAGCCGGGGGAGTCGGTCGGCACGATGAAGCCCTTCACCTGACCGTCGGCGGTGTCCTTCGCCCAGATGATCGTGATGTCGCTGAAGGTCGCATTGCCGATCCACCGTTTCGAGCCGGACAGGATCCAGTCGTCGCCGTCCCTGGTCGCCGTGGTGCGGAGCCCCTGTGCGCTGTCCGACCCCGATTGCGGTTCGGTGAGTCCGAAGGCACCGAGGACCTCGCCGGAGGCGAGCTTCGGGAGCCATTCGTCCTGCTGCTCCTGGGAGCCGCACTCGCTGATCGAGCCCATGGTGAGACCGTCCTGCACCCCGACGAAGGTGGAGATCGACGCGTCGATCCGGGAGAGCTCCATCGAGGCGAGGCCGCGGAACACGGCGCTGTTCTCGAACGGCGTCGTCTCCGGCCAGGCCCATCGGGCGACGTCGAGCTCGAGGAGCGGGGTGATGAGGTGCTTCGGGAACTCGGCTCGCTCCCAGTACTCGTTCACGATCGGCTTCGCCTCGGTCTCGGCCCAGGCTCGAAGGCGGGCGATGGCCTCCTGCTCGGGAGCCGTCAGAAGGCTCTCGAAGCCGTAGAAGTCGCTGGCGAGGGGTTCGAAGATCATGGTCCGTTGCTCCATTGCGTCCGCTGGCGCCGGATCGGCGTCCCGGCCAGCCTAGGCAGGTGCGCTCGGCGCGGACAACGGCTTGGTAGTTTGGTGCACGGTGCCGGGCGACCGCGTCGCACGGCTTGTAGGACGACGCCAAGCGGCCCCAGGGTCCGGCTGGCGCGTCACCCTCGTCCGTCGAAAGGGCCCCACCATGTTCGTGCCGCTCCGTGCCACTCCTCGTGACTACGCGTGGGGGTCGTCGACGGCGATCGCGGAGGTGCTCGGGTCCGAGCGCTCAGGGCGCCCGGAGGCGGAACTCTGGCTCGGCGCACACCCCGGGGCGCCGACGCCGATCGCGGATCCGTCGACGGTGGGGGGACACGCCGACCTCGAGCGCTGGCTCGCCGCCGATCCCTCCGCGCTCGGCGGGCACGGCTCGCTGCCGTTCCTCCTCAAGGTCCTCGCAGCGGCTCATCCGCTCTCGCTGCAGGCCCACCCCGACCTGCACCGCGCCGCCGCGGGCTTCGCCGCCGAGAACGCGCGAGGGGTGCCGCTCGACGCCCCGCACCGCAACTACAAGGACGCGCTCCACAAGCCGGAACTCATCGTCGCCCTCCGGGACGGCTTCGAGGCGCTCTGCGGGTTCCGCGAGCTCGATGCGACCGATGCGCTGCTCGCCGAGCTGGTGGCCTCGTCGCCCGATCCGGCTGCTGCGGCGCGCATCACCATGCTCCGCGGGATGCTGGCCGCCCCCGACGGGCTCCGCGACACCGTGCGAACCCTGCTCGAGCAGCTCCCCGGCGGGCTGCTCGACGCCCTCGTCGCGTCCGCCGCTGCTCCCGGTTCGGGTGCATTCGACGCCGAGCGGACCCTGGTCGGACGGCTCGCCCAGGAGTATCCGGGCGATCCCGGCATCGCGGTCGCACTCCTCCTCAATCTCGTCACGTTGCGAGCCGGCGAAGCGCTGTACCTCCCAGCCGGGAACATCCACGCCTACCTCCGCGGCATCGGCGTCGAGCTCATGGCCGCGAGTGACAACGTCCTGCGCGGCGGGCTCACCCCGAAGCACGTCGACGTGCCCGAGCTGCTCGAGGTCCTGGAGTTCGAGCCGCGGCCGGTGCCGTGGCTCACCCCGACGGACCTGGGTGGGGGGCTCAGCCTCTTCGTCCCTGACGTGCCGGACTTCGAGCTGCTGCGGGTGGACCTGTCCGGTGAGCCGTCCGAGCAGGGGTCGTCGTTCCGACTCCCCGGCCCCGGGATCGCGATCGTGGTCGACGGCTCGGTACGGATCACCGGAGCCACCTCGTCCATCGAGCTCGGTCGAGGTGGCTACGCCTTCATCACGCCCGACGAGGCGGAGCTGCGCTTCTCCGGGACCGGGACCCTGTTCCTGGCGACGACCCAGGCCTGACCGCCCGGCCGGGTGGCCCGGTCCACCCAGCTCAGGCGCTCTCCCGCACCCCGAAACTCCGCCGGTAGGCGGCAGGCGTGGTCCCGAGGACGCGGTCGAAGTGGTGACGGAGGACGGCTGCGGTGCCGAACCCGGTGTCGGCCGCGATCCGCTCGACACCGTGGTCGGTCCGTTCGAGCATCTCCTGGGCTCGGAACAGGCGTTGCCGGTTCAGCCAGGCGGCCGGCGTGCTGCCGAGCTCCGAGCGGAAGCGGCGTGCGAAGGTCCGCTCGGACATGTGCGCCTGCCGCGCGAGGCGCCCGATGGGCAGGTCCTCGGCGAGGTGGTCGAGCATCCAGTCGACGACCGGGGCGAGCGACTCGCACTGCTGCACCGCGACGGGGGAGAGGACGTATTGCGCCTGACCGCCGTCGCGCTGAGGTGGGACGACCATCCTGCGGGCGATGACGTTGGCGCTCGCCGCGCCGTACTCCTGTCGCACCAGGTGCAGACACGCGTCGATGCCGGCCGCGGTCCCCGCGCCCGTGATGACCTTGCGGTCCTCGACGAACAGCACGTCCGGGTCGACGGTGGTGCCCGGGAACGTCGTCTGCTGCTCGCTGGTGTACATCCAGTGGGTCGTGCTGCGCCGACCGTCGAGCAGCCCTGCCTGACCGAGGACGAACGACCCGCTGCACACACTGAGGACCCAGGCACCCCGTGCCTCCGCCGCTCGGAGGACGTCGAGGTAGGCCTCGTCGACCGCTCCGGCACGCGATCCACCACGACCGGTGATCACCACGAGGTCCGCCTCGGCCGCGAACGACAGGTCGTCGTCGACGATCATGTCGAAGCCCCGCGCACCGTCGTCGCTCAGGTTCATCCGGACCGGACCGGGGTCCTTCGTGACGATGCGGAGGTCGAAGGCGGGACCGCCCTGGTCCGACCGGTCGATGCCGAAGACCTCGCAGACGACGCTGAACTCGAACGGTTGCAGCCCCGGAATGGCGAGCAGGGCGACCTTCGACAGCATGGGACCTCCGGATGATCGATTTGGCAGGAATGTGCTCATTTGCGTCCATCCTGCCACTGGTGGCAGTTTTTCGCCATTCCTAGAGTTTCAGACATGTCCATCATCGCACTCGTCATCGGCATCCTCACCGTCCTCATCACCGTCGTCGCTTCCGCCGCGACCCTCCGTGCCGTCCTGACCGACGGCTATCGCCGCGTCCCCAGCCGTGCCGGCGCACGACGCACGCGCCTCCAGTAGTCTGGTCACTCCGTCTGCAGCACGGCAGGTGGAGGACTCCCTGGAGGAAGCATCGTGGCGTGGCTGGTGACGGGCGGAGCCGGATACATCGGAGCCCATGTGGTGCGGGCCTTCCAAGCGGAGGGGATCGACGTCGTCGTCCTCGACGACCTGTCGAGCGGACACGAGCGCTTCGTTCCTGCGGGTGTGCCGTTTGTCCGCGGAACCCTGCTCGACGGCTCGGTCCTCGAGCGCACCTTCTCCGAGTTCGAGCTGAGCGGTGTCGTCCACGTCGCCGGGTACAAGTACGCGGGTGTCTCCGTGCAGCGCCCGCTCCACACGTACACCCAGAACGTCACGGCCACCGCGATGCTGCTCGCCGCGATGGAGGAGCACCGGGTGGAGCGCATCGTCTTCTCGTCGAGCGCCGCGGTGTACGGGACCACGGACGTCGACCTCGTCACCGAAGACACCCCGAAAGCGCCCGAGTCGCCCTACGGCGAGTCCAAGCTCATCGGTGAGTGGCTGCTCCGCGACCAGGGTGTCGCCACCGGGCTGCGCCACACGTCGCTGCGGTACTTCAACGTCGTCGGCTCCGGGACGGACGAGGTCTACGACACGAGCCCGCACAACCTCTTCCCGCTCGTCTTCGACGCGCTCCTCGCCGGACGCACCCCCCGCATCAACGGCGACGACTACCCGACGCCGGACGGCACCTGCGTCCGCGACTACCTGCACGTCGCGGATCTCGCGGCCGCGCACGTCGCCGCAGCCAAGCGGCTCGATGCGGGTGAGCCCCTCGAGGCGGCGTACAACCTCGGAAGCGGGGACGGGTCGAGCGTCGGCGAGATCATGACCGCGATGGCGGAGGTGACCGGGATCGACTTCACCCCCGAGATCATGCCGCGGAGGGCGGGCGATCCCGCACGGATCGTCGCGTCCGGCGCGCTCGCAGCGCGCGACCTCGACTGGCGGATGCGACACGATCTGCGCCAGATGGTGGAGAGTGCATGGCGGGCCAGGCGCGCCGCCGACTGACGTCGCGCGGCCGCACGATCCGCCCCGACGGGCTCCGACACCCAGTTCGGGTCACACGCGGCGCGTCGCGAACCCTCACCTCGTGATTGAGGCTTTACGATGTGCGACTTGACTCGACCATAACTACAAGGGTGTAATTATGTATCGCGCCGCGTGGCGCAGGGTACGAGTAGGTGGGGAGACGGTATGGCGATTCCTGAGTATCGTGCCGGAGTACCCGACGACTGGTTCGTCGATCCGGTCAATCTGGGAGTCCCCGGCGTTCGTCAGCCCGCTGCGGAGGGCGAGGACGACACCCAGCTCTCCTGGCAGACCGATGCGCTGTGCGCGCAGACCGACCCCGAGGCGTTCTTCCCCGAGAAGGGTGGATCCACGCGCGACGCGAAGCGGATCTGCACCAGCTGCGACGTGAAGTCGCAGTGCCTGGAGTACGCGCTCGCGAACGATGAGCGCTTCGGCATCTGGGGCGGCCTCTCCGAGCGCGAGCGCCGGAAGCTGCGCAAACGCGCCGTCTGACGCTTCTTCGAACGCCGACCGAGCCGTTCCCGGCTCACCGGAACGCCCCCGATTCGGGGCGCGCCCGCTCGGTTCCCGCTCTTCCGGCCGCACCCGCTTAGTCTGAATCCGATGTCTCCCCGAGTAACGGCGATTCTCGTGGTGCGCGACGGCTCAGAGCCGCTCGCACGCACGCTCGACGCCCTCCGTGCCCAGACCCGTCCGGCGGACGGGATCATCGCCGTCGCCACCCGCGCGAGTGAGGCGACGATCGAGGAACTCGGCCGCGTCCCCGGCATGAAGCTCGTGACCTCGACCGAGGACCTCAGCTTCGCGCAGGCCGTGGCCGCCGGCGTCCGCGTCACCGATCAGCCGGAGGACGCCGAGCAGATGCTCTGGTTGCTCTCGGAGGACACGGCTCCCGAGCCGACGGCGCTCGCCGCACTGTTGGGCGCCCTCGAGGTCTCACCGTCCGTCGGTGTGGCCGGCCCGAAGATCCTCGACTGGGACGACGCGTCGTTCCTCCGTCGCTACGGCGAGACGATCACCACCCTCGGTGCGGCGGTCCCCGTGGTCGAGGACGAGCTCGACCAGGCCCAGCACGACACCATGAACGACGTGATGGCGGTCGGTCCGGCCGGCATGCTCGTCCGCCATCAGCTGTGGGACCAGTTGGGCGGCTTCGACCAGGCCCTCGTGGCGGACGACGCCCTCGACTTCTGCATCAGGACCCGCCTCGCGGGCTACCTGGTCGCGGTCGTGCCGACGGCGCGGGTCGCCTCCGCCGGCGAAGGCATCGCCGGGCCCTCCTGGTCGAACCGGCTCGGCGCGCGTCGCCGCCGCCACCGTCAGGCCCGCGCCGCACAGCTCCACCGCCGTCTCGTCTATGCGCCCGGGATCATGGTCCCGGTGCACTGGCTCAGCCTCGTGCCCCTCGCCATCCTGCGGGTCATCGGGCACTTCGTGAAGAAGCAGCCCGAGCTCGTGCTGGGCGAGCTCTCGGCGGCGTTCGCCGTCGCGTTCTCCGGGACGAAGGTCGGGAGCGCCCGGCGCCAGCTCGCGAAGAACCGGACCTTGGGCTGGTCGAGCATCGCCGGCTTGCGGATGCGACTCGACGAGGTGCGACGCAAACGCGCGCTCGCGCGGGAGGCGACGCAGATCGGCTTCATCGGCGAGGAACGCGACCTCCGCTTCTTCTCCGGCGGAGGCGCCTGGGTCGTCCTCGCCACGGCGGTCATCGGAGCGGCGATCCTCGCCCCGCTCCTCGGCGCCACCTACCTCACCGGCGGGGGACTCCTCCCGCTCTCGGCGACGGTCGGCGACCTCTGGCAGCACATCGGCTTCGGGTGGCGCGACGTCGGCCTCGGGTTCGTCGGTGCCGCCGACCCGTTCAGCGCCGTCCTCGCGGTGCTCGGGACCATCACCTTCTGGCAGCCCTCGTTCTCCCTGGTCCTGCTCTTCCTGCTCGCGCTGCCGCTCTCCGCGCTCGGCGCCTGGTTCGCCGCCACCCGACTCACGGAGCGCAGCGGACCCCGTGCGGTGGCGGCGCTGCTCTGGGCGCTCGCCCCGACGCTCCTGACCGCGCTCGCCGACGGTCGTCCCGCGGCCGTCATCGTGCACGTCCTGCTGCCCTGGCTGTTCTACGCGGGTGCGGTCGCGTCCCGGTCGTGGGCAGCAGCCGGCACGAGCGCCTTCCTGTTCGCCGCAATCGTCGCGAGCTCGCCCTCCCTCGCCCCGGCGTTGCTCGTCATCTGGCTCGTGGCGATGGTCTTCGCCGGTCGGGGAGTCGCCAGGGTCGGCCTCGTCCCGATCCCCGCCATCGCGCTGTTCGCTCCGCTCATCTGGCAGCAGGGCATCCATCGCAACAACTGGCTCGGACTCCTCGCCGACCCGGGTGTCGCGACGCCTGCGACCGCGGCGTCCGGCTGGCAACTGTCCCTCGGCTTCCCCGGCGGCAGCCTGGGTGGATGGAGCCAGCTCGGTGCGGCGCTCGGGCTGCCGGGTGCGGCTCCCGTGATCGTGGTGCCCGCGCTGCTCGCGCCGCTCGCGATCGTCGCTCTGCTGGCCCTGTTCCTCCCGGGCTCCCGACGGGCCGTCCCGTTGCTCATCGCGGCGTTCCTCGGTCTCGTGTCGGCAGTGTTCGCCACGCATCTCCTCCTCGCCTCCGCCGCCGGAACGGCCGTCCCTATCTGGGCCGGTGCGGCGATCAGCCTGTACTGGCTCGGAATCGCGGGCGCTGCGACCCTCGGCCTCGACCGCATCCCACGGTTCCGGGCGGTCCCGGCGCTCGTCATGGTCCTCGCCGCTGCGGTCATCGCCCTCCCACTCGCCCTCGCCCAGCCCCTCGGCACCTCGGTGGTTCGTGAGAGCTCCGGCCGCCAGCTGCCCGCCTATGTGACGGCCGCGACGCAGACCGATCCTCGGCTCGGCACCCTCGTCATCACACCCGGTGACGACGGCACCATCACCGCGGTCGTCATCCGTGGCCAGGGGGAGACGCTCGACGGCCAGTCGACCATCGCCCAGACGGCCCCCGGCGTGTCCTCGGACGACCGCGTCGTCGCCGAGCTCGCCGGCAACCTCGCGTCGCAGAGCGGGCTGGACCCGACGGAGACCCTCGTCGAGCACGGCATCGCCTTCGTGCTGCTGTCGCCGGTCGCAGACGGCGAGGAGCAGACGGTGGCGGGTCAGACCGCCGGCCGCGCGGCGAGTGCGCTCGACGCCAACGCAGCGCTGGTCGCCGTCGGTGACACGACGAGCGGGACGCTCTGGCGCACCGTCGCGGACGTCGGCACCGGCCCCGAGCTCCCCACGTCCAACGTGCTCGGCACCCTCATCGGTGTCGGCCTGGGCGTCGTGTTCCTCATCACCCTGCTCCTGAGCATCCCCAACGGTGCGTCCCGCGACGGGTACCGCGCGGGATCCAGGAAGCCGGCGAAGCTGAAGGGCCGTGCCGCTCGCAAGGCGGCCGCGTCCGGGGCGACGGTCGCGGTGATCGACGACGACGCGACCGGCACCTATGACGACGAGGAACCGACCGCCGATCTCGACGACGAGGCGGAGGGATCCGCGTCGGCCGACACCGCCGACGGGTCGACCCGTCCCTCCAAGCCGCGTTGGTGGCGCCGGGGTCAGGCCTCCGCCGGGGCACCCGCTCCCGCGTCGGCACAGGCCGAGGCAACCGATGACGCCGTGTCGGTCGATGACGCTCCGTCGACCCCCGACGCCGCGTCGGCCGATGACACCGTCGCTCGCGATGGAACCGGGGTGGTGGTGGAAGACGCCGTCGACCCGGACCCCGACGTGACCGGATCGACGCCGGCCGCCGACGCCGTCGTGGACTCGAACACCACGGCCGACCAGGTCCCCGACGAACCGGCGATCGCCACGGGCGATGCCGTCGTGTCCGAGGCGGATCCGAGCGACGCGACCGTGACGACGCCGGATACCGACACCACCCGCCGGGACACCCCGGGAACGGAGCAGCCGCATGCCCAGTAAGCGCGGAGTCGCCATCACCTCCGGTCGGATCGTCACCGGCCTCGTCGGGATCGGGATCGCCGCGGTCACGATCGCAGCGGCCGGGCAACTGCCCCTCCCGACGGTCGAGATCGCCCCTCAGGACATCCGAGTCACTCCGGTGGCCGGCGACCAGTCGGTCGTGTGCCCTGGGCCGCTACTCGCCCTGGCCCAGGACGCGACGGCCGCCACGGCAGCCGGCTCCTTCGGCCCGGCGAGTGTCGACTTCGGAGCGAACGGGGTGACGCCCACGACGCGTGAGCTGGCCGCACCCGACAACACGAGCGGCGCGGCGGACGGCGGGCCCACGGTGATCACCGTCCCCGGCGCGACCGACGGGACGGTGACCCCACTGAGTGGCGCGCAGTCGCAGATCGCCGCCGAAGCCGAGGTCGCCGGTCTGGCGGCTGCCGCCTGCACGCCGGCCTCGGCCGAGAGCTGGCTCGTCGGCGGGTCGAGCGACATCGGTCGCACCACGCTGGTCCTGCTGAGCAATCCGTCGGCCGTCGATGCGAACGTGACCCTCGAGGTCTTCGGTGCTGCCGGGCGGATCGACGCTCCGGGTGCCGCCGGGATCGTCGTCGCCACCGGCACGCAGCGGGTGATCGCCCTCACCGGCCTCGCGCCCAACGAGCCGACCCCCGTCGTGCACGTGACGAGCGAGGGTGGTCAGGTGGTGGCCGCGCTCCAGCAGAGCACGGTCCGCGTCCTGACCCCCGGCGGCGTGGAGGTCCAGGGGCCGACCGCGTCGCCCTCGACCGACCTCGTGATCCCGGGCGTCGTCGTCACGGCTCCGGCGGCCGCAGGGGCGAGCTCCGACACCGCGTCCGTCGACGACCGGGCCACGGCCCTCAGACTGTTCGCGCCGGGATCCGAGCCCGCCGACGTCGTGATCACCGCCACTCGGGAGAACGCGAAGGACGAGCCGATCGTCATCGACGCCACCATCCAGCCGGGCGTTCCCGGCGAGATCGCCCTGGCCGACCTCCCGGCCGGTGAGTTCTCGCTGGAGGTCACCTCGACCCGACCGGTGGTCGCCGCGGCCAGGACGAACTCGCGCGGCGGAACGCTCGAGGACTTCGCCTGGTTCGGAGCGACGCCCGCACTCGACGACACCGCGGCCTTCACCGTCCCGACCGGGCCGGGGCAGAAGCTCCACGTCTTCAACCCGACCGGCACCGACGCCGAACTCACGTTGACGGGGGCTGACGGCAAGGAGACCACGGCGAAGATCGGGGCAGGCGCGGCGGTGACGCTCGGCGTCGGCTCGGGTCAGAGTTACGTCCTCGCCGGGGGCGACGGCCTCCACGCCTCGATCAGTCTCGCTGCGGCGGGGCGGCTCACATCACTGCCGGTCACACCGCCGAACCCGCTGGCGGCGCCGATCAGCGTCTACCCGCGCTGACCGCGGCGGCGGCGGGTCAGAGGAACCGGTAGCGTTCCGGCCCGAGGTCCCAGGGGTCCTTGCCGAGGAGCTCGGCGACGGCGCGGAACACGCAGCTCTCCACCATCATGCGCTGATGCAGCTCGTCGTTCCGGTGGAGCTTGCTCATCCGCTGGATGGGCAGCCGGTACAGGATGATCCGTCGGCGTGCTCGGTCGACGAACCAGCGGTCGACGCCGTCCGTCCCGGAGTTCTGCGCCGGCATCGCGCCGACCTCGAACCTGACGTCGGCGAGTTCGGCGGGCCAGGCTCCGCGGAGGTAGTCGGCGGTGGTGGCGACCGTCAGGTCGAACTGGTCGATCCGGGTGTCGATCGGTGGCACGTCTGGTCCGACGACGCTCGAACGACCGTTGCGACCGTGCCGTGATCGGCGGCGCGAGAGGGCGCCTCGCGTCTCCTCGTCAGCCTGCGCCATGCGTCCAGTCTAGGTGTCGCCGGCGGCCCGGTTCAGACCCGCTCGACCGGCGAGCCGGACGGTGCCGCCGGCGCCCCCGGGCTACGCTGGGGCAAATGGTGGACAGGATGTGTTCGAAGGTCGGCTGCTCGCGCGAGCCCGTAGCGACGCTGACCTATGACTACCGTGACTCGATGGCGGTCCTCGGACCGCTGAGCATCGAGAAGAGTCCACACAGCTACGACCTCTGCTCCATCCATGCCGTACGGCTGAGCGTGCCGCAGGGCTGGAGCGTCGTGAAGCACAGCGTCCTCGGCGACGTCGGCTACGGCTCCTGACCAGCGGCATCCCACCGCGCCGTGCCGATCTCGGGGCCGACATGAAGGTCCACGACGCGTGACGGTCTGCGAGAATGGCGTCATGAGTTCTTCCGCACCGTCTGCCCCCACGACCACCCTGCCGTACAAGGTGGCCGACCTGTCGCTCGCCGAGGCCGGCCGACACCAGCTCCGCCTCGCCGAGAACGAGATGCCCGGCCTGATGGCCCTCCGCGAGGAGTTCGGCGCGAGCCAGCCCCTCGCCGGCGCCCGTATCGCCGGTTCGCTGCACATGACGGTGCAGACCGCGGTGCTCATCGAGACGCTCGTCGCGCTCGGTGCCCAGGTCCGCTGGGCGAGCTGCAACATCTTCTCGACCCAGGACGAGGCGGCGGCGGCCGTCGCAGTCGGTCCGCACGGGACCGTCGAGGCACCGGCCGGTGTGCCGGTCTTCGCCTGGAAGGGCGAGACGCTCGAAGAGTACTGGTGGTGCACCGAGCAGATCTTCGACTGGTCGACCGAAGCGGCCACGGCCGGAGCCGAGTGGACCGGCCCCAACCTCATCCTCGACGACGGTGGCGACGCGAGCATGCTCGTCCACCAGGGCCGTCGGTTCGAGCTGGCCGGAGCGGTCCCCGACACGACCGACGCCGACAGCCACGAGTACAGCATCGTCCTCGACGTGCTCCGCCGTTCGCTCGCCGGCAGCAGCGACCGCTGGACGAAGGTCGCCGCCGACATCCTCGGCGTGACCGAGGAGACCACCACCGGTGTCCACCGCCTCTACGAGCTGGCGAAGCAGGGTGAGCTGCTGTTCCCCGCGATCAACGTGAACGACTCGGTCACGAAGAGCAAGTTCGACAACAAGTACGGCATCCGGCACTCGCTGCCGGACGGCCTCAACCGCGCGACCGACGTGCTCATCGGTGGCAAGGTCGTCTTCGTCGCGGGCTACGGCGACGTCGGGAAGGGCGCGGCCGAGGCCCTCCGCGGCCAGGGAGCCCGGGTCATCGTCTCCGAGGTCGACCCGATCTGCGCCCTCCAGGCGTCGATGGACGGCTTCCAGGTCGCGACCCTCGAGAGCGTCGCCGACCAGGTCGACATCATTGTGACGTGCACCGGCAACTTCAACGTCGTCACCCTCGACCACATCCTCGCGCTCAAGCACCTCGCGATCGTCTCGAACGTCGGGCACTTCGACAACGAGATCGACATGGCCTCGCTCGAGGCGCTCGAGGGCGCCGAGAAGATCGAGATCAAGCCCCAGGTCCACGAGTGGCGCCTCCCCACGGGGCGCAGCGTCCTCGTGCTCAGCGAGGGACGCCTCATGAACCTCGGGAACGCGACGGGGCACCCCTCGTTCGTGATGAGCAACTCCTTCACGAACCAGGTGCTCGCGCAGCTCGAGCTCTGGACGCGGATCGAGGAGTACCCGATCGGCGTGTACGTGCTGCCGAAGCACCTCGACGAGAAGGTCGCTCGCCTGCACCTCGACGCGCTCGGCGTGCAGCTGACGACGCTCACGGGCGAGCAGGCCGACTACATCGGTGTGCCGGTCGAGGGCCCGTACAAGGTCGACCACTACCGCTACTAGGCGGTGTCGCCGGTTCCCCGCCTCAGCGGTCGGGGAACCGGTGCGGCTGACCGCTCAGCACCGGCTGGAGGAGCGACAGGCGCTGACGGGCTGCGAGTTGGGCCTGGTACTCGCGCTCCCGGCGGATGACGGAGACCCCGACGAGGAACGCCTCCGGCGGAGCGATCGGCAGGGGCGACACGAATCGGGACACCTCTGCCGCGAGTTCGGCCGCCAATCGGGTCCTCGTGGCCGGGGTCAGTGAGCCGGCCTGCTTGAGGAACTGGGTGACGCGCCGCGCCAGCGGGTCGGGCAGTCGGGCCACGTCGGCGCCGCCGGCCCAGGCGGCGAGCTGCGGTGGGATCATCGCGACGGGCTCCACCACCCGCGGCAGACGCTCACGTTGGCTGTAGGTCCCGGCGAGCACGTCGCCCAGACGCTTCGAGCGAGCACTGAGCAGGCCGGTGAGTGCGGCGATGCCGCCAGCTGTGGCGTAGATCTCGAAGTACCCGGTGAGGGCACGGATGAACGCGTGCCGGAAGCCGGGTGCACCCCCGTCGTCCCGGACGATGCGGGCACCGACCACGAGTCTGCCGAGCGACCGTCCGCGGGTGGCGATCTCGACCGCTGCCGGCAGGACGACGAGGCAGAGCACCGTCAGGCCGAGCACGATGGCGGTGAACATCGCGGTGTCCATGGCGACCCCGGACAGGATCCAGGAGAACATCGCGAGCATGAGGCCGACGAACACGAGGATCGACACCACGTAGTCGATGATGGCGCCCGCCGCGCGCAGGATGAACCCGGTGGGCCGCACGTCGAGGGCGACCGCCTCGCCGGTGATCAGCTCGGTGCCGTCGTCCAGCGTCGTCTCGTGCAGCGGGACCCGGGCCGGTTCGGACATGTGCTCCATTCAAGCAGATGCGCGGGGGACCGGCCATGGAGCGCCGCCAACGCGTAGCATGGCTGCGATGGACCTCGACGCCTACTCCGCAGCCCACCGCCAGGAATGGGACCGCCTCGACGCGCTCGGCAAGCAGCGGTTCTTCAGCGGGCCGGAGGCCGATGAGCTGATCGACCGCTATCAAGCCGGGGCGACCCAGCTCTCCGCGATCAAGACGACGGCCGGATCGACCCTCGTCGGCGACCGCCTCTCGGTGTCGCTGTCGCGGGCGCGCCTCCGGTTCACCGGGGCCAGTGCGAACGTGTTGTCGAGTGTCCCGCGGTTCTTCGTCCTGGCGCTGCCGGCCGCGCTCTACCGGGTCCGGTGGGTGACTCTCGCGGTCGCGGTCGCGACGGTCGTCATCGCGACCCTGTACGCCGTGTGGATCGCCGGCAACCCGCAGGTCCTCGCGAACCTCGGGACCGACGCCCAGCTCAAGCAGTACGTCGAGGATGACTTCGTCGCCTACTACTCCGACAACCCGGCTGCGAGCTTCGCCGGCCAGGTGTGGACGAACAACGCGTGGATCGCGGCGCAATGCGTGGCGTTCGGCATCAGCGGCGTCTGGGTCCCGTACATCATCGTCACCAACGCCCAGGGGGTCGGGCAGGCCGCAGGGGTGATGTTCGCCTACGGCAAGGGTGACGTGTTCTTCGAGTACATCCTCCCGCACGGCATGCTCGAGCTCACGGCGGTGTTCGTCGCGGCAGCGGCGGGTCTCCGCATCTTCTGGGCCTGGGTGGCACCAGGGCCACGGACGAGGGGCCAGGCGCTTGCCGAGGAGGGCCGAGCGCTGTTCACGATCGCCATCGGGCTGGTGATCGTGCTCTTCGTCTCGGGGCTCGTCGAGGGCTTCGTGACGCCGGCACCGTGGCCGTGGGCGGTCAAGATGCTCATCGGCGGGGGAGCGCTCGCCGCGTTCCTGACCTACATGTGCTGGTGGGGCGGTCGCGCGTACCGCTCGGGGGAGCGCGGCGACCTGGCTGAGTTCGAGGCCGGCGCGAAGCGGATCGTCGCCGGCTGACGGCTACTCGCCGGCTTCGGATCGTGCGCGGCGCTCGGCGTTCCTGGCGTTGACCCGGGCGTTCTCGGCGTTCACCTCGGCGTGGACGGCACGCTCCTGCACGAGCCATGCGGGCAGCGTGCGGAGCAGCTCCTGGATCTGTTCGGTGGTCAACGCCTCGGTCATCTCGGCGCGAGCCAGACCGGAGGTCGACACGCCCAGCTTGCGGGCGACGACGTCGCGCGGGTGCGGTCCGTTCTTGCGGAGCTCGACGAGCCAGTCCGCCGGGTTCGCCTGCAGTTCGAGGAACGCCGACCGCGTGATCGGCTCCTCCTGGAACGACGCCGGGGTCGCCGGCAGGTAGACCCCGAGCTTCTTCGCCGCGGTCGCCGGTTTCATGATCTGTTCGCTCGCACCCATCCGCTCAGCGTACCTCGCTGCAGTGTCCTCGCCCAACCGGCCGGATCACCCGTCGACTGAGCTGCAGTAGTGTGGCAAGCCGAGCAGTGGAGGCTTCGATGGACAGGCAGGACGACCAGGTCGACGGGATCGAGATCGGCGACGACGGGATCGGCGCCGACACGGTGCCGGAGAACGTCCCGCCGGTGCTGACCGTCGCCTACGCACGCGGCGTGAACCCGGGGAAGTGGGCGCGCATCTGGAGCGAGCGCCGTCCGGACGACGAACTCCGCCTGATCCGGGTGGACCTCGACGAGCAGCGAGCGGTCCTGGCCTCCGGTGCAGCGGACGTCGTGCTCGCCCGGGTCCCGATCGACCATGACGGGCTGAACACGATCGCCCTGTTCGAGGAGCTCCCCGTCGTCGTCTTCGCCAAGGGCGCTGTCCTCGGAGCCGAGGACACGGTCGGGATGGCCGCGCTCGCCGACGAGCAGCTGATCATGACGCCGCTCGTCCTCGAGTGGGCCGAACGTGCCGCCGCGCTCGGGTTCGACGCCCCGGCGGCGCCGTTGACCGACGACCCGGAGGCCGCGGTCGAGCTGGCCGCGTCCGAGGTCGGAATCGTCGTGGTCCCGCAGTCGGTCGCGCGACTGCACCAGCGGAAGGACGTGGAGTACCGTCCGATCGCCGATCTTCCATCCATCCCGGTCGTGCTGGTGTGGCCTCAGGACCGCGAGGACGAAGCCGTGGAGGAGTTCATCGGCATCGTGCGCGGACGCACGGCCAACAGTTCGCGACGGTCCGCCCCGACCGAGCAGGCCGCCGCTCCTGCACCGCAGCAGGCCGCGAGACGACGGAAGAAGCCGAAGGCCGGCTCGACCCAGGGCACCGCCGCCGGGACGAGCCGGGGCGCCCAGCTCGCCGCGCGGAAGGCCAAGCAGGAGGAGCTCGCCCGGGAACGCCGCAAGAAGCGCAAGGGCCGCTGATCCGTTCTCCCGGGTCCCGCCGGCACGCGGAGGGACCCGGTCGATCGGCGACGGATCGGGTCAGAGTCGACCGGAGGCCTTGAGCGCGATGTAGGCGTCGGCGAGCGCCGGAGGCAGGGTCTCGGGTGAACCGGTGACGACGTCGGCCCCGAGCTGTCTGATCGCCGCCGACACGCGTTCGATGTCGAGCAGGGCGCGTTCGGCCGCAGCGGCGCGGTACACGGTCTCGCGGTCGCCGCGGTCGCGCGTGGCCTCGAGGGTCGCCGGGTCGACGACGCTCGTCACGACCACCGTGTGGCGCTGCGTGAGCTGGGGGAGGACGGCGAGGAGCCCGCGCGCGGCCCCGGGGGCGTCGATCGAGGTCTGCAGGACGACGAGGGCGCGCTGGTTCGTGATCTGTCTGACCTGGCCGGGGACGGCGTCCCAGTCGGTCTCGATGAGTTCCGGGTCGACGAGCGCCATCGCGTCGACCATCCTCGAGAGGAGTTCGGCACCGGTCGCGCCCTGGACGCGACCACGCACCCGACGGTCGTAGGCGAGATAGTCGATGCGGTCCCCGGCTCTCGTGGCGAGCGCGGCCAACAGGAGCGCGGCTTCGAACGCCGTGTCGATGCGCGGCTCATCGGCGATGCGGGCAGCCGAAGTGCGGCCGGTGTCGGTGACGATGACGACCCGGCGGTCACGCTCGGGCCGCCAGGTGCGGATCATGACGTCGCCGCGTCGTGCCGTGGCACGCCAGTCGATCGAACGCACGTCGTCACCTCGCACGTATTCGCGGAGGGAGTCGAACTCGGTGCCCTGACCGCGGACCATGACGCTCGTCGCGCCGTCGAGTTCGCGGAGGCGTGCGATCCGGCTCGGGAGGTGCTTCCGGGAAGTGAACGCTGGAAGGACCCGGAGGTGCCCGGCGCTGTTCAGCGTCGCCTGTCGAGCGAGGAGACCGAGCGGACCGAACGACCGCACCGTGACCTGGGACACCCGTCGCTCGCCCCGACGGAACGGGGTGAGCACCAGGCTGAGGCTCCGCCGCTCACCGGGCGGGAGGTCGACGCGGAGTCGCTCGGTGGGCGCGCCGGCCGATGGTTGCCAGGCGTCGCGCACCAGCGCCCGGACGCGGCGACGTCCTCGGTTGGTGAGGAAGAGGGTGCTCGTCGCCGAGTCACCGAGCCTGACCCGGGACGGCAGCTGCCGCTGCAGGACGATGTCCCGAGGCGAACCGGCGACCGCCAGGTCGAGCGCTCCGAGCGCGGCGGCGAGCACGAGCCACGCGATGAACGCCGGAGCGGCGTCGCCCGTGAGCACGCCGAGCACCACGATCGGCACGATGCCGAACGCGACGAGCGCGACGAACCTCCCGGTGACGGCCATCTAGATGGGCACCTGCACCTGCTGCATGATCGAGCGCAGGATCGCGTCGACCGAGACACCCTCGAGCTCGGCCTCGGGTCGCAGCTGCATGCGGTGGCGCCACACCGGGAGGACCATCGTCTGCACGTGGTCGGGGGTGATCGACTGGTAGCCGCTCAACCAGGCCCAGGCCTTCGCCGACGCGAGGAGGGCGGTCGTCCCTCGGGGGCTGACGCCGAGCCGGACGGACGGGCTGCGCCGCGTGGCGCGCGCGAGGTCGACGATGTAGGCGAGGACGTCGGCGCTGGCACCCACGCGTCCGACCTCGAGCTGCGCCGCTCGCAGATCGGCCGCGCCCATGACCGGCAGGACACCCGCAGCCGTGAGGTCGCGCGGGCTGAACCCGGCGGAATGCCGCCGGAGCACCTCCACCTCGACGTCGCGTTCGGGCACGTCGAGGACGAGCTTCAGCAGGAAGCGGTCGAGCTGCGCCTCGGGGAGTGTGTAGGTGCCCTCGTACTCGATCGGGTTCTGCGTGGCGGCCACGATGAACGGGTCCGGGAGCGGGAGGGAACGGCCGTCGACGCTGACCTGGCGCTCCTCCATCGCCTCCAGCAGGGCGGACTGGGTCTTCGGGGGCGTGCGGTTGATCTCGTCGGCCAGCAGGATGTTCGTGAACACCGGGCCCTCGCGGAACTCGAACTCCCCGGTCTTGGCGTCGTAGACGAGGGAGCCCGTGACGTCGCCGGGCATGAGGTCGGGCGTGAACTGCACACGCTTCGTGTCCAGACTGAGCGCGTGGCTGAGTGATCGGACGAGCAGCGTCTTCGCGACGCCGGGCACACCCTCGAGGAGCGCGTGGCCCTTGGCGAGGAGCGCGATGACGAGCCCGGTGACGGCGGCGTCCTGACCCACGACGGCCTTGCCGACCTCGACGCGGACCTGGGCGAGTGCTCGCCGAAGGTCGTCCGGGTTCGGTGCGGTGGATCCTGGCACGGGGGCGTCGGTCATGGATGGTTCCTTCCGGTGAGGTCCGTGGCGCGCGCGACGGCGGCTTCGAGATCGAGCAGGTGATCGGACAGGGAGACGAGCTCGGCGTCGCTCGTCGGTACGGCGTCGAGCAGGACGGACCGCACGTGCTGAGGGTCGAGTCCGGCGAGTCCGGCGACCGTGTCGGCGACCTCGACGACCGAGGCGTGGCGCGAGAGGCCCACGGCGACCGCGAGGCGGGACACGGTGCCGATCCGCAGCGCGTCCAGCGCCCGCTGACGGTTGCCGGACCGCTGGTAGAGGCGTGCGCGCCCCTCCATCGTCTCGCTCGCACGGACCGCGACGGGCAGGTCCTCGATGACGAGCGGGCCGAAGCGCCGCCCGCGCCAGAACATGGCCAGGATCGCCGTGATGATGACGGTGCCGGTGACCCCGGCGACCCAGCTCGGCGTCAGCGCGTCGAGGCTCGGGGGGCCGGTGACGGGCACGTCGGCGAGGCTCGGCAGGTACCAGACCAACTGCTCGGTCGAGCCGAGCAGGCCGAGCGCGAGGGCGGCGTTCCCTGCACGGTCGACGACGTCGTTCGTCAGGGCGTCGGCCGAGCCGAGGAGCACCCGTGCGCCGTCCGCCTGCGTCACGACCGCGCTCCCGCCGCTGTCGGCCGTGAAGCAGCCCTCGGCGTCGGCGTCGGTGGTCGTGTACAGCGTCCAGCCACCGGTGACCGTCCCCGCCCGCTCGGCGGTGGGGTCGCCGCAGTCGGACGACAGGACGTCGGAGGCATCCGAGCTGCCCGCGAACGAGACGCCGGGGAACAGGGTGCGGAGCGCCGCGGCCCGGGGGGTGACGACGACGAGTCCGGCGTCGGCGTCGCCCAACCGCTCGAGCTGCGAGGCGTCGAGCAGCCCGCTGGGATCGAACAGGAGGACGGTGCTGTCGGTGTCCTCGACCGCCTCGAGCGTCGCATCGAGCGTGGTGGTCTCCGTCACGGTGACGCCCTCCTGACGGAGCACCTGCGCGAGCGCGCGTCCGCCGTTCGGGGTCTGGTTGCCCGGACTGAGCAGCGCCGCGTCGATCGACGCGCCTCGCGTCGCGAACATGAGCACGAGGGCGATCCCGACCGCGAAGACCGCCGCGATGATCCAGAACCGGTTCCGTCGCAGCCGGGTCCGCAGCCGTGGTGTGGCGACGTCGGGCTCGGGCTGCCCATGCTCCGTGGGCTTCGTCGTGAGCGTCACCGGACCAGCTCCTCGGGGTCGGCGAGGAGCTGCGGCGCGGCGACGGAGAGCCGCGCGTCGAGTGCTTCGAGCTCCCGGTACTGTGCCTCGGTACCCGTCGCCTCGAGGTAGCGGACGGCGTCGAAGACGTCCGCGGCCTCCGCGAGCGCGCGCCCGTCCTGCGGGAACGCGGCCGCCGCCCGGGCGGCGAAACCGTGCGCCGTCGTGCCGGGGGTGACCACGACGATCGTCCGCTCGGACAGTCCGCGAGCGATCGCCCGATACAGCTCCTGGAGCGCGAGTGTCCAGTCGCCGGCCGCGGCGGCGGTCCTCGCGTCCTGACGCAACCGCTCGGCGGTCCGATCGTCGCGTTCGCCGAAGAGGTCGAGCTGACGGGCGCTCCGCCGGTTGAGGCGGGGGAGGCCCCACACGATGAACGCGATGACGATCCCGACGACGACCACGGTCATCGCGATGATCGGGAACAGGCCGGTGAAGGGGCCCTCACCCGGTACCCGGAGGGAGTTCACCCAGTCCCAGAACGCCTTCGACACGATGTCCCACAACGACGGTTGCGCCGTCTGGTACTCGGGCTTCGACAGCTCACGCTGCAGGAGGTCCCGGGCGCCCGGTGCATCCGGGACGAGCGGGACGTCGAGGCGCGACGCGAGGAACAGCGGGCTCATCGGGTCGCTTTGCCCCCGGCGGCGGCGGCATCGAAGGGGTTGTCGACCGTCTCGCGACCGCCCGCGCGCGCCTCGACGAACCGCGCGAGGTCGAGGTCGAGCCCCTCTTTGCGCATCCGCAGGTCGACATAGATGACCGCCGACGTGGCACTGATGACGACGACCGTGATCGCGCCGATGATGACGGAGACGAGCAGGGACAGGCCCTGCGCGGCGATGGTGGCGACGATCATGGTCGCCTCCGAGTCCACCCCGACGAACAGCACGGGGACGAGACTCGCGAGCAGGCTGATCGGGGTCGCGACGACCTGCGACGCGACGCTGACGACCGATGAGACGAGGAACTGGACGCCGAAGGTCCGCCAGAAATAGCCGTCGGTCAGACGCCAGGAGCGAGCGAGCGAGGGGAACACCCTGCCGTTCTCGAGGACGATGATGCTCGGTGTGAGGGAGAACTTCGTCCCGAGCCACACGGAAGCGGAGATCAGGACGAGCAGGGCGCCGATGCCCATGACCACCGTCAGGACCACGCCCGCGGTCCCGCCGAGACCGGTCAGCACGAATCCGAGGCCCACGGCGACGGCGATGAACACCGTCACGACACCGATCAGGAGGAAGGTGTAGCCGATGAGCGGCAGGAAGCGCGCTTTCGTGCGCCGCCAGAGCACGCCGAGTGGCAGCTTCTCACCGAGGGTGCCGCGAGCGACCTCTTGCGCGATGATGCCCTGCAGGATCGCGCTACCGGCGATCGAGACCGCCACCGGGATGAGGAAGGACAGGATGATGGCCGTGATGGCCCCGGCGCTGATGGCGTCCTCCTCGCCAGGGGCCGCCTGCGACAGCCGGCTCAGCGAGAGCCAGGTGACGACGCCGACGATGACGAGGGAGAGGACGGCGGTGAGACCCTGCAGCAGCAGGGCGCTCCCGAACGTCGCCTTCGGGTTGCGGCGCAGCACGAGGAAGGGCGCGCCGAACAGATCGCTGAAGGACAGCGGCCGGAGCGGGATGAGCCCCGGCTTCGGTGGTGGTGCCCATCCCTGCTGGGGACCCGGGGCCCAGGACGCACCGGTCGCGTAGGGATTCGCGTCGTAGGCGGCGGTCGGAGCCGAGGGAGGGGTCCCGTACCCGGGCTGCTGAGCCTGGGGGTACGGCTGGGTGTACTGGGGCGGGACCTGCTGCGGATACGGCTGCTGGCCGTATCCCGGCTGTGGGTACGCCGCCTGCGCCGGATACCCGGGCTGCTGCGGGTATCCCTGCTGCGGCGGGTACCCGGGCTGCTGCGGGTATCCCTGCTGCGGCGGATAGCCGGGTTGCTGTGGGGCTCCCTGTGGGGCCAGCGGCGGAGAGCCGGGCTGCTGTGGATACCCCTGCTGCGTTGGGAACGGCTGCGGTGTCGCCTGCTCCGGCGCCACCGGCTGCTGTGGCCCCTGCGGCGTCGCCCACGGGTTCGGATCCTGATCGCCCATCTCGCCCCCGGCTCGCTGTTCCGTGTCCATCAGCAACACCCCCTCGCCGTCTCGAACCACTCCATGTTGTCACACCGAGCCTGCCCGCGACCGGCGGTTCGGCGGTTCTCCTGGACACTTCGACTACGCTGAGGCGAGACGTAAGGACACCGGTCAGGCAGCGCGGCCGGCCGGTCACACCCGAGACGGAGCTATGAACGCACGCATTCTCGTCGTCGACGACGACACCGCACTCGCCGAGATGATCGGCATCGTGCTGCGCACCGAGGGCTTCGAGCCGTCGTTCTGCGCGGACGGCGGCGGCGCGCTCCAGGCGTTCCGCGACACCAAGCCCGACCTCGTCCTCCTCGACCTCATGCTCCCGGGGATCGACGGGATCGAGGTGTGCCGCCTGATCCGTCAGGAGTCCGGCGTCCCGGTCATCATGCTGACCGCGAAGTCCGACACCGCGGACGTGGTGAAGGGGCTCGAGTCCGGCGCCGACGACTACATGGTGAAGCCGTTCAACCCGAAGGAGCTCGTCGCCCGGATCCGCACGCGGCTGCGCGCGCCGGCCGCCGACCTCGCGGAGACCCTCCGCATCGGCGACCTCACCGTTGACGTCGCGGGCCACGAGGTCCGTCGCGCCGACGGCGTCATCGGGCTCACGCCGCTGGAGTTCGACCTCCTCCTCGCACTGGCCAGCAAACCCCAGCAGGTCTTCACCCGCGAGATGCTGCTCGAACAGGTCTGGGGATACCACTACAAGGCCGACACCCGACTCGTGAACGTCCACGTGCAGCGGCTCCGCGCCAAGGTCGAGGAAGACCCCGACAACCCGAAGATCGTCATGACGGTGCGTGGCGTCGGATACCGCGCCGGCGCGGTCACCGGCTGATCCGACATGGCCTCCCGACTCGCCGGCTGGGCGGCCGACTGGCGGCTGTGGCGGAGGTGGCCGCAGCAGGTGCGCTCGCAGTGGCGGCGCTCGCTGCAGTTCCGGACGGTCGCCATCACGGTCGGCCTCTCGGGACTCGCCATCCTCCTGACCGGCGCATACCTCTCGTTCAGCATCGGCAACGACCTCTTCCAATCCCGGCTGCAGCAGGCGCTCGGCGGCTCCGGTCGCGCCATCGCGTCCGCGCAGAGCATCCTCGACGCGTCCGACGCCAGCGAGCGGGTCGCCCTGCAGCAGCTCATGGGGACCGTGCGGACCGATCTCCAGACGACGTCCGGCAGCAGCCTCATCGCCGCCTACCGAGCACCGGGCCAGGACTTCAGTCAGGTCACACCCCCGGGCTTCGAGTCGCCGGGGCTCGGCGGCGGTGTCATCTCCGACGCGCTGACCGAGGCGGTCCGGGCCGACCCGGACACCCTCCAATGGCAGTCGGTCACCCTCACCGCGGCCGACGGCTCGTCGACGGCCGGCATCGTCGTGGGCTCGGAGGTCTCGATGCCGACCGCCGGCTCCTACGAGATCTACCTCGGCTACGACCTGAGCGAATCGGAGCAGACGCTCGGCTTCGTGCAACGGACCCTCTTCGTCGCGGGCGTCGGCCTCATGATCCTCGTCGGTGGTGCCGCGTGGTTCATCGTCCGCTTCGTCGCGACACCGATCCGGTCCGCCGCCGAGACGAGCCAACGTCTCGCCGGCGGTGACCTGGACGTGCGGATGCCCGAGAAGGGCGAGGACGAGCTCGCCATCCTCGCCCGCTCCTTCAACGGGATGGCCGCCAGCATGCAGAAGCAGATCAAGGAACTCGCGGAGCTCTCGCTCGTGCAGCAACGGTTCGTCTCGGACGTCTCGCACGAGCTGCGCACGCCCCTGACGACCATCCGCCTGGCCGGCGACGTGCTCTACGACCAGCGCGACTCCTTCCCGCCGGCCACCGAGCGGACGGCCGAGCTCCTCCACGACCAGGTCGGGCGGTTCGAGATCCTGCTGGCCGATCTGCTGGAGATCAGCCGCTACGACGCGGGCAGCATCGAACTCGAATTGGAACCGACGAGTCTCGTCCATCTCGCCGAAGAGGTCGTGGAGGAGCTCCGCCCGCTCGCGGAGCCCACCGGTTCGGACCTCCGGATCGTCGCACCGGGTGGCTACTCTGCGGTCCCGATGGACCCGCGGCGTATCCGGCGGATCGTGCGCAACCTCGTCGGCAACGCCATCGAGCACGGCGAGGGCAAACCGATCGTGGTGTCGGTGGACAGCAACGAGTCCTCGGTCGCGATCGCGGTGCGCGACTACGGCCAGGGCATGACGCGCGAGGCGACCGAGCGCGTGTTCGACCGCTTCTGGCGCGCGGACCCGTCGCGCAAGCGCACCATCGGCGGGACCGGGCTCGGGCTCGCGATCTCCCTCGAGGACGCGGTCCTGCACGAGGGGTGGCTGGAGGTCTGGTCGGAGCCCGCCGCCGGCTCGTCCTTCCGCCTCACCATCCCACGCGAACCCGGGACGGAGATCGTCCGCTCGCCCATCAGCCTGCCGCCCGACGATGCGATCGAGTCCATCGTCGACGAGCTCACCGCGCCGACGACCCGCTCACTCCCGACCGTGCGATCGACGGACGACGACAAGGAGGATGCTCGTGGTTGACGTCCCCGCACGATCGCCGAGACGACGGTCCGCAGTACGTCGGATCGCTGCGGCGGCGCTGCCGATGCTCCTCGTGATTGTGCTCACCGCCTGCGTGGGCATCCCGCGGGGCGGTTCCGTGCAGGACGGCGGCACGGTCGAGGGGGACGGCGGCGACGTCGACGTCAACTTCATCGCGCCGGGCCCCGCCGAGGGGGCGACGCCGGAGCAGATCCTCCGGGGCTTCATCGACGCCGCCGCGAGCCCGCAGAACAACTACGAGATCGCGCGGGAGTTCCTCGCACCGGCGCTCCGGTCCGACTGGGATCCCGACGCCGGAGTGACCATCGACCAGGGCGGCCGCACGTTCGCCCCGGTCGCCGACACGGTGCAACTCACCGTCAGCCCCGTCGCGGCGGTCGATGATCGGGGTGAGTACCGCGAATCGGGGAACTCGTCGCCGCTCAGCTGGACCTACTCCTTCGAGCAGGTGCGGGGGGAGTGGCGCATCGCGGCTGCTCCGCCTGGCATCGTCCTCGAGTCCTCGACGTTCGCCGACGTCTTCGCGGCGTACTCCCTGAGCTACTTCGACCCGAGTTTCACCCGACTCGTCCCCGACCAGCGCTGGTTCCCCTCGCGAGCGTCGACCGCGACGAGGATCGTCGGGGCGCTCCTCGACGGACCGGCCGAATGGTTGAAGGGCGCGGTGGCGACGGCGTTCCCCGAGGGGACCTCGCTCACGAGTGACGCCGTTCCGGTCGAGGCAGGGACCGCGCGCGTGGACCTGACCAAACCGGCCCTGCAGGCGGACGCGGTCACCCTCCAGCGGATGCAACTCCAACTGAGCAGCAGCCTGGTGCAGCTTTCGGGCAGCGTCGGCGGGGTCGCCGCCGTCTCGAACGTCGCGATCACCGTCGTGGGCAACTCCACGCAGACGGTCTCGCCGCTGTCGCTCGCCGCACCACGCGTCGACCCCCGGGCACTCGTCCAGCGCGGGGACGAGTTCGGCTTCGCCTCGGGGAACCGGCTCGAGGCCGTGCCGGGGATATCGGCGGCGGTCGTGGCGGCCGGGGCCGACGCGGCCGTGTTGTCCGCCGACCATGACCAGGCCGCGGTCCGTTCCGCCGCCGGCGTCACGGTGATCCAGGCGGACGGCGACGTCCGGCTCGTCGACAACCGCCCGGGCCTCCTCCCGCCGACGATGGACCCGTTCGGCTTCACCTGGACGGTCCCGGCAGCGGCGCCGTCCGCACTGCTCGCGCACGACGCCGCGGGTGGCACGGTGCAGGTCGCGACGAGTTGGACCGGCGCGTCCACGATCGATTCGATCCAGGTGTCCCGGGAGGGTACGCGCCTCGTCGCGGTGCTCAGGGACGGGACGCAGTCGCGGCTCGTGGCCGCGGCGATCATCCGCGGTGACCGGAACGCGCCGTTGCGACTCGGCGACCCGGTGGAGCTCCGGGTGATGTCCACGGAGGCGACGACCGTCACCTGGGTCGACGACATCACGGTCGCCGTCCTGCTGGGCGGCGGTGACGGGACGACGATCGTCACGCAGCAGATCGGTGGCCGCTCCGCGCCCGTGCCCAAGCTGGCGGACGTCACGAACCTGGTCGGGGGCAACGGACCGACGCAACTGCGTGCCCTCACGAGTGACGGCCGGCTGCTGTTGCCCCGTGGATCGAGCTGGCAGGAGGCGGGCAGCGACGTCCGGTTCATCGCGACCCAGTTGGGGTCGCCGGACTGAGTGAGCGCGCTCCACAGCGCGTCCGGCGTCCCGGAGCCGTCTGCGTCTCGGACGATGCGCCACCGGACGCGCTGCGTGGGCGCGACCATCGGATGATGCGATCCTCGTCGAGTCGAAGTGCGACCCTCGCTCATGTCCGCGAAGCCTGCCTGGACGCGTGGGCCCTGCTGGTCCCGGTCACGTGCGCCGGATGCGGTGCGCCGGACCGTGGGCTGTGCGACGACTGCCTCGGGCGGCTGGTCCGGCCGGCGGCCTCCGACGACGATGCCCACCTCGTGCGGTGGAGCGATGCGGGCGGTACCCCCGGTCTCGCCGCCCGTCGGTACGACGAGTTCGTCGGCGCCGTCCTCCTCGCCTACAAAGAGGACGCCCGGACCGGCCTCGTCCGACCGCTGGCCGCCGCGCTCGAACCGGCGTTCCGGTCCGCCGTGCTCGAGGCGAGCCGGGCGATGGGCGGCGTCTCGCCGGAGATCGCGACGATCCCGGCCAGGCGATGCGCCGCCCGCGAGCGGGGCTTCCATCCGGTGGAGCAGCTCGTGCGTCGGCTCGGCACCAGACCGTCGCGCCCGCTGCGGTGGGCACGGCAACCAGCCGACCAGCGGGACTTCGGCCGGGCTGAGCGTCTGGAGAACCTCGCCGGGGCACTGGTCGCGGCGCGGCGGCTCGACGGACGCCGCTTCCTCCTCGTGGAGGACGTCGTCACGACGGGGGCCACCGTCGGGGAGGCCGTTCGGGCGATGCGCGACGGTGGTGGTCTCGTGGTCGGTGTCGTGGCCCTCGCCAGGGTCGGACCGTGAACGGACGGCGGGTCACGAGGCCGGAAGATGAACGTTCCCTGAACACCGCTGATGACTTCCGCAGGCTCGGGCACTACGGTGGCAGAACGGCGTGAAAGGACCGCCCGGGACCGGGTGGTCAGCCGGATGAGGAGGTCGAACGTGGATATCAACATCGTCGGACTTGGACTCGGCATCACCGATCGGTTCCGCGAGTACGCGACCGAGAAGGCGGAGAAGGTCGCCCATCTGGTCGAGCAGGCGCAGTCGCTCGACATCAAGGTGTCCCGCCATCACGACGCCAACGGGCGCAAGGGCGAGGACCGTGTCGAGCTGACGCTCGTCGGCCCCGGACCGTTGGTTCGTGCGGAGTCGACCGGCTCCGACAAGTACGTGGCCTTCGATCTCGCGATCGCGCGGATGCTCGAGCGCGTCCGCCGCTCGAAGGACCGCAAGAAGGAGCACCGTGGCAAGCACCGCACCTCCTTGCACGCCGCCAGCAGCGAGGGGTTCAGCGGCGTCGACATCACCCCTGCCGCACCGGAGCTGCTCGAGCAGGTCGCGACCGGCAGCGTCGCGACGCTGACCCACGAGGACGAGGAGCAGGAGGCGTACTCGCCGGTCGTCATCCGCACGAAGGAGTTCCCCGCGGAGTGGATGAGCGTCGAGGACGCCGTCGACCGCATGGAACTCGTCGGCCACGACTTCTTCCTGTTCATCGACGCCTCGTCGGAGCGGGCGAGCGTCGTGTACCGCCGCAAGGGTTGGGACTACGGCGTGATCAGCCTCGAGGACGGCTCGAACTAGCGTCCTGCACCCCGACCGACGCGGTCGCCCGGTTCGCCGGGCGGCCGCGTCGTGGCATGTCGGTGCCGACCTCGAAGACGGCGTCGTGCACGCGCAGGCGTGCCGAGGTCGCCTCGAGCCAGTCGAGCTCGGCCAGGGAGCGTCGCCGTCTGGCTTCGAGCCCGATCCACACGATGTCACCCTGCGGCGTCGGGGGGAGCGCCGAGAGGTCCTCGTCGAGCTGCTGCACGAGATCGAGTGCCCACGCGCGTTGGACGGCGATGACCCCGAACACGTCGACGCCCTCGAGCGACGCCGCGAGGGCGACCTTGTTCGGGAGCTCGTCGCGCGAGGCACTCGCCGTGACGGGTGTCGCCCACCAGCGTTCGAGCACGTCGCGCCCGTCGGCGGTGATGCGGTAGAAGACATGCCCCTGTGCGTCCACGGCGGCGCGCTCGACGAGCCCGTCCCGCTCGAGACGATCGAGGGTCGCATAGGCCTGGCCGACGTTGAGCGGTGTGTCGGGCGTCGTCCGCCGGTCGAACTCGCCACGCAGACGGTACCCGTAGTCGTCACCGAGCGCGAGGATCGCGAGCAGACCGTGCTTGACCGACATCGAACCTCCATGAATTACCTACGCGGTAGGGTGTCGCCAGCCTAGTGAGCCGTCCGTCCCGCACTGCGGCGGCGCTCCGTCGACATCCGACCGCCCCTCGATACACAGCGTCCACTCAAGGGACTCCCCGCTAACATGTTCAGAGGACTGCCCCGTTCTGGTGCACCCCGTCCGTCCCGGTCAGTCGACCAGGACGGAGATCAGGAACACGTAATGGAGAGCAATTCGTGGCCTCACCACTTGAGAAGATCCTTCGCGTCGGCGAAGGTCGCATCCTCCGGAAGCTGACCAGCCTCACGAAGGCGGTCAATGCCCTCGAGGACGACTTCACGGAGTTGAGCGACGAGGAGCTGAAGAGCGAGACCGTCGAGCTGCGCGAGCGCTTCGAGAACGGCGAGACCCTCGACGACCTCCTCCCCGAGGCCTTCGCCGCGGTGCGCGAAGCTGCACGCCGCACGATCGGCATGCGCCACTTCGACGTCCAGATCATGGGTGGGGCCGCGCTCCACCTCGGCAACATCGCCGAGATGAAGACCGGTGAGGGCAAGACGCTCGTCGCGACCCTTCCGGCCTACCTGAACGCCATCGCCGGCAAGGGCGTGCACATCGTCACGGTGAACGACTACCTCGCGTCGTACCAGTCGGAGATCATGGGGCGCGTCTTCCGTGCGCTCGGCATGACGACCGGCGTGATCGTCGAGGGGCAGACGCCGGAGCAGCGCCGTGAGCAGTACGCGGCCGACATCACCTACGGCACGAACAACCAGTTCGGCTTCGACTACCTCCGCGACAACATGGCGTGGCAGGCGAAGGACATGGTCCAGCGCGGTCACTTCTTCGCCGTCGTCGACGAGGTCGACTCCATCCTCATCGACGAGGCACGGACCCCGCTCATCATCTCCGGGAAGGCCTCCGGTGAGGCGAACCGCTGGTTCCAGGAGTTCGCCCGGCTCGCGGTACGACTCGAGCCCGGTGAGGACTTCGAGGTCGACGAGAAGAAGCGCACCGTCGGCGTGCTCGAGCCCGGCATCGAGAAGGTCGAGGACTACCTCGGCATCGACAACCTCTACGAGTCCGCCAACACCCCGCTCATCTCCTTCCTGAACAACGCGATCAAGGCCCGCGCGCTCTTCAAGAAGGACAAGGACTACGTCGTGATGAACGGCGAAGTGCTCATCGTCGACGAGCACACCGGTCGCATCCTGGTCGGACGTCGCTACAACGAGGGCATCCACCAGGCGATCGAGGCCAAGGAGGGCGTCGCCGTCCAGGCCGAGAACCAGACCCTCGCGACCGTGACGCTCCAGAACTACTTCCGTCTCTACGAGAAGCTGTCCGGCATGACCGGTACGGCCGAGACCGAGGCGGCGGAGTTCATGTCGACGTACAAGCTCGGCGTCGTCCCGATCCCGACCAACCGCCCCATGCAGCGCATCGACCAGTCGGACCTCGTGTACAAGAACGAGGAGGCGAAGTTCGCACAGGTCGTCGAGGACATCGTCGAGCGCCACGAGCAGGGCCAGCCGGTCCTCGTGGGCACCACGAGCGTCGAGAAGAGCGAGTACCTGTCGCGGCTCCTCGCCAAGAAGGGCGTCAAGCACGAGGTCCTCAACGCGAAGAACCACGCGCGTGAAGCCGCGATCATCGCCCAGGCCGGTCGACTCGGCTCGGTCACCGTCGCCACCAACATGGCCGGTCGTGGAACCGACATCATGCTCGGCGGCAACGCCGAGTTCCTCGCTGTCGCGGAGATGAACGCCAAGGGCCTCAGCCCGATCGACACCCCCGAGGAGTACGAGGCCGCGTGGGACGAGGTCTTCACCGAGGTGAAGGCAGCGGTCAAGGAGGAGGCCGACAAGGTCATCGACGCCGGTGGACTCTACGTCCTCGGTACCGAACGCCACGAGTCGCGCCGCATCGACAACCAGCTGCGCGGTCGCTCCGGTCGTCAGGGAGACCCGGGCGAGAGCCGGTTCTACCTGTCCCTCACCGACGACCTCATGCGCCTCTTCAACGCCGGAGCCGCGGAGAGCCTCATGGGGCGCCAGAACGTGCCCGACGACCTCGCGATCGAGTCGAAGATCGTGAGCCGCGCGATCCGCAGTGCCCAGTCGCAAGTCGAGGCGCGGAACGCGGAGATCCGCAAGAACGTGCTCAAGTACGACGACGTCCTCAACCGGCAGCGTGAGGCGATCTACTCCGACCGCCGCCACATCCTCGAAGGAGACGACCTCCACGATCGTGCGCAGCAGTTCCTGGAGAGCGTCGTCGACGACGTCCTCGACGAGCACACCGGCGAGGGTAACGGCGACGACTGGGACTTCGACGCACTCTGGGCAGAACTGAAGACGCTCTACCCCGTCGGCCTGACAATCGACGAGGTCGTCCAGGAGGCCGGGACGAAGGGGCGGATCAACCGCGACTTCATGCGCCGCGAGATCCTCTCCGACGCCAAACTCGCCTACACCAACCGCGAGGAGTCGCTCGGTGCCCCGGCGATGCGCGAGCTCGAGCGCCGCGTCGTCCTCCAGGTGATCGACCGCCGCTGGCGCGACCACCTGTACGAGATGGACTACCTGAAGGACGGCATCGGTCTCCGGGCCATGGCGCAGCGCGATCCGCTGGTCGAGTACCAGCGCGAGGGCTACGCGATGTTCCAGCAGATGATGGGCCAGATCCGTGAGGAGAGCGTCGGCTTCCTGTTCAACCTCGAGGTCGAGGTCGCCGGCGAGGTCGATGCCGGCACCGCCGCACCGGCGATCACGGCCAAGGGCCTCACGCAGGAGACCCCCGACACCGAGAAGCTCAGCTACTCCGCACCGACCGAGCAGGGCGGGGTCGAGGTCCGCAATCAGCGCGGGCAGATCGAGAAGGCGGCCACCGAACGCGCACAGCGCCTCCAGCAGACGAACCGTCCCGCCGGCGATGCGGCTCCCGCGACGAAGGCGGCCCCGGCCGCGAAGGCGTCGCGCGGGGCCTTCGGTCAGCAGTCAGAAGCCCCTGCGGCTGCTCCGAGCAACCGTTCGGACCGTCGCAAGCAGGGCAAGAAGAAGTAGGCCCACGCCGGCACGAAACGGGAGCCCTCCGGACCATGGTGACATCGGTCCGGAGGGTTCTCGTCTGTCGGGTACTGCGCGGATGCAGCGGCGGTCAGAGCACGCTCACCGAGGTCGCCCTCCAGCGGCCGTCCAAGCCCTCCAGTCGGATGGCCACGGCTCGGGACCGGGCTCGTCCGTGGACGATGACCACGGACTCCACGACCCCGTCGCGTGGCTCGGAGACGGTCACGGTGCCGATCGAGACGACCGGGACGGTGCCCGGGACGCCGCGGACGCGTCGTGCCCGTTCGGCGAGGATCACGCGCTTCAGTAGGACGGTGTGCACGTCGGCGGTGATCCAGCGCGCGAGCTGCGTGAGGTCGCGGGCTCCGGCGATCACCTCGATCACGCTCCGAGTCAGGTTCTCGAGCAGTGGTCGCGGATCGGGGAGCTCGGCTCGGGGCGCCGGTTGGGGCGCGAAATAGTCGTCCGCACCGGTCCGGGCGGCCGCCCGTACCTCTCGCGTGCGTCGCTCGGGGAGCGGAGGCGCGGGCCGGAGGCGAGCCGTGCGTGCTTCGGGCTCGTCGTCGTCGTGCCGGGCAGCGGTGCTCATGGGGCCTCCGAGGGGTGCGCGGGCGCCACGAGTCGGGCGACCGGAATCTGAAATGTCACACTCATCATGTCAGGTACCCCGCGTCCAGGACCAGGGGTCTGTGGAGAACGCAGGACGAGGCCGCTCTCGGCGCACTACCGTCGGCGTATGCGTTGGGACAGCCTGTTCGACGATCTCGCCGGTCAGCTCGACGACGAGCTCGCCGTCGACGACGACGCCGTCCGCATCGAGGCCGAGCGGCTCCGGCGTGGGCGTCTCACCCTCCGTGAGCGGCTGGTCGCCCTCTGCGGCGATGCCGGCGCACCGGGACCGCTCGTCGTCGAACTCGTCGACGGGACGACCTGGCGGCTGCGGGTCCGGAGCATCGGGAAGGACTGGTTGCAGGCCGATTCCGGCAGCCCGGGCGGCCGGGAGGTCGTCGTCCCGTTCGATGCGATCGCGGCAATCGCCATGACGCAGACCCAGGTCGATTGGAGTCTCGACGACGTCGCGGTCCGCGAACCGCGACTGCTCGACCGCCTGACCGTCTCATTCCTGCTCCGTGATCTGTGCCGGCGCCGTGCTGCGGTGGTCGTGCGGACCCGGACGGGCAGCTGGACGGGCACGATCGACCGAGTGGGCCGCGATCATCTCGATCTGGCCGTCCACGAGCCGGGGTCGCCGCGCCGGAGCCGGAGCGTCGAACAGATCCGCGTCGTCGTGCTCTCGGAGGTCGTCGTCGTCGAGTGTGCTGCCTGAGGCGTTTCGGCGGGCGCCCGCCGGGGCCGGGGCTCAGCCGAGGGGAGGCACGGGCCGGAGCATCGGTGCGCCGGAGAACTCGGCGAGTTCGGTGAGCTGGGCCTGATGCCAGAGGCCTGCACGACGTGCCTCCTCGTACTGACCGCTGATGAAGGCTTCGAGTGCCGGGAACTCGATGCGCCACGGTCCGCTGCGCCCGATCCGGATGGCGGGCAGCTCACCGCTCGAGATGAGCTCGGCCACGTGCTGGGCCGAGACGTTCAAGACCTCGGCCGTGTCGGCGACGGTGAGGAAGCGACCGAGCGGGGCCGCATCGCGCTGCGATTCCATTCCTCGATTATCCTCTCGCGCGAGCATCGTCCGCCGGGCTGTGGATAACTTCGGCGCGATGTCCGGAGCCCGGGCAGCATGGGACCGGAAGCGGCGCGCGGGGTGCCCATGAAGGAGGAGACGGTGCGGGGAAGCGAGCGGGGACACGGATCGGAAGGCGGAGGGGCGCGAAGCGACGGCGACGAGCGGATGAGCGACCGTCTCGCCGGACTGCGTCATGGTGTCGGCGGACGGCCGGTGTCCCGGTCGCGCATCTGGGTGGACCCACGCTTCCTCGTGGGCCTCATGCTGGTGGTCGCGTCGATCCTGGGGGTGTGGTGGCTCGTCACGACCTCGAGTCGGACGACCCCGGTGTATGCGGCCTCCGAGACGCTGACGCCCGGAACGCGGCTCGACCGCTCCTCACTCCAGGTGATCGACGCACGTCTGGGATCGGTCGAAAGCGGGTACCTCGGAGCCGGAGCGGCGCCGCCGGCGGGAATCGTCGTCACGCGGACGATCGCGGCGGGGGAGCTCGTACCGCTCGACGCGCTCGGCGAGGCGAGCGCCGTCGGCGTGACCACGCTCGTCGTCGAACCGGCCGGCCGGCTCGGCGCCGACGTCGTGCCGGGGACCGTCGTCGACCTCTGGGCGGCCGCGCCGGAAGGCGACGGGTACGGAGTGCCGGAGGTGCTGGTCTCGGCCGCGACGGTCGTACGGGTCGGCGAGGACGAAGGGCTACTGTCCGGCCGCGGCTCGGTCGCGCTCGAGCTCGCGGTCCCACGCTCGGCCGTCGCGACGGTCCTCTCGGCGACGGCTGCAGCGCACCTGCTGTCCGTGGTCCCCACCGAGCCCGGCGAACGCTGATGCAGCGTGTCGGACTCGCCCTCGATCCGCGGGTCGAGGGCGAGATCCTCGCGACGATGCTCGACCTCGGACACCGCGTCGCCTGGCGCTGTCACGACGGCGCCGAACTCGACGAGCGCATCGGTGCCGGGACGCCCGTCGACGTGCTGCTCGTGTCACCCGGGGTCGACCGCCTGAGCGCCGAACTCATCGACCTCGCGGACCGCGTGGGTACGAGGGTCGTGGCGCTCGCGTCCGGTGAGTCCGAGCGTCGCCATGCGGCGGGGCTGGGCCTGGTCGACATCGTCCTCCTGCCGGTCGATCCCGAGGAGCTGGATCGGGCCATCGCGCCGCTCGACCTCGGCGGTGACGGCCCTCGTCCGGTCGCCCAGGCCGCCGGGCGGGTCATCGCGGTGTGGGGCGCGGCCGGGTCGCCCGGCGCGACCACCGTCGCCGCGGGCATCGCCAGTGAACTCGCCGCGCGCGGACGCCGGGTCGTCCTCATCGACGCGGACACCTACGGGTCATCGGTCGCGGCCATGCTCGGCCTCCTCGACGAGGCACCCGGGTTCGCCGCGGCCTGCCGGCTGGCCGGAAGTGGAGCGCTCGACGTCGAGCAGCTCGAGCGGATCGCGGTCGTCCATCCGTCGCCGTCCGGGGCGTTCCGGGTCCTGACCGGCATCTCCCGTGCGGCGCGCTGGACGGAACTGTCGACGGAGCGCGTCGCGACGACCATCGAACGCTGCCGGGCGTGGATGGACGACATCGTGATCGACACGGCATTCTGCCTGGAGGCGGACGAGGAGATCTCGAGCGACCTGTTCGCGCCCAGACGGAACGGGGCGGCGTTCGCCGTCCTCGGGTCCGCAGACCGGGTGGTGGAGGTCGGCGCGGCCGACCCGGTCGGGGTCACGAGGCTGCTCCGCGGGCACGCGGAACTCGTCGAACTCGTCGACCCGTCGCGCATCTCGGTGGTCGTGAACCGGCTGCGTGGCGTCGCGCTCGGTACCGGTCCGGCCGGCCAGCTGGCGTCCACGCTCTCCCGCTTCGGCGGGATCGAAGCGGCCGCGCTCCTGCCGGAGGACCAACGGGTGGTGGACGCCGCGGTGATCGCGGGGAGGAGCCTGCGTGACCAGGCCCCGCGCGGAGCGCTTCCCGTCGCGTTGCGGCAGTTCGTGTCCACCGTCCTCGACCAACCGTCGACGCCGGTGCGGGACCGCTCGCGGCGCTCGGCGGGTGGAGCACGCGGGCGTCGTGTGCGGAGTGGATCGCGCCGAGCGGAATAGTCCGGACGAAGTCACTCAATACAATTGGGTGATCAACCGAATATGCATTTGCGCGCCGATATATGCATCTGCATTCTCCTCCGATGCATCGCTATCCGTTGGGTGATGAATTACTCCGATATCGTGTCGGTATTCAGATTCGCTTGGTGGTGTTCGATATGATCGGATAACCGTCGGACTCACCACGGATATCTTCAGGAGGACCCCCATGGCTCAGAAAGTCATCACCACATACATCGACGATCTCGACGGCAGCGAACTCGCTTCCGGATCAGGAGAGACCGTCCGGTTCGCGATCGACGGAACCGAATACGAGATCGATCTCGGTGCGGACAACGCGAAGAACCTCCGCGAGTCGCTGAAGCCTTACATCGGGGCCGGACGCCCGGTCAAGCGTGGGCGCCGCACCTCGAACACCAGCACCCGCAACAGCGCCGAGAACCTCGCCGCGATCCGCGAGTGGGCCGCGAAGAACGGGCACGCCGTGTCGTCGCGCGGACGCATCCCCCAGGCGGTCCAGGACGCCTACCGCGCGGCCAACTGACGCGTCACGTCCGATCGACGGCGCTCAGCGGCCCCAGGCGGGCCGCTGAGCGCCGTCGTCGTTCCGTGCCTGCCCGATCAGCGGTCGTCAGGGGACGCCCGGCGCACTCGGTGCCGGTCGGCCGAGCCTAGACTGGCATCGTGTCGACGCTCAGTGATCTCGTTCTCGCCCAGGGCCGCTCCAGTGCGGCCGACGTGGAGTGGCTGCACATGCTGCTCGCTGACAGCCAACTCCTCGCGGATCTGGCGTTCGCCGATATCGTCATCTGGGTACCGACCGATTCCGGCAGTTTCATCGCGGTCGCGCATTCGCGTCCGTCGAGTGCCGCGACACTCTTCTATCGCGACTTCGTCGGACAATCCATCAAGCAGGAATGGCGCAAGCAGGTCACCGACTGTTTCGAGAGTGGACGGATCATCGAGTCGTCCGCACCGGACTGGTACGAGGAGACCCCGACCAGGGTTCGTGCCGTACCCGTCGCCCGGCGGATATCTCCGACCGAGACGACCAATGCCGATGGACCGATCGCGGTCATCACCCGCCACACCAATCTCGGTGAGGCTCGTACGCCCAGCCGCCAGGAACTAACCTTCAACGACTGCGCGAGCGACCTGTTCGAGATGATCGCGGTCGGCGACTTCCCGGATCTCGGTGCGCCGACCGGACCACGCCGTGGCGCACCGCGCGCGAGCGACGGCCTGATCCGGCTCGATGTCGACGGCACCGTCACCTTCGCCAGCCCCAACGCGCTCTCGGCCTTCAACCGGATCGGCTTCGCCGAGGAACTCGAGGGCGAGTCGCTCGCGGACGTCACGACCCATCTGCTCTCCGGGACGGGGACCGTCACCGTCGACGAGTCCCTGCCGCTCGTCGTCACCGGTCGGGCGCCGTGGCGGACCGACATCGAGGACAAGGGTGTGACGGTCTCCCTCCGGGCGATCCCGTTGCGGAGCCGCGGCGAGCGGGTCGGCGCGATCGTGCTCTGCCGCGACGTCAGCGAACTGCGTCACCAGGAGCAGGAACTCATCACGAAGGACGCGACGATCCGCGAGATCCACCACCGGGTGAAGAACAACCTCCAGACGGTCGCGTCGCTCCTGCGGATCCAGGCCAGGCGGACGCACTCGGAGGACGCCCACGACGCCCTCACGCAGGCCATGCGGCGCGTGGCCGCCATCGCGGTCGTGCACGACACGCTGTCCGAGGGGCTCAACCAGAACGTCGACTTCGACGAGGTCTTCGAGCGCGTGCTCCTGCTCATCGCCGAAGTGGCGAGCTCCCACAACACCACGGTCCGCCCGAAGTCCTCCGGCTCGTTCGGCGTGCTCCCGAGCGAGTACGCGACGCCACTCGCCCTCGCGCTCACCGAACTCGTCACCAACGCGGTGGAGCACGGCTTGAACGGCCGCGACGGCGACGTGGAGATCACGGCCGACCGCACGGACGAGCTGCTGAGCGTGCAGGTCCGCGACAACGGCGTGGGGCTCCCGGAGGGGAAGGTCGGGTCCGGTCTCGGCACCCAGATCGTGCGGACGCTCATCCAGGGCGAACTGGGCGGGACGATCGACTGGCACACGCTCATGGGGAGCGGCACCGAGGTCACGATCGCGATCCCGATGCGCTGGGTCGCCAAGAGCTGAGGTCCTGGTCCGTCGCGAACGGCCGCGGGCATGCGAGAACCCCGGGGCCGTTCGGCACCCGGGGTTCTCGTCCGCGATTAGGAGGCGCGGCGGGCGCGAGCCGCGCGACGCTTGAGAGCGCGACGCTCGTCTTCGCTGAGGCCGCCCCACACACCGGAGTCCTGGCCGGTCTCGAGCGCGTACTGGAGGCACAGCTCCGTGACACTGCAGGTGGCGCACACGGCCTTCGCCTTGTCGATCTGATCGACCGCCGGACCGGTGTTCCCGACCGGGAAGAACAATTCCGGGTCGACGGTCAGGCAGGCAGCTTTATCGCGCCAATCCATAGGGGAGCTCCTTTTATTGCATGGTGAGATTTCTTCAACCGAGTGAGGGGTATCGGGAAGCGAAAGCCGAAATGCGAGGGGGATGATCGTCCGGGATTCGGGATCTGTCCACACCCTCGTGGACCTCATGTCGGCCTCAAACATGGTTTCATATCGGTAAGAGCAAATCAATAGCCAAGTTTGGGTGAACCCTGTGAGTACCGATCGAAACGCCACCTCCGCTCCGAACCCGGAGGAGCGTCGTCATCCGGCGGTGCTGGCCTTCATCGTCCTGCTCGTCGCCGAGGCGTTGCTCATGATCGGGCTCTCGGCCTGGTTCCTCTTCGAGCTGGTCGCGGCGACGCCGGCCTCGTTCACGAGCGCACTGGCGATCTTCGTGATCCTGCTCATCGCCACGGCGTTCGTCACGGCGCTCGCCCTCGGCGCGATCCGCGGACGGAGCTGGATCCGCGGGGGAGCGGTCACCTGGCAGCTCGTGCAGATCGCCGTCGCCGTCGGCGCGTTCCAGGGGGTCTTCGCGCAACCCGCGATCGGGTGGTTCCTGCTGTTGCCGTCGCTGGCCGTCCTCGGGCTCCTGTTCACGCCGGCGGTCGCCGCCGTGACCCGACGCGAGATCTGAGTGCGACTCGTCGGTCGTGATGGTCCAGCCGCGACGCGTCAGGCGTCGAGGCCGAGGGCCTTGCGGAGGCTCTTCACGTGGCCGGTGGCCTTGACGTTGTACCGGGCGAGGGTGAGGGTGCCCGTCTCGTCGATGACGAACGTCGAGCGGAGGACTCCCGTGACGATGCGTCCGTAGGAGTTCTTCTCGCCGTAGGCTCCGTACGCCTGGTGGACCGTCAACTCCGGGTCGCTGAGAAGCGGGAACGTGAGCCCGTCCTCCTCCTGGAAGGCCTTGAGCTTCTCGACGGAGTCCTTCGAGACGCCGAGCACCACGTACCCGGCACCGCTGAGCGATGCGAGGTTGTCGCGGAAGTCGCACGCCTGGGTGGTGCAGCCGGGTGTCATCGCGGCGGGGTAGAAGTAGAGGATCACCCGTCGTCCGGCGAAGTCCGACAGGGACACGCTGGTGCCGTCCTGGTCGGTGAGGGTGAACGCGGGGGCCGGGTCGCCGGCGGAGAGACGGAGGGGTTCAGGCATACCCCAAGCCTAGTCAGGAGTACTGGTCGGCTTTGATCGTGGCGAAGGTCCCCAGCAGCCGCTGGAGCGAGTCGAGGCGTGCCGGGCCGTTCTCCCCGAGCCGCCCCTCTGCGACGGCCTCGATGATCGCGCAGTCGGGGGCGTCGGGCAGATGGGTGCAGCCGCGTGGGCACTCGAGCGCGATCTCCGCGAGGTCGGTGAACGACTTCAGGATGTTGGCGGTGTCGACGTGTCCGAGACCGAACGAGCGGACGCCCGGGGTGTCGATGACCCACCCGGATCCTCCGGGCGCCTCGATGCGCAACGAGACGGTCGACGAGGAGGTGTGGCGGCCACGACCGGTGACGACGTTCACATGCCCCGTGGCGCGCTCAGCGGTCGGGACGAGGGCGTTGACGAGGGTGGACTTGCCGACGCCCGAGTGGCCGACGAAGACCGTGTCGTGACCGATGAGGGCTTCGGTGATCTCTGCGAGAGGGACATCGTCCTCCCGGCTGCGGAACACCCGCAGGCCGAGCCCGGCGAAGTTCGCGAGGAACTCGTCGGGGTCCTGGAGGTCCGTCTTCGTGATGCAGAGGATCGGGGTGATCCCCGCATCGTAGGCGGCGACGAGGTAGCGGTCGACGAGTCGGGCACGTGGTTCGGGGTTCGCCGCAGCCACGACGATGAGCATCTGGTCGGCATTGGCGACGACGACGCGCTCCATGGCGTCGGTGTCGTCGCCGCTGCGGCGGAGCAGCGTCGTGCGCGGCACGATCCGTACGATGCGCGACAGCGTGCCCTCGGCGCCCGAGGTGTCGCCGACGACGTCAACCCGGTCGCCGGTCACGATGGCCTGCTTGCGGAGTTCACGAGCGCGAGTCGACGTCAGGACGCGCTCCTCGGGCGTGCCTTCGTCGAGGAGCACCGTGTAGCGACCGCGGTCGACCGCGAGGACGCGGGCGGTCAGTGCATCGAGGTGCTCGGGGCGCGTCTTCGTCCGTGGGCGGTTCGCCTTCGGGTTCGGCCGCATCCTGATGCTCGACTCGTCGAGTTCCGGTTCGTCGTCGTCGACGCCGTCGTCCCACCAGCTCATCGATTCAGCCCCCGACCATCGCATGCCACAGTTCGGTGAACTGCGGCAGCGTCTTCGCGGTCGTGGCGACGTTCTCGATGGTGACCCCGGGCACGACGAGACCGAGGATCGCTCCCGTGGTCGCCATGCGGTGGTCGTGGTAGCTCGACCACTCGCCGCCGTGGAGGGGGCGCGGCTCGATGCGGAGACCGTCCGGGAGCTCCGTGACGGCGCCACCCAGCTTGTTGATCTCCGTCGCGAGGGCCGCGAGCCGGTCGGTCTCGTGGTGACGGATGTGCCCGATGCCCGTGATGGTCGACGGTCCGTCGGCGAGTGCCGCGAGTGCGGTGAGGGCGGGCGCGAGCTCACCGCCGGTGGTCAGGTCGAGGTCGACCGCGGTGATCCGCTCGCCGCCGGTGACGGTGAGGCGGTCGCCGTCGAGGGTGACCGTCGCGCCGAAGCGGGGCAGGAGGTCCGCCAGGTCGGCACCGACCTGGGTGGTGGAGGTGGGCCAGCCGCGGAGCGTGACGCTTCCGCCGGTGACGAGCGCCGCGGCGAGGAACGGTGCGGCGTTGGAGAGGTCGGGCTCGAGGTCGACGTCGAGCGCGGCGATCGTGCCGGGGGCGACGACCCACTCACCGACGGAGGGCTGTTCCACGGTGACCCCGCGGGCCGCGAGGGCCGCGATGGTCATCTCGATGTGCGGCAGGCTCGGCAGACGATCGCCCTCGTGGACGAGGTGGAGGCCGTGCTCGAAGCGGGCTGCGGCCAGCAGGAGGCCGGACACGAACTGGCTCGACGACGACGCGTCGATCGTGAGCTTGCCACCCTTCACCGTGCCCGTGCCGTGCACCGTGAAGGGGAGCGCCTTCCGGCCGTCGTCGCTGATGTCGACGCCGAGCGCCTGGAGCGACCCGATCATGGTGGCCATCGGCCGGTTCCTGGCCGATGGGTCGGCGTCGAACACGGTCGGCCCGAGGGCGAGGGCGGCCAGCGGTGGGACGAAGCGCATGACGGTGCCGGCGAGCCCGCACTCGACGGTCGTGCTGCCGAACAGCTCGCCCGGCGTGACGAGCCAGTCCTTACCGAAGGCGCCCGACGCCGGTCGCTCGACGATGGTGGTCCCGAGTGCGCGCAGCGCCTCGACCATGTTGGTGCTGTCCATCGAGTGGAGCGGGGCGCGCAGGAGGGAGGGCCCGTCGGCCAGAGCGGCCAGGACGAGCTCGCGGTTCGTGAGCGACTTCGAGCCCGGAAGCGAGACGGTCGCATCGACCGGACCGCCCGCGACGGGCGCCGGCCAGGCTGCGTCGTCGTGCTCGGGTTCGGCATCGCCGTACACGTCGAAATCTGGTGCGGAATACGGATTGGTCAACATTGGTTCCAACAGTAGTCGGGGTCGAGAGCAGAAGGAGGAGCGGATGTCCACAGCGGTACTGGAACGACCGGTGACGGAGGCCGATCACGGCCGTCTGGCGCTGGCCGTAGACTGGCCGGTGATGACCTCCGTCGACCCAGAAGCCCTTCCGGCCGAGCCGGACCCCCGATCACTGTTCGAAGCACAGGCACTGCCGTTCATCGATCAGTTGTACGGCGCTGCCATGCGCATGACGAAGAACCCGTCGGACGCTCAGGACCTCGTCCAGGAGACGTTCGTGAAGGCCTTCGCCGCGTTCGCGCAGTTCGAACAGGGCACCAACCTCAAGGCGTGGCTCTACCGCATCCTCACGAACACGTACATCAACACGTATCGGAAGAAGCAGCGCGAGCCGTACCAGGGCACCATCGACGACCTCGAGGACTGGCAGTTGGGCGGTGCCGAGTCGATCAGCGCCACCTCCAGCCGATCCGCCGAGGCCGAAGCGATCGATCACCTGCCGGACAGCGACGTGAAGAACGCGTTGCAGGCCATCCCGGAGGACTTCCGCCTCGCGGTGTACCTCGCCGACGTGGAGGGCTTCGCCTACCAGGAGATCGCCGACATCATGAAAACGCCCATCGGGACCGTGATGAGTCGTCTGCACCGTGGCCGACGACTCCTACGCGACCTGTTGGCCGACTACGCCTCGTCCCGGGGGTTCACCGTGACGAAGCAGGGGAGCAAGAAATGAGCGACTGCGGCTGCGACAAGGCCAAGCGAGACCTGGAGGAGTACCTCCGTCACGAGGTGTGCAAGACGGAGGCCGCCGACATCCGCGAGCACCTCGCGAACTGCCCGGAGTGTCAGAACGAGGCGCTCGTCGCCCAGACCCTCACCGAGGCCGTGCAGCGGGCGTGCAAGGAGACGGCACCCGAAGACCTGAAGAACCAGGTCCTCGCGTCGCTCCGGGCCACCCAGGCCACCCACGAGAGCGCCTGACGGCCGACCGACGGCATCAGCCGGCACCGTCGAGGCGTGACTCCTCGACGTCCAGCATCCGCTGCGCCTTCGCCAGCACCTCTGAGGAGTAGCTGCCGGTCGCCCGCGCATCGAGGAGCGCGTCGCGTTCGGCGTCGAGCACCCGGCGTCGCAGTTGTCGGAACTGCTCGTGCGGGCCCACGCCGGCGTCGGTGCGTTCCGCCGCCGACTCGACGCGGATGAGGCTGCTCGTACGCACCCGGTCGACGACCGCGGTGTCGAACGGCTCGCCACCGTCCGTGCGCAGCTGCGGGTCGTCGAGGGCGGCCACACCGACGGTCGAGATCTCCTCGACGAGACCGGCCAGTTCCGCCATCGCGGCCTGCTCGTCCGTCCCGCCGACCCGGGACAGCCGTATGACGAGCGGGAGGGAACCGCCCTGGAGCAGCAGGGTGACGATCGCCACCGTGAACGCGATGAGGACCAGCTCCGCCCGATACGGCGTGTCGAGCGGGAGCGACTGCGCGGCGGCGATCGTGACGACCCCACGCATGCCCGCCCAGGCGAGCACCGCGCCGCCGCGCCACCCGAGTCCCTCGCGTTGCAGGAAGTCCAGGTCGGCGCTCCGCCGGGCGATCGACCTCGAGAAGGCGGCCTTGCGCTTGGCTGAGCGCGCGTTCTCCGTCGGATGCTCCTCGAGACGTGCTGAGACCTCCGCCAGCCTCGGGCGCCGGGCGAGGGCCTCCCGTTCGTCGCGTCGCAACGACCAGACGAGGACGCCGACGAACACGATGCGGACGACGATGAGGGTGCTGGCGGTCAGCAACCCCAGGCCGATCGACGACCAGATGCCGAGGTCGTCCTGCTCCACCTGCGAGACGATGGCCTCGAGCTCAAGGCCCATGAGCAGGAACACCCCGTTCTCGAGGAGGAACTGCGTCGTCCGCCAGTTGATGCGCTCGCTGATGCGGTCCTGGGCGGTGAAGTACTTCGCGCTCTGATGCCCGGTGTAGAGTCCGGCGACGACGACCGACAGGACGCCCGAAGCGTGGAAGTGCTCGGCGGGCAGATACGCGATGAACGGCACGGCGAAGGAGATGACCGTCGTGAGGACCGGGTCGCCGAGGCGGGACCGGATCCGGACCGTGATGAACCCGACGACGATCCCGATCGCGATCGCGAGCGCCACGGCATAGGCGAAGTCGCCCAGGACACCCCACAGCGAGACCGTGCCGGCGGTCGCGGCGATGGCGGAGCGCAGGAGGACCAGGGCCGAGGCGTCGTTCACGAGGCTCTCGCCCTCGAGGACGCTCACGAGTCGTGACGGCATGCCCAGCCGCTTACCGATGGAGGTCGCGGCGACCGCGTCGGTCGGACTGACGACGGCACCGAGGGCGATGCCGGCGGCCAGGCTCAGGTCGGGGAGGATCGTCGACAGGATCCAGCCGATGAGGACCGACGACACCACGACGAGGACGACCGAGAGTCCGGAGATCGCTTTGAGATTGCGTCGGAAGTCGACCAGGGGCACGTTGACCGCGGCGGAATAGAGGAGCGGCGGCAGCACGCCGGCGAGGATCCACTCCGGCTTGACCTCGACGTCCGGCACGAACGGCAGATAGCTGAGGGCGAGCCCGACCAGGACGAGGATGAGCGGGGCTGCCACGCGCAGCTTGTTCGCGAAGCGGGCCACCGCGACGATGGTCACCACCGCGACGACGGCGAGGAATGCGAAGTCCATGGCGTCAGCCTATTGGCGGCGGCTCACCGCCCACTCACGGATCGCTGTCGCCGTGCTGACCACCCGCGCTCAGAGGACGAGGCAGACGACGACGACCGCCCGTCGGAACGGGCGGTCGTCGGTCGTGCGGCTGGGGTCAGAGCGCCAACGCGGTGCGGAGGAGCTCCGCCTGCTCGGCGGCGTGACGCTTCGCCGAACCCGTTGCGGGGGAGGCGGACGCGCTGCGGGACACGTTGCGGATCGTCCGACCCTCGAGGTGCTTGGCGGCCTCCAGGCAGATGAACGGCCATGCGCCCTGGTTCTCCGGCTCGTCCTGCACCCACACCAGTTCGGCGTTCGGATACTGCGCGACCACGGCGTTCAGCTCGGCCACCGGGACCGGGTAGAACTGCTCGACGCGGACGAGGGCGATCTCGTCGTTCGGCTGCTTCTGCAGCTCGCTCAGGAGGTCGTAGTGGATCTTCCCGGAGTGCAGGAGGACCCGTTTGACCGCGGCCTTGTCGGTGATCCGTTGGTCGTCGATCACCGGCTCGAAGCGACCGGAGGTGAAGTCCGCCACCGGGCTGGTCGCGCCACGCAGACGCAGCATCGCCTTCGGGGTGAAGACGACGAGCGGCCGACGCGGGCGGGCGTACGCCTGGCGACGCAGCAGGTGGAAGTACGACGCGGGGGTCGACGGCCGTGCGACGGTCATGTTGTCCTCGGCGCAGAGCTGCAGGAACCGCTCGATCCGCGCGGACGAGTGGTCGGGCCCCTGGCCCTCGTAGCCGTGGGGGAGGAGGAGCGTGACACTCGACCGCTGCGACCACTTCTGCTCGGCGGAGGAGATGAACTCGTCGATGATCGTCTGCGCGCCGTTGGTGAAGTCGCCGAACTGCGCCTCCCACAGCACGAGCGCGTCGGCGCGTTCGACCGAGTAGCCGTACTCGAAGCCCATGACCGCGTACTCGCTGAGGAGCGAGTCGTAGATCCAGAAGCGGGCCTGGTTGTCGCTGAGGTTCGCGAGCGGCAGCCATTCCTGGCCGTTGACCCGGTCGTGGAGGACGGCATGGCGCTGCACGAAGGTGCCGCGGCGGGAGTCCTGTCCGGACATCCGTACCGGGGTGCCCTCGATGAGCACCGATCCGAGCGCGAGCAGTTCTCCGAAGCCCCAGTCGATGTTGCCGTTGCGGCTCATGTCGAGTCGCTTCTCGAGGAGCTGCTGCACCTTCGGGTGGACGGTGAACCCGGCGGGCTTGTTGTTGAACGCGTCGCCGATGAGCTGCACGACGCCCTCGGAGACGCCGGTCGTCTCGAGTTCGCCGGAGTAGCCGTCCTCGTCGAGGACCTCGGTCGGGATCGGCGTCGGCGAGGTCTGCTCGGCGTGCGTCTCCATGAAGGCGCGTTCGAGGCGGTCCTGGAAGTCGCGGTGCGCGGCCTCGTACTCCTCCTCGGTGATGTCGCCACGGCCGACGAGCGCCTCGGTGTACAGCTTGCGCACGGAGCGCTTCGCCTCGATGAGGCTGTACATGAGCGGCTGGGTCATCGACGGGTCGTCGCCCTCGTTGTGGCCGCGTCGGCGGTAGCACACGAGGTCGATGACGACGTCGCGCTTGAACTCCTGGCGGTACTCGAAGGCGAGCTCCGCGACCCGCACGACGGCCTCGGGGTCGTCGCCGTTCACGTGGAAGATCGGCGCCTGGATGGTCTTCGCGACGTCGGTGTTGTAGATGGAGGAGCGGCCCTCGCCAGGAGGCGTCGTGAACCCGACCTGGTTGTTGATGACGACGTGGACCGTGCCGCCGGTGCGGTAGCCGCGGAGCTGGGACAGCTGCATCGTCTCGAGGACGACGCCCTGACCGGCCATCGCCGCGTCGCCGTGGATGAGGATCGGGAGGGTGCCGAACGCGCCGATCGGTCCGCGGTCCTGCTTCGCGCGGACGATGCCCTCGAGCACGCCGTTGACGGCCTCGAGGTGCGAGGGGTTCGCTGCCAGGTAGACGGGGATCTCGCGGCCGTCCTCGGCCTTGAAGGTGCCCTCGGTGCCGAGGTGGTACTTCACGTCGCCGGAACCGTGGCTCGCCGGGTCCTGCGTGCCCTCGAACTCGCGGAAGATCTGACCGTACGTCTTACCGGCGATGTTCGTGAGGACGTTGAGGCGGCCGCGGTGGGCCATACCGATCGCGACCTCGTCGAGCTGGGCCTGCGACGCACCCTGGAGGATGGTGTCGAGGAGGGCGATGGTGGACTCGCCGCCCTCGAGGCTGAACCGCTTCTGGCCGACGTACTTCGTCTGCAGGAAGGTCTCGAACGCCTCGGCCTCGTTGAGCTTGCCGAGGATCCGCATCTGCTCGTCGTGCGTCGGCTTCTCGTACTTGCGCTCGACCTTGCTCTGGATCCACTTGCGCTGCGCGGGGTCCTGGATGTGCATGTACTCGATGCCCGTGGTGCGGCAGTACGAGTCGCGGAGGACGCCGAGGATGTCGCGCAGCTTGGCCGTGCGAGCCGAGCCGAAGGCGCCCGTGACGAACTCGCGGTCGAGGTCCCAGAAGGTCAGGCCGTGGGTCTCGATCTCGAGGTCGGGGTGCGAGCGCTGCACGTACTCCAGCGGGTCGATGTCGGCCATGAGGTGGCCGCGGACGCGGAACGCGTTGATGAGCTCCTGGACGCGGGCGGTCTTGTCGACGGCGTCGGCGAGGTCGACGCTGATGTCGGGCGACCAGTGGATCGGGTCGTACGGGATGCGGAGCGCGGCGAAGATGTCCTGGTAGAAGCTGCGGCTGCCGATGAGCAGCTCGTGGACGACCTTGAGGAACTCGCCCGAGCCGGCACCCTGGATGACGCGGTGGTCGTAGGTGCTCGTGAGCGTGATCGTCTTGCCGATCGCCAGCTCGTTGAGCGTGCGCTCGGAGGCGCCCTGGAACTCGGCCGGGTACTCGAGGGCACCGGCGCCGATGATGCAGCCCTGGCCCTTCATGAGGCGGGGGACCGAGTGCACGGTCCCGATGCCACCGGGGTTCGTGAGCGAGATCGTGACGCCCTGGAAGTCGGCTCCGGTGAGCTTGCCCTTGCGGGCGCGGGTCACGAGGTCCTCGTACGCCGAGAGGTACTCGTTGAAGGTGAGGGTGTCGGCGCGCTTGATGCCCGGCACCATGAGGGCGCGGGAGCCGTCGGGCTTCGGGAGGTCGATGGCGATGCCGAGGTTGATGTGCGCCGGGGCGACGACCGTGGGCTTGCCGTCGGTCTCCTCGTAGTAGACGTTCTGGCTCGGGAAGTCCTTCAACGCCTGGATGAGGGCCCAGCCGATGAGGTGGGTGAAGCTGACCTTGCCGCCTCTGGCGCGCTTCAGGTGGTTGTTGATGACGATGCGGTTGTCGATCATCAGCTTCGCCGGGATGGTGCGCACGCTCGTCGCGGTCGGGACCGTCAGGCTCGCGTCCATGTTGGTGGCGAGCGACTTGGCCATGCCCTTCAGCACGGTGACCTTGTCGACGTCCTCCGGAGCGGGTTCGGTCTGGTCGCTCTTCGGCTGCTGGATCTGGTTCGGGCTCGTCATCGGGGCGTCGGCCGGGATCGGGGCCGGCTTCGCCTGGACCGAGGTGGTGCGGGCGACCGGCTGCGCACCGATGACCTGGATCGGGGCCGTCGGCGGGTTGACCCGGGCCGCGTCCTCGGCCGCCGCAGGGGCGGGGGCCGGCGCCGTGGTGCCGACGGACGCCGCACCGTCGTCCGACTGGCCGCCCGTCGTCCCCTGGGCTGCGCCGTTCACCGGCCGGTAGTGCTCGAGGATCGGCCACCAGGAGCGGTCCACGGAATCCTTGTCGACGAGGTACTGCTCGTACATCTCGTCGACGAGCCATTCATTGGCTCCGAATTCGTTCGTTGCGCCGTCATCGGCGCCCACTCCGGTCATCTGGCTCGACACCGTCGATCGCCCACTCTCTCCGTTGAATTCTCACTGTTTGCAGGCAGGGAACATGCCCGCACGATCCAGTCATCAAGCCTAAACCCATTCCGTCGTCGGTGCGGCTCGGACGCCGCTCGGGATACGGTGTTCTCATGCGGTTCATCGGTGAGATCCCCAGCCACGACCTGACGTACTCGGACGTGTTCCTCGTCCCCAGCCGCTCCGGGATCACGAGTCGACTCGACGTCGACCTGGCTCCGGATGACGGCACCGGCGCCACGATCCCGATCGTCTCCTCTAACATGAACTCCGTCACCGGGCCACGCCTCGCGGCGGCCCTGGCGCGGCGCGGCGGACTCGGCGTCCTGCCGCAGGACATGCCGCTCCAGGAGCTCGACGCGGCGATCCGCTGGGTCAAGGAGCAGCCGGTCGCCTTCGACACCCCGCTGATCATGCGCGCCGATCAGACCGCGGCCGACGCCCTGCGCCTGATCCCCGCGGTCGCCGGTCACGGCATCGTGCTCCACGACGAGCGCGACGCCTTCGCCGGCTGCATCCCGGCCGCGCGTCTCGCCACGGCGCTGCCCGACGCACGGCTCGGCGACCTCGCGCGCGGATCGCTCGCCTCGATCGACGCCGACGACGTGACCGGTGGCCGGGCCGCGTTCGACCTCATGGTGGCCGCCGACCTCGAGTTCGCGCCCGTGCTGCACCACGGAGCGGTCGTCGGCACCCTCAGCCGGACGAGCGCGCTCCGGTCGACCATCTACACGCCGGCGCTCGACGCGTCGGGCCGACTCCGGGTCGCCGCGGCGATCGGGATCAACGGTGACGTCGCCGTCAAGGCGCAGGCGCTCGCCGCCGCCGGGGTGGACGTCCTCGTGATCGACACCGCCCACGGGCACCAGGAGGGCATGCTCCGGGCGATCGCGGCCGTCCGCGCCCTCGGTCTCGGCCTCCCGATCGTCGCCGGCAACGTCGTGTCCGCCGTCGCGGTGCAGGACCTCGTCGACGCCGGCGCGGACATCCTCAAGGTCGGTGTCGGCCCCGGTGCGATGTGCACCACCCGGATGATGACGGCGGTCGGACGTCCGCAGTTCTCGGCCGTGCTCGAGACGGCCGCGACCGCCCGCGCGCTCGGCGCGAAGGTCTGGGCGGACGGTGGCGTCCGCTACCCCCGCGACGTCGCACTCGCCCTCGCGGCCGGCGCGTCCTCGGTCATGATCGGTTCCTGGTTCGCCGGCACGATCGAAGCCCCTGGTGAGCTGCAGCGCGCCGCCGACGGGTCGCTCTACAAGGAGAGCTGGGGCATGGCGTCGACGAAGGCCGTGCACGAGCGCTTCGGTCGACTCGATCCCTTCGAACTCGCGCGGAAGACGCTCTTCGCCGAGGGCATCTCGTCCTCCCGCATCACGATCGACCCGCTCCGGCCGTCGGTCGAGGACCTCCTCGACATGATCACCGCCGGTGTGCGCTCGTCGTTCACCTATGCGGGTGCCGACTCGGTCCCCGGCTTCCACGAGCGCGCCATCGTCGGCGTCCAGTCGGCCGCCGGGTACGAGGAGGGCAAGGCGCTGCCCGTCTCCTGGTGAGCCGCGGCACTGGTGCGGCGCGCACGACCGCGGTGGGATGATGGGCCCATGGCGGTGAACGGTGGGACGCGCGGGTTCGGTGTCGGCATGCAGGTCCTCGTGCTCGTGGACCCGGGATCCGACCCCTCGACGGGGGAGCGTGCCTCCGGGGTCATCGTCGCGCCCGGCCGCCAGCGTGCCGCGGCGTTCGTCTCGGTGTGGACCGAACAGCTGACGACGTGGATCGTCGAGTTCGACGAACCCTTCACCGCGCCCGACGGCAGCGGCCCGCACGAATCGGCCGAGGTCCGCGAGACCTACCTCATCCCGGCGCCGTTCGCCGAGGCGTGGGAGTCCATCGACGCCTGACCGCCGTGTGCTCGCTCAGGCGAGCGACCGGTCCATGATGGCCGAGGAGAGCGCCTCCACCGGGCCGGCGGCCGCCAACGGGTTCGCGAGCAGGGTGAAGTCGACGCCGCCCAGGGTCGGGAGTTCCAGCCGGTTGCTCAGCATGACGAGGTCGCTCGGGATCAGGCTGCGCGGGAAGACCGCGACGCCGAGCCCGGCCCGCACCGCCGCGAGGACGCCGTTCACCTCCCGCGTACTGCAGGTGATCCGCCAGGTGCGCCCGGCGGCTTCCAGGGCGTCGATCGCCAGCTGCCGGGAGAGACTCGGATCCTGGTAGGCGATGAGGGGGACGGGCTGGCCCGGCTCGATCGTGGTCTTCTCGAGACCGACCCAGACCATCGAGTCGGTCCGCACGAGCTTGCCCTCGTTCTGGCCGGGGTGCATCTTGATGAAGATGAGGTCGAGGGCGCCCGCCTTCAGCCGGCGGTACAGCGGCCCGCTCTGGTTCACCGTGAGTTCGAGGTTCAGCTGCGGGTGACCCTGCCGGAAGTGCCGCAGGATCCGGGGGAGCTGGGTCATCGCGAGGTCGTCGGCGGCCCCGAAGCGGAGGCGACCGCTCATCGCCGAGCCGGTGAAGTAGCTCTCCGCCGAGGCGTGTGCAGCGAGGATGGTCCGCGCGAACCCGGCCATCGCGTCACCGTTGTCGGTCAGGCGGACCGCTCTCGTGTCCCGGACGACGAGCCACCGTCCTGCGGCCTCCTCGAGCCGTCGGATCTGCTGACTGACCGTCGGCTGGCTCAACCCGAGCTGCGCGGCGGCGCGCGTGAAGTTCTTCGTCTCGGCGACGGCCAGGAAGGTGCGCAGCAGTGCGGGGTCGAACATGCATGAGCCGATCATTCAAGAATCGAATAGGACTGATAGGGATCATCCTGCTCGGAAATGGCCGCGTCCGCAATAGCGTGGACGGGAGCCGACGGCCTCCGCGGCTCCACCCATACGACACGCACTCGACATACGAAACGCTGGCTCTCTCCGTGACCCCTCCCTCCGACACCGCCGTCGCTCCGCCGCCGCCCACCGCCCCCATGCCGATCGTGGGGGAGCGCCCCGCCTGGCGGGACACCTTCTCCTCGCTCCGCGTCCCGAACTTCCGACTCTTCACGATCGGACACATCGTCGCGACGACCGCGATCGGAATGCAGCGCATCGCGCAGGACTGGCTCGTCCTCGAACTCTCCGGCAGCGTCGCCGCCGTCGGGATCACGGTCGCGATGCAGTTCGCGCCCATGCTGCTGTTCGGACTGCTCGGCGGCGTGATCGCGGACCGCTACTCGAAGCGCGTGCTGCTCATGATCACGCAGTCGCTCGCCGCCGTCCTCGCGGTCGCGCTGTCGATTCTGACGCTCAGCGGCGCGGTCGAGGTGTGGCACATCTACGTCATCGCCTTCATGCTCGGGCTCGTCACGGTCGTCGACAACCCGGCGCGACAGGTGTTCGTGAACGAGCTCGTGGGCCCGGCGAGACTGCGGAACGCCATCAGCCTCAACTCCGCCGTCTTCCAGCTCGGGCAGCTCGTCGGTCCGGCCGTCGGCGGTGTCCTCATCACCGCCGTCGGTTCCGGGTGGTCCTTCGCGATCAACGCCCTCGCCTGTTCCGGCGTCGTGCTCACCCTGGCGCTCATGCGCGTCTCGGAACTCGTTCCGACCCCGGTCGTCGCGAAGGCGAAGGGCCAGCTCAAGGAGGGGCTCGGCTACGCCATGCGGAAACCGGCCATCCGGTGGACGGTCATCATGGTCGCGTTCATGTCGGTGTTCGCCTTCAACCTGCCGGTCCTGCTCGCCGCCTACGCCTCGGACGTCTTCGACATCGGCGCGAGCGGCTACGGGTTCCTCAACGCCCTCGTCGCCGTCGGAGCGCTGACCGGGGCGCTCGCGTCGACGAGGCGTGGGGGTGTGGACCTGCGCATCGTGATCGTCGCGGCGGCGGCGGTCGGTGTCCTGCAGGCGGCCGCCGGCGCGATGCCCGTGCTCCTGCCCTTCGCCCTCCTGCTCGTCGCGGGCGGGGTCGCGAACCTCCTCTTCATCACGGCGGCGAACTCGCTCGTCCAGCTGTCGTCCAACGTGGCGATCCGCGGACGGGTGATGTCGCTGTACATCCTCGTGCTGCTCGGCGGGCAGTCGATCGGCGGTCCGCTCATGGGCTGGCTCGTCGAGGTCGCCGGGCCACATGTGGGCATGATCGTCTCGGGTGGGGTCCCGGCGCTCGCCGCGGCGTGCATCGGAGCACGGTTCCTCCTCCTGCGGCGTCGGAAGCGTCGCGCGGCCGAGGATCGCCAGCGGCAGACGGAGGCTGAGAAGAACCCCGGAAATCCGGGGTCCACAGCCGCGGATGTCCGATAGACTCGTCCGCACAATGGACGACCCTCCTTCAGACAGATCCCCCGGCCACCATCCCAGCCCCGTGCTGACCCGATCACGGGAGACGACCGCCCATCCGGGCGACGGATCCCCCACTCCGGCATCGACCGCTCAGCACGGACGGGATCGTCATGTCTGAGTGGATCATGCTCGGCGTCGGCCTCGTACTGACCATCGGCACGGGCTTCTTCGTCGCCTCCGAGTTCGCGCTCGTGAACCTCGACCGCGCCGATCTCGAGGCCCGCCGCGACCGTGGTGAGACCCGCCTGACGATGACGATCGCAGCGCTCAAGATCACGTCGACGCACCTGTCGAGCGCGCAGCTCGGGATCACCCTGACCACCCTCCTCACCGGTTACACCATGGAGCCGGCGCTGTCGTCGATGCTCGCCGGTCCGCTCGGCGCCATCGGGATCCCCGAGGGCGTCGTCGCCGTCGTGGCGACGATCGTCGCGATCACCCTCGCCACGCTGCTCAGCATGATCATCGGCGAGCTCGTGCCGAAGAACTTCGCGCTCGCGTTGCCCCGACAGACGGCCAAGTTCGTCGTCCCGTTCCAGACGGCCTTCACCTGGGTGTTCAAGCCCGCCATCGTCGTCCTCAACGGCAGCGCCAACGGCTTGCTGCGGTCGATGGGCATCGAGCCCAAGGAGGAGCTGTCGGGAGCCCGGACGGCCGAGGAGCTGTCGTCCCTCGTGCGTCGATCGGCGCTCGAGGGCACACTCGAGGCCGACACCGCGACCCTGCTCAACCGCACGCTCCGGTTCTCGAGCCACGACGCGTCGGACGTCATGACGCCCAGGCCGCGCATCGCGTCGATCCAACGAGGCGAGCCCGCCCAGGCGGTGCTCGCCCTCGCGAGGTCGACCGGCCACTCGCGCTTCCCCGTCACCGATGCCGACGTCGACGACATCACCGGTGTGGTGCACGTGAAGCAGGCCATCGCAGTCCCGCGCGACCGCCGCGGCGAGGTGCCCGTCTCGGCCCTGCAGTCACCGGCGCTGCGCGTCCCGGAGACGATGAAGCTGGACGTGCTGCTCTCGCAGCTGCGCGGACGCGGCTACCAGATGGCCGTCGTGGTCGACGAGTACGGCGGCACCGCGGGCGTCACCACCCTCGAGGACCTCGTCGAGGAGCTCGTGGGCGAGGTCGCCGACGAGCACGACCGTTCGCGTGCCGGGGTGGTCCGCGGACGCGACTCCACGACCTTCCCGGGCAGCCTGCGTCCCGACGAGCTCCTCGAGCGCGCCGGCGTGCGCGTCCCCGAGGACGGCCCGTACGAGACGGTCGCGGGCTACGTCATGAGCGAGCTCGGACGGCTCGCGGTCTCAGGCGACGAACTCGAGCTCGAAGACGGAACGCTCCGCGTCGAGCGACTCGACGGCCGACGGATCGATCGGATCCGATTCACCCCGAGACCCGTCGTGTCGGAGGACGGTGGTGACGTATGAGCGACTGGGCAGGAATCGCCTGGCTCGTGGTGCTGCTGCTCGCGAACGCCTTCTTCGTCGGTGCCGAGTTCGCGGTCATCTCCGCGCGTCGGTCGCAGATCGAACCCCTCGCCGAGCAGGGGAGCCGGAGCGCCAAGACCGCGCTGTGGGCCATGGAACACGCCACGCTCATGTTGGCGACGAGTCAGTTGGGCATCACCGTCTGCTCGCTGCTCATCCTGAACGTCTCCGAACCGGCGATCCACCACCTGCTGGAGGTGCCGTTGGCGCTCACCGGCTGGCCTGAGGAGACCATCGGCACGGTGGCGTTCATCATCGCGCTGCTGCTCGTCTCCTACCTCCACGTGGTCTTCGGCGAGATGGTCCCGAAGAACCTCTCCTTCTCGATCCCGGATCGCGCGGTCCTGCTGCTCGCTCCGCCGCTCGTCTTTGTGGCGCGCGTCTTCCGACCGATCATCGTGTCCCTCAACGCGACCGCGAACGCCGTCCTCCGCCTGTTCCGGGTGGAGCCGAAGAACGAGGCCGCGAGCGCGTTCACGCTGGACGAGGTGGCGACCATCGTGGACCAGTCCACCCGCGAGGGTGTGCTCACCGACTCGACGGGTGCGCTCGTTGCGGCGTTCGAGTTCACCGAGAAGAAGGTCCACGACGTGGCCCTGCCGCTCGGCAGCCTGATCACGCTGACGGAGGAGGCCACCCCCTCGGACGTCGAGCGCGCCGTCGCCAAGTACGGCTACTCGCGGTACGTGATCGTCGACGACGAGTCGGTGCCGATCGGCTACCTGCACTTGAAGGACGTGCTTCGGTACGACGACCTCGACGGCAGTGGCGACGAGGAGCGGCCGGTGCCCGCGAAGCACATCAGGCAGCTCGTGTCGGTGTTCGAGGATTCGGACGTCGAAGACGCACTGACCACGATGCGCCGCTCGGGAGCACACGTCGCCCGGGTGTTCGACGAAGCGGGCGCCACCACCGGGGTCCTCTTCCTCGAGGACATCATCGAGGAGCTCGTCGGCGAGGTCCAGGACGCCACCCGGCGTCGCTGATCGGACGCCGGAGCCCCGACACGACGACGGCCCCCACGCGATCGCGTGCGGGCCGTCGTCGTGTCGGGGTCGCGCTCAGGCGCGCGGCTTGGCCCGCTCGTACTGGCCCGGCCAGGCGACCTCCACGCCGAGCTCGGTCGCGGCGCGCAACGCGAAGTGCGGATCACGGAGCGCCTCGCGGGCGACCATGACCGCCTCCGCCTGCCCGTCGGCGACGATGGCCGCGGCCTGCTGGGCGTCGGTGATGAGCCCGACGGCGCTCGTGTCGACACCTGTCGATCCGATGTGCGCCGCGAACGGGACCTGGTATCCGGGGGAGAGCGGGATGCGGACGCCGCCGACGGCTCCACCGGTGGAGATGTCGAAGAAGTCGGCGCCTCGCTCGGCGCACCAGGCGGCGACGGTCGCGGTCTGGTGCTCGTCCCATCCGTCGTCCACCCAGTCCGTGGCCGAGAACCGGACGAACAACGGCAGACCGGCCGGGAGGACCCCGCGCACGGCCTCGACGACGCGCAGGAGGAGCTTGGCCCGGTTTTCGAGCGAGCCGCCGTAGCCGTCCTCGCGGTGGTTGACGAGCGGGGAGAGGAACTGGTGCAGCAGATAGCCGTGCGCGGCGTGGAGCTCGATGACCTGGAAGCCGGCGTCGACCGACCGGACGGCCGCCGTCCGGAAGTCGTCGACGACGCGGTCGATCCCCTCCTCGTCGAGGGCCTCCGGGACGGCGTAGCCCGGGAAGGGCTCGGGCGACGGGGCGACGGTCGACCAGCCGCCCTCCTCGATCGGCACGCTGCCGTGCCCGTCGGTGCCCCAGGGGGCGAACGTGGAGGCCTTCCGGCCGGCGTGCGCGAGCTGGATGCCGGGGACGGCACCCTGATCGGTGATGAACGCGGTGATCCGTCGCCAGGCGTCGCGCTGTTCGTCGTTCCAGATGCCTGCGTCCTGGGGGGTGATCCGACCTTCGGGGCTGATCGCCGCCGCCTCGGAGATGACGAGGCCGAAGCCGCCCGCCGCGAACTGGCCGAGGTGCATGAGGTGCCAGTCCGTCGGGACGCCGTCCCGGGCGGTGACGCTGTACTGGCACATCGGGGCGATCCACAGGCGGTTGGGGACGGTGAGGTCGCGGATGGTGATCGGATCGAACAGCTGGGGCACGGAACTCCTCGGGTCTCGGGGCGACGGGCGTCGCCACCCGGCTCAACGTCCCCGGGCGCGCTTGGATTCCCGACACCGGGATGACCGACGATCGACGGCTCAGAGCCGGGTCGCCGCGGCGACTGGCCTAGGGTGATGGCATGGCCGAACCGCGACTCTGGACCCCTGCCGACGCACGCGACTGGATCGCCGTGCCCGATGCCGAATCGGACAAGTACTCCCGGGGTGTCCTCGGCGTCGTGACCGGGTCCGACCGCTACCCGGGTGCCGCCGTGATCGGTGTCGAGGCGGCGATCCGCACCGGCGTCGGCATGGTCCGCTACCTCGGAGCGGACCGACCGGCGAACCTCGTGCTGCAGCGACGTCCCGAGATCGTGACGGCGGAGGGGCGCGTGCAGGCCTGGCTCATCGGCTCCGGCATGGACCCCGGCAAGCTGACCCGCGAGGAGAGCTCGCTGCTCGACGCAGCCCTGCACGGGGGCGAGCCGGTCGTCGCCGATGCCGGGTCGCTCCGTCGCGTCGCCGCGGGTGCCCACCAGCGGGCGTTCGGTGTCGACGAGTCGTGGCGCATCGTGGCCACACCCCACGTCGGTGAACTGGCGACCATGTTGAGCGGCCTGGGGAGCCCGGCCGAGGTCGGGGACATCCGCGCCGACCCCGTGTCGTACGCGGCCGACGTCGCCGCCCGCCTCGGCATCATCGTGGTGCTGAAGGGCGGCACGACCCACGTGGTCGCGCCGGACGGCGACGCCATCACGGTCTCCGGCGGATCGCCCTGGCTCGCGACCGCCGGCACCGGTGACGCCCTGGCCGGGATCATCGGGGCGCTCGTCGCCACGAACGCCGAGCGCGTGCTCGCCGACCCCGGCTGCCTGGCGAGCGTCGCCGCGAGCGGGGTGCTCCTGCACGCGGCCGCAGGGGACGCCGCCGCAGCCGACGGCCCGCTGGCCGCGCTCGACGTGGCCGAAGCGGTGCGCGGTGTCGTCGATGGTCTCCTCCGCTGAACGAGCGTTCATCGGTGGACGAAGGACAACTCCCAGAACGCTCATAGCTCGCCCATAGGGAAGCTCAGGACACTGGTGCCACCGCGGCGGAGACCTCGCCGCGGCGGCCGCCGCACCGCGGCCCACACATCGCCCGAGGAGATTGAACGATGCGCAACCCCACCACCACCCAGCCTCCCGTCCGCACGCCACGGCTGTCCGTGGCGGCGAAGAAGACGACGTTCGCGGCTCTGACCGGCCTCACCCTCGTCGGCAGCCTGGCCGGTTGCTCGGCGGCCGACGCCGGCAGCTCGACCACCACCACGCAGCCGAGCACCGAGAGTGCGGCGACGCCCGAGGCGACCACCTCGACCGACGCCGCGGCGGGCTCGGGCGCCACCGACTACCAGGACGGCTCCTACACCGCGGACGGCAGCTACCAGTCGCCGAACGGCACCGAGTCGATCACGGTGACCGTCACCCTCGCCGCGGACACGGTCACGGCGGTCGACGTCGTCTCGCACGCCGAGAGCGCGAACAGCAAGCGCTACCAGGCGGAGTTCATCTCCGGGATCGCCGCCGAGGTGGTCGGCAAGGACATCGACAGCCTCAAGGTCTCCAAGGTCGCCGGTTCCTCGCTCACGAGCGGCGGCTTCAACGCGGCCATCGACACGATCAAGACCGAAGCGAAGGGCTGAGCCGCAGGGCCGGACCGACGATGAGCGAGACGACACTGCGCTTCGAGGCGATCGGCACCGGATGGGAGCTCGACACGGCTCTCCCGCTCGAGCCCGAGACCGCCGAGGCCGTCGCCGCGTGCATCGACCGGTTCGACCGGACCTGGTCGAGGTTCCGGGACGACGCGTTCATCGCGCGCTTCGCCGCCGGCCCGGTCTCGACCGCCTTCCCCGACGACGCGCGCGAGGACGCGGTCGCGCTGTTCGACACGTACCGGCGTCTGCACGATGCCACCGCCGGAGCCGTGACGCCGTTCATCGGCACCTCGCTCGAACGGCTCGGCTACGACGCCTCCTACTCGCTCGTCCCCCAGGGCCCGGCGGTGGCCGCCCCGCACTGGGACGACGTGGCCCGGTGGGACGGCGAGGTGCTCGAGACGAGCGTTCCGCTCGTGATCGACATCGGTGCGGCCGGCAAGGGGCGGCTCGTCGACCTCGTCGCGGACCTCCTCCGCAGCCACGGCCACGAGTCCTTCACGGTCGACGCCTCGGGCGACCTGCGTCACGAGCACGGGTCCCGCACGTCGGACCCGCTCCGCATCGCGCTCGAGCATCCGTACGATCCCAGCAAGGCCATCGGGGTCGCGACGATCGACGACGGAGCCCTCTGCGCCTCCGCCACCAATCGTCGTGCCTGGGGCGACGGCCTCCACCACGTCATCGACGGCCGGACCGGCGAACCGACGAGGACCGTCGCGGCGACCTGGGTCACCGCCCGGGAGGCGATGGTGGCCGACGGACTGGCCACCGCGCTGTTCTTCACCGATCACGAGACCCTGGCGGAGGCGTTCACCTTCGAGAGCGTCCGCATGTTCACGTCCGGTCTCACCGACCGGTCCGTCGGGTTCCCCGGCGAACTCTTCACCTGAGTCACGCGCCACAGGGCCCGAGCCCGGTCGGCACCATCTCCCAGAAAGCAGACCGCACATGAACGGCCGTACCGGCTCCTTCTTCGGCACCGTCCTCGGGCGGGTCACCATGTACCGCCTCGTGACGCTGTCACTCGGCACCCTCGCGATCTACGCCTTCGTGCTGTCACTCTTCGGGCAGGTGTTCTACAAGCCGCTCGAGCTCCTCGCCACCCTGGTGACGCTGCTCGTCGTCGGCTACCTGACGAACCGCCTGTTCGGTGCGCTGTTCCAGGTGCAGCCGCACAGCGAGTCGTCCGTCATCACCTCCCTCCTGCTGTTCTTCATCCTGTGGCCGACGAGCGAGCCCACCGCACTGGCCTGGATCGCCCTCGCCGCCACGGTCGCCTCTGCGTCGAAGTACCTGCTCGCGATCAGGGGTCGGCACGTCCTCAATCCGGCGGCCATCGCTGCACTGGTGATGAGCGTGGTGGCGAGCTACGTCACCCTCCCGGGCGTGTCACCGTCGGTCTGGTGGGTCGCCAACCCGTGGCTGCTGCCCGGTGTGGTCATCCTCGGCGGCCTCGTCCTCATCCGGACGAAGCGCCTCACCATGGCGCTCGTCTTCATCGTGCTCTCCTGGGCGCTCGTCACCGTCCGGCTCGTCACCGGCGGTCAAGAACTGGGACCGGCACTGCTGGCTCCGCTCACGTCATACCCGATCCTCTTCCTCGCGGCGTTCATGCTCACCGAGCCGCTCACGCTCCCGCCGCGGCGCTGGCAGCAGCTCGCCGAGGCGGCGATCGTCGCGGTGCTGTTCTCCATCCCGTTCATGCTCGGCCAGGTGGCGTCGACCCCGGAGCTCGCGCTCATCGTCGGCAACGTGCTCGCGTTCGCCGTCGCCCGTCGTCGGGGGATGCGTCTGACGCTCGAAGGCACCCGCGCCCTCACCCCGACGGCGGTCGAGTACCGGTTCAGCTCGAAGCGGTCGATCCCGTTCGCGGCCGGCCAGTACCTCGAGCTGTCGTTGCCGCACCGCGGAGCCGACGTCCGCGGCTCGAGGCGCGTCTTCAGCATCTCCTCGCCACCCGACGACGACCGCACGATCCGCGTGGCGATGCGTGTGCCCGAGCGGGCCAGCAGCTTCAAGCGGGCGCTGAGTGCGCTGCCGGTCGGCGCGAGCCTCTCGGCGACCGGCGTGTGGGGCGACTTCGTCCTGCCGAAGGACGCGAGCAAGCCGATCCTGCTCATCGCCGCCGGCATCGGGATCACCCCGTTCGCCAGTCAGCTGTCCCGCCTGCACCTCCGCACCGACAAACGTGACGTCGTCCTCGTCTACGTCGTGTCAGACGCGCAGGAGCTCGCCTACGCGGCCGAGCTCGAGACCTGGGGGACACCGGTGCTCGTCGTGGGACCGACGGACGACATCCGGCTGCCGGACGGCTGGCGTGGCCTCGGACCCGGGCGCCTCGACCACGAACGCCTCGCTGAGGCCGTCCCGGATCTGGCCGAGCGTGAGGTCTTCATCTCCGGGCCGCCCGCGATGATCGAGGCCCTGAAGCCCGCCCTGCGCGGGATCGGCGTCGGACACGTCCGCACCGACGCCTTCAGCGGGTACTGATCAGCAGGCTCGCGGACCCGACCCGCTCGGGCGTCGAGCCAGTGGCGGACGGGTTCCACAGGCGGCGCGAGCCTAGGATGGTCCACGTGATGCGGCGTTGGCTCCTCTGGTGCGGGTTCAGCCTCGTGCACCTCCTCGTCGGGTGGCTGTGCCTCGTGGCGGAGGGTCTCCCGCTCGGCGACGTCGTCCTCGTGTACCGGCCGTGGGTGGAACAGGCGACGTCCGGCGGCCCGATCCCCGCCATCGACGAGCCCTGGGTCTACCCGATCCTCGCGATCGTCCCCATGCTGATCCCGCTGCTGCTCGGCAGCGCCGGGTACGGCGTCGGCTGGCTCCTGCTGGTGACCGCGATGAACGCCGGGGCGTTCGCGGTCCTCCTCGGCAACGGCCACTCGCGCCCACGATTGGTCGCGGCATGGTGGTGGCTCGCGTTCCTCCTCCTGCTCGGACCGATCGCGCTCGCCCGGATCGATTCCGTGACCGTCCCCATCGCGATCGTCGGGCTCCTCTGGGTCGCCGGCCGCCCGCGGGTCGCCGCCGTCCTCCTGACGCTCGCCGCCTGGATGAAGATCTGGCCGGCGGCCCTGATCGGCGCGATCGTCCTGGCGCACCGCCACCGCGGCCAGGTGCTGATCGCGGCGGCGGCGACGTCGGCCGTGGTCCTCGGGGTCGGCCTCGTGCTCGGCGGCGCGAACGCGGTCAGCTTCGTGACGGAGCAGACCGGACGCGGTCTCCAGATCGAGTCGCCCATCGGCAACGCCTACCTGTGGCTCGCCGTCCTGGGCGTCCCGCAGAGCTTCGTCTACTACGACCGCGACATCCTGACCTTCCAGGTGACGGGCCCGGGCGTCGACACGGCGATCGCCGTCATGACGCCGCTCCTCGGTCTCGCCGTCGCCGGCGCGGTGCTCCTCGGGGTACTCGCAGTGCGGTCCGGGCGCCCACTCGTGCAGGTGCTCGCGCCGTTGTCGCTCCTCTTCGTCCTCACGCTCATCATCTTCAACAAGGTCGGGTCACCGCAGTTCGCGATGTGGTTGGCTGCACCGGTGATCCTCGGGATCGTCCTGCAGCGTCGGCGTTTCCTCGCGCCGGCCGTCCTCGCGGTGATGATCGCCGCGCTCACGCAGCTCGTCTACCCCTACTTGTACCTGTGGTTGCTCAACGTCGACCCGGTCCTCGTGACGGTGCTGACGGTCCGCAACCTCGCCTATCTGGTCCTCGCCGGCTGGGCCGTCCATGCGTTGTTCTCGCCGCGTCACCACGACGAGGACGTCTCCTCGGTCTCCATCCCCGTCCCCGCTCGAACCCACAAGGAGTGACCATGCTCGTCGCCTTCTCCGTCGCCCCCAGCGGCACCGGCAACTCGGACGGTTCCGTCCACGACGCGGTCGCCGCGGCTGTGCGGATCGTCCGCGAGTCCGGCTTGCCGAATCGGACCGACTCCATGTTCACGACCATCGAGGGGGAGTGGGACGAGGTGTTCGCGGTCATCAAGGACGCCACCGAGGCGGTCGGCGCCTACGGCAGCCGGGTCTCGCTCGTGCTGAAGGCCGACATCCGTCCCGGCTACACGGGTGAGCTGACCGCCAAGCTCGACCGGCTCGACGCCGCGCTCGAGAACGACGGCTGAGCCCATCGGGCAGCGGTCGTCCGGTTTCGTCCGTCGGGACTCGAATCGATTCGAGGATTCCCGTACACTCGATCCATGCCCACCATCCTGGACGGGTCGACGCAGCTGTCGCCGACCCGTGTTCGTCTTGCCATCCTCGCGCTCGCCGTCGGGGCCTTCGGCATCGGCACGACCGAGTTCGTGGCGATGGGTCTGCTGCCGAACATCGCGACCGACCTCCTGCCCGAGCTGGCTGCTCGCAGCCAGGAACAGGCGAACGCGCAGGCCGCCTGGTTGATCACGGCGTACGCGCTCGGCGTCGTCGTCGGTGCGCCGACGATCGCCGCGCTCGTCGCGCGGTACCGGCGCAAGACCGTCCTGCTCTGGTTGGGCGTCGCGTTCACCGTCGGCACGCTCGCGTCGGCGGTCCTGCCGAGCTTCGGCCTCGTCCTGCTCGCCCGGTTCGTCGCGGCGCTGCCGCACGGCGCCTACTTCGGCATGGCCGCCCTCGTCGCCGCGAGTCTCATGGGGCCGGGGAAGCGCGGCAAGGGCGTCGCGCTCGTCATGACCGGGCTCACGATCGCCAACGTCGTGGGCGTGCCGTTCGCGACCTGGGTGGGCCAGGAGTTCGGGTGGCGCTCCGCCTACCTCATCGTCACCGGCATCTTCGCGCTCGCGACCGTGACCATCTGGTTCGCCGTGCCGGTGCAGGCGGGCAATCCGCAGCAGACGATGCGTCGTGAACTCCGCGTCTTCCGGCGCGGCCAGGTGTGGTTCGTGCTCGGGTTCGGGTCGATCGGGTTCGGCGGGCTCTTCGCCGTGTACAGCTATCTCGCGCCCCTCGTGACCGAGGTCGCGGGGGAGTCGGCGACACTCGTCCCATGGGCGCTCGCGACCATGGGGGTCGGCATGACGATCGGCAACCTGGTCGGTGGGCATCTCGCGGACCGTGGGGTGAGGCGGGCCCTGATCGTCTTCTTCGCGCTCATGACCGTGGTCCTGACGGCCCTGGCGCTCACCGCGACGTGGACTCCGACGATGTTCCTGTTCGTCTTCGCCGTCGGCTTCGCGTCGCAGGGCCTCGGCCCGGCCATCCAGACGAGGCTCATGGACGTCGCCGGCGACAGCCAGTCCCTCGCTGCAGCGCTCAACCACTCGGCGCTCAACATCGGCAACGCGCTCGGGGCCTTCCTCGGCGGTGTGGTCATCGCCGGTGGCCTCGGCTACCTCGCCCCGGTCTGGACCGGTGTGGTGCTGACCGTGATCGGCCTCGGGATCGTCGTCACGAGCTTCTCCGTGGAGCGTCGGCAGCTCAGGCGTGAGCTCCTCCGCGCGAATGATGTCGAGGAGCGCAGGATCGCGGACCGCAACCCGCCGACGGCGCCGATCCCTGTCTGACTCGCTCACGTCTCAGGTTTACATCTAGAATTTCAAGTTCATAAATTCTACGCTGGTGGAGTCGAACCGATGTCCGCAACGGTGCGGGCATCGCGAGATCCTCTCATCGACAGGATGGATTGAGCTCATGGTGGAGAGAAGCACTCGCGCGGCAGCCGGGAACGGCCGGATGGGTCGCGGCGTCGTCGTCGCGCTGCTGTGCATTGGAGGAGGACTACCGCTCGTCGCAGCGACGACCGCTCCGCAGGTTGCGAGCGTGCTGTGGACAATGTCCCTCGGGTGTTTCGTCGCGGCGGCGGCGTGTGTTGGACGCGTTCGAGGAGCACGAGGATGAAGGGGCAACGATCAAACCGAGCAGCAATGTTGGCTACGCTGGTCGTGATTGCTCTTTCTTCTCTCGGCCTCAATGCCGCACCCGCGGCAGCGGAAACGATCCCGGTGGCGGACGTTTCAGCTTTTCTCCACAGCGCAGCGGCGCAGACGCCGACCGTGGTCACTGACGAGGTCGAGCGCGTTTCTCTGACCTCGACGGCGCGAGAGCACATGGACATTCGGGGCCACGGGGCACCTGCGCTCGGCGAGGAGAGTGTTCTGGATCTTGTCGATGGAAACTCGGCGGTGAGGTTCCCGATGGAGGGGCAGGGAATCGCTCCCTTGTCGAGTTTCACCGTGTTGTTCGACTCCGAAGGCGCGTTTGTGCACACGGTTGAGCTCGAGTTCGTCGACGACCTGGCGGGCGGAGGGTCGCTGACAGCCTGGCAGGACGGAGAACTGACGTTCACTGACTCGATTACTGCCAGGGAGGCGGCGCAACTCGTCGGGGGAAGCGGGGATGTTGCGGGCAGCGGCGATTGGTGGGGCGAATTGAATTGGTGCCTCGGCCAGCAGGGAGTGGCTGCTTGGGCGCTCGCCTTGTTGTCGACCCTCTGCGCGGCTGCGTGCATTGTCACGTTCGGGATCGCGTGCGCCGCGTGTATCGCTGCAGCGATCGGCATTTCCGAAGGGGTGATCATCTCCTGCATTGCGTACGCGAACGCGCACGCTTAGACCCAGTGGAAACAGCATTCGCAATCCTCTGGCGCTGACACAGGTATGGCCGCTCACGTTGTGAGCGGCCATACCGAGCGGTTCGCGTCAGTCGACGATGATGCCGTCGAGGATCGCCCGCTTGCGCAGGGCGACCTTGGTACCGACGTCGATACCGGCGTTGCGGTACTTCTCGCGGATGCGCTTGAGGTAGCTCTTCGCGGTCTCGTCGGAGATGCCGAGGCTCTCGGCGACCATCTTCACGGGCTCACCGGCGGCGTACAGCGCCATGACACGACGCTCCTGCGCGCTGAGGCGGGGGCCGGTCCCGGAGGCTCCGCTCGCGAGGGCGAGGTCGAGCTCGGGGGAGATGTAGGACTCGCCGCGTGACGCCGCACGCAGGGCGTGCACGATGGTCTCGGCGTCTTCGCTCTTCGCGAGGTAGCCCAGGGCGCCCGCGGCCAGGGCTTCACGGACCACTGCCGGGTCGCTGTAGGTGCTCATGAGGACGGTCGTGACGCCCGTGGTCTTCAGCGTCGCGAGCTTCACGGCGACCGGGACGTTGTCCTTGAGGTCGACGTCGAGGAGCAGGACGTCGACGGGGAAGGCGGGGTGCGTCAGCAGCTCCGGCCAGGACGGGGTCACGACGACGAGTTCGATGTCGTCGGCGACGCTCCTGATCCATTCGGTGAGCGCGCCGAGCAGCATCCGGTGGTCATCGACGATGCCGACCCTGATGCGAGACTCCTGTGACGTCATTGACGTTCCCCTTTCCGCTGGCCCGCAGCAGGATTGTCGACGGTGCTGTCGATCTCGATCCTGATCCGGGATTTCTGGTACGTGTCCGTAGAGCTGCCCACTCGTCCGAGCGCTTCCCACACCGCGGGATCCACCTTGGCGCGTTGCACTCCGACCGCTTCGAGGACGATCGGGATGACGAGCGCACCTGATCGGCCCGGTCGTTCGGAGCGGTCGACCGGTCCGAGCGTCAGCACAGCTCTGGCACTCTGCGCATCTGCTTCCCCGAGGAGCAACCATACTGCAGAGAGCAGTCCATCCCGCTGATCCGTTGCGAGATACGTCGCGAGTCGCTCGGGGTCGCGGAGGGTCGCGCTGTCCGACAACACGGACGACTCCTGGAACGCATGCTCGAGCCAGGACTCCTTGCCCTCGGACATGAGGTGACGCCGGAGCTCGGTCGCAAGGCGGGAGGCGCGCGCCGCGAGCTCGGGGCTGAGCGGGAGGTCGACCGAGCCGTCGGCGACGCCGACGAACAGCTCCTCCGCTTCGAGGTCGAGGGTCACGAGTTCCTCCGAGTCGAAGAACCCGAGTGCGTCCCGGACGCTCGCGACGGTGGAGGCGACCATGACCCGGTCGAGTTCGAGGCGGACGATCCGGCGGTAATGGGAGACGATCGCGCAGGCGATGAGCGGTGGGACGACGGCGACCGCGGCGAAGAGCAGCTCCGCACCGAGGGTCGCGGTCTGGGTCCGCGTGACTGTGAGGATCGAGCCCACGAGCATCAGCCCGAGCACCACGGTCGCGGCGGCGACGTCGCGCACCGGGCGCAGGGTGACGACCGCGAGCAGGACGCCGCCGACCGCCGCGGCCGCCGTCGGATAGACGCCCACGGCGTCGCGACTCCAGACGCTCGCCAGGTCGAGCGCGGCGACCACCACCAGCTGGATCAGCAGCGCGACGAACAGCCGATCCGAGAGGTGGAACGCGGAGCGGCGGAGGAGGAGGAAGGTCGACACGATCGCCGCGGTGAGCAGCAGCCAGGCGACGACGCTGAGCAGTGGTCGCGGGTAGTGGTGGACCGAGCTGACGAAGCGGATCGCGGCGTAGACGACGAGGATGACGCCGGACACTGAGAGACCGATGCCCAGCTGTGTCGTTCCGAGTGACGAACGCTGCCGGTCGATGGCGCGACGATGACGGTAGCGCCGGGTCGGTCCGGTGGCCTGCTCGAGGGCGTCGACACTCATGCTTGCGGGACCTCCAGGATGACCGTCGTCCCGGCCCCGGGGGCGGAGAAGACGCGCGCCTGTCCGCCGACCTCCTGGATGCGCGCGACGACCGATTCCGCGACGCCGAGATGGCCGTCCGGCACTGCCGACGGGTCGAACCCGGTGCCGGTGTCGGTGATGAGGAGTCGGGCCGTCAGCTCGTCGATCGAGACCGTGACGTCGGCCGAATCCACGCCGGAGTGACGCCGGACGTTCTCCAGGCACTCCCCGAGAGCGAGGAGGAACGCCTCGCGCACGCGTGGGTCGAGGTTCGCCTGTCCACCGCCGTAGACGTTGACCGTGAGGCCGAGCCCGGCGAACCGGTCCGTCACGGCCTCGATCCCTTCGTCGAGGGTGAAGTCGACACCGCGCTGCAGGATGTACGAGCCGGAGGAGACGGGGGTCAGCTCCTCGCCGAGGCGGAGGCTGCGGAGCAGATGCGCATCGTTCCCGGCCTGCGAGCGGAGGGCGGCGCCATCGACGCCCCGTCCGGAGTGGGCGAGCATGGTGAGGGTCGCGAGTGCGGTGTCGTGCAGGAGGCGTGCGTCCTGTCGCCGTTGCGACTCGGCCTGACTCGCGAGCCGCTCAGCGTTGTAGGCGTTGCCGATAGTGTCGACCCGACGGATGAGTCGGGGGATGCTCGTGTCGAGCCACCCGCCGAAGGCGCCGATCGCGATCCACACGACCGCGGTCAGGCCGATGGTCGGGATCGTGAGCGCGGTGGGCCCGGTGACGACGACGATGGTGGCCGCCGTCACGACGAACGCGGTCAGGAGCAGCGGCCAGGTGCGACGGATCGGCACCAGTCGGGCCGCGACAGCACCCATCCCGAGGGAGGTGATCGCGGCGATCGCGCTCGCGGAGCCGACCTGGCCGGTGTTCCCGTCGGACAGACCGATGACGACGACGACGCCGACACCGACGAGGAACACCAGCAGGACCCACCGCTGACCGTCGTACTGCTCGGCGGCCACGTGGGTGAGGGCGAGGACGGCGACGAGGACGAGGAGGACGGCGTACCGACCGCCCGAGACGACGCCCGGGACGCTGAGGATCATCGCGGCCGTGACGCAGCCCGCGAGCCCGAAGAGGCGCGTCGTACGCAGCAGCAGCCGTCGCTGGGTCCTCGCCACCCGATCCATGCTCACGCTCCTCTGAGGAGTCACCTTATCGGGTGACACGGGCGCCGCGGAACGGTTGTCGGACAGACGGAGCGCGGCTGTCAGACGGCGAGGAGCCGGCTGAGATGCGGCGCGACCAGCGCGTTCTCGATGAGGAAGCCGTCGTGTCCGAAATCGGACCGGAGGACCGATGGTCGGGTGCCGTCGAGGTTGCCGGCGAGGTGGAGTGCGATCTCCTCCTGTCCACTGACCGGGAAGAGCCGGTCGCTGTCGATCCCGAGCACGAGCGACGGACCGGCGTAGGCCCGCAGCGCCGCGCCGACGCCGCCGCGATCGCGCCCGACGTCGTGGGAGTTCATCGCCTCGACGAGGGTCTCATAGCTCCCGGCGTCGAAGCGTCGGGTGAACTTGTTGCCGTGGAAGTCGAGGTACGACTCGACGGCGAAGCGTCCACCATGCCCGAGCGGGCTCACGCTCGACTGCCAGCTGCGTTCGAAGCGGGCGTTCAACTCACCCGGGCTGCGGTAGTTGAGCAGGGCCATCCGTCGGGCGAGGGCGAGGCCGCGGTGCGGGCCCTCACCGTCCGGGGCGTCGTAGTAGTCGCCTCCCTGGAAGTGCGGGTCCGTGCGGACCGCTTCGAGCTGCACGAAGTTCAGCGAGATCTGGTCCGCCGTCGTGACCGGGGGTGCGGCGATCACGGCCAGTCGGTCGACGAGCTCCGGGTGGGTGGCGGCCCACTCGAGGGCGTGCATGCCGCCCATCGACCCGCCGATCACCGCGGCCCAGTGGTCGAGCCCGAGGTGGCCGAGCAGCCGGTGCTGGGCCTCGACCTGGTCGCGGATCGAGGTGTACGGGAACCGTGAACCCCACTCGACGCCGTCGGGCGCGAAGGAGGAGGGGCCGGTACTGCCCTGGCAGCCGCCGATCATGTTCGGCGCGACGACGAACCAGCGGTCCGTGTCGACGGCGAGTCCCGGACCGACGATGCCGGCCCACCACCCGGCGGTCGCATGCCCGTTGCCGGCGCCACCGAGGACGTGGCTGTCTCCCGTGAGCGCATGGAGGACGAGGACCGCGTTGCCGCCGTCGTCGTCGAGGGTGCCCCAGGTCTCGTAGGCGAGTCTGGCGTGCGGGATGCTCCCGCCGTGCTCGAAGTCGAGGCGGCCGAGCGGGGCGAAGAGTCGGTCGCCCGGCCGATCGCCGTCGCGCCAGGCGCCGCTCGAGGGCGGGTTCGCGAGCAGGGCGCCGACCTCGGCTTCGGTCACGAAGCGGGAGGGCACGCTGTCTTCCGGGGTCTGCCAGTCCATAGGTGTCCATTGTGGCGTGCCCGCGGGCGTCGACCGGCCGTGTTACGTCACCCGATCGGCCGAGGTCGGCGCGGCGCGCTGACGCGAGTGCGCTTTCGCCGACTCCGGCGCTCCGGAACGGGCTCGAGTGGCGGGGAACCGGCCCGACTGCGCAACGAACGACGCGAGCGCGGGTCTCTGGAGACCCGCGCTCGCGGCTGTGGGGTGCGCTCGCGTCAGCGCACCGCGCTGGCGCAACCGGGGAGGGGACGCGGTGGGACGGGCTCAGACCCGGGCGGCCTCGACGACCTGCTTCGCGGCGGTCAGACCGGCCTGGAGGTCGGCCGTGATGTCGTCGATGTTCTCGAGTCCCACCGAGAGCCGCACGAGCCCGGGGGTGACGCCGGCCGTGAGCTGCTGCTCCGGAGTGAGCTGTGAGTGCGTCGTCGACGCCGGGTGGATGACGAGCGAACGGACGTCGCCGATGTTCGCGAGGTGTGAGAACAACTGCAGGGAGTTCACGAAGGCGCGGCCCGCGTCGACCCCGCCCTTCAGCTCGAACGACAGGACCGCTCCGACGCCCTTCGGCGCGTACTGGTTGGCAGCCGCGTACCAGGGGCTCGACGGCAGACCCGAGTAGTTGACGCTGGCGATGTCGGGGTGGGCGTCGAGCCACTCGGCGACCTGCTGGGCGTTCTGCACGTGGCGCTCGATGCGGAGGCTGAGCGTCTCGATGCCCTGGATGAGCTGCCAGGCGCTCGCCGGGGCGATGGCCGCACCCAGGTCGCGCAGGAGCTGCACGCGCGCCTTGATGATGTAGGCGAGCGAGTCGCCCACGGCGTCGGTGTAGACCGCCCCGTGGTACGAGGGGTCCGGCGTCGTGAGGCCTGGGAACTTGTCCGCGTGCCCGGTCCAGGAGAAGGTGCCGCCGTCGACGATGACCCCGCCGATGACCGTGCCGTGACCGCCGAGGAACTTCGTCGCCGAGTGGACGATGATGTCCGCTCCGTGCTCGAAGGGTCGGATGAGGTATGGCGTGGCGATCGTGTTGTCGACGATCAGCGGGACGCCGGCCTCGTGCGCGACGTCGGCGACGAGGCGGATGTCGAGGATGTTGATCTTGGGGTTGCCGATGGTCTCCGCGAAGAACAGCTTCGTGTTCGGGCGCACCGCACGCCGCCACTCCTCGGCGTCGTCCTGGTTCTCCACGAAGGTGGTCTCGATGCCGAGCTTCGCGAGCGTGTACTTGAAGAGGTTGTACGTGCCGCCGTAGATCGACGACGACGACACGATGTGGTCGCCCGCCTGCGCGATGTTGAGGACCGCCGAGGCCTCCGCCGCCTGTCCGGAGGCGAGGAGGAGGGCGCCGCTGCCGCCCTCGAGCGCGCTGAGGCGCTCCTCGACGACGGCCTGCGTCGGGTTCTGGATGCGAGTGTAGATGTTGCCGAACTCCGCGAGGGCGAAGAGGTTCTTGGCGTGGTCGGCGTTGTCGAACACGTAGCTCGTGGTCTGGTAGATCGGCGTGGCCCGAGCCTTCGTGACCGGGTCGGGCGCTGCTCCGGAGTGGATCTGCTTCGTCTCGAACTTCCAGTCGTTCGTGGCATCGCTCATGGTGGATGGTCCCCTCTGCTCGGGTGGTCGGTGCTGCTCGGGTGATGGGTGCCGCCGGTGAGGCCGCTCGGTCCGACAGCGATGTCGCCGGGCGTGGCTCCGGGTGGTGCTCCGTCGTGACCCCGAGGCTACCGGCCCCGCCTGCACGCGCCAACCGCGCGGACACACGGCGTAACGGCTCGGCCCGGTGGCTACCCTGGAGGCATGACGACGAGACGTGTGGTGGTGACCGGTGCGAGTTCAGGGATCGGGGAGGCGACGGCGAGGCGTTTCGCGGCCGACGGTTGGGAGGTCGTGGCGGTGGCCCGCCGTGCGGAGCGGCTGGAGGCGCTCGTCGCGGACATCGGCGGCACCGCGGTCGTCGCCGACCTGACCGTGCAGGCGGACGTCGACGCGCTCGCCGCCCGGGTGGAGGAGCTCGGCGGCGCCCAGGCGCTCGTCAACAACGCGGGCGGTGCCTTCGGCCTCGCGTCCGTCGAGGACGGCGACGCGGAGGACTGGCGGCGCATGTTCGACATCAACGTCCTCGGCACGAAGCGCGTGGTCCAGGCGCTCCTGCCGATCCTCCGTCGGAGCATCCCGGAGGGTGGTGCCGCCACCATCGTCGGTGTCACCTCGATCGCGGGCCACGTCGCCTACGTGGGTGGCGGCGGGTACAACGCGGCGAAGTTCGCGGAGCGCGCGCTCTTCGAGGTGCTGCGGCTCGAGCTCAACGGCGAACCGATCCGGGTGATCGAGGTGGCGCCGGGCATGGTGCACACGGAGGAGTTCTCGCTCGTGCGCTTCGGTGGCGACCAGGACCGCGCCGACGCCGTCTACGAGGACGTGCCGGATCCGCTCTCGGCCGACGACGTCGCCGAGGCCATCGTCCACGCGACCTCGCTGCCGCCGCACGTCAACCTCGACCTCATCACGATCAAGCCGGTCGCCCAGGCCGCCCCGTACCGCCTGGCGAAGGGGCCGTTGCGCGTCGCGGAGTAACCCTTCGACAGGCTCGGGGACCGGTCGGGGGCTCGGGGACCGGTCGGGAGGTCAGTGACCGGTCGGGTGCTCAGCAGCGGGATCGATGCCTGGCTCGGGTCCCGTGTCGACCGGGGCGGCATCCGCGAAGGCGAGTTTCGGGACGAAGCAGAGCAGGACGGCGGCGACGAGCGCGCCCGCCCCGCAGATCGCCCAGACCGTGAGATAGCCGGACAGGCTCGACGCTCCGGCCGTGACGGCCTGCGCGGCGCCGGCGAACAGGACCACGCCGAAGACGGCCGAAGCGAAGGAGCCACCGATCGTCTTCGTCGTGTTGGTCAGCGCCGACGCGACACCCGTCTGCCCGCGAGGTGCGGCGGCCGCGGCCGCGGCCGGCATGGCGCCGACGAGGGCACCGGAGCCGAGACCCGCGATCGCCATGTTCAGGAAGACCTGCCACGTCTCGAGGTGGAAGGGGAGGAACAGCAGGTACCCGACCGCGACGAGTGAGGCGGCGATGATCAGCGCGATCCGAGGCGTCGCCCAGCGCGACACGAGTGGGAACAGGAGCGCACCGACGATCATCGAGATCAGGTAGGCGCCGATGAGCGTGGAGATGTCACCGGCGTCGAGCCCGAGGCCGTATCCGTTCTCCCGCGGTGTCCCCGCATAGGTGCTGAGCGGCGCCTGGGCGCCGAGCAGGCTGATCCCGATGAGCCCCGCGGTCAGTTGCACCGGCCACATGTTGGGTTGCCGCAGCACCCGGAGGTCGATCGCCGGGTCGGGCTGCCGCAGTTCATGTCGCCCGAACGGCAGGAACGCGAGCACGCCGATCGCGATGAGCCCCCACACCCACCACGTCTGCGGACCGTTGAGACGCAGGAAGGTGAGCCCCGAGGTGATCAGGAGGAGCGCGAGGCTGAGGAGCACGAAGCCCGCGAGGTCCAGGGTCCTGCCCGGCAGGGGTTCGGACTCGGGGACGCCGAACAGGATGGCGAAGAAGACGAGGGTCACCGCGACGGCCGGCAGCATCATCGTGAGTGGGATGTCGCCGCCGAGGGCGGTGAGGATGCGTCCACTCGACAGCGCACCGATGATGGCCCCGGCCTCGAGCGCCACGACGAGGAGGCCGGCGGCCCGCCGGGTCTGCGAGGCCCCGGTGCCGGAGCGACGGCCCCGCTCGAAGATGAGTGCGATCTCGAGGGGCAGCCAGACGACGTAGAAGCCCTGCAGCGCCCAGGCCGCGAGGAACGACCAGAAGTCCCCGGCGACGACGAGCCACCAGCTGGCACCGGCCGTCAACACGGTGGAGACGAGGAGGACCCGCTTGTGTCCGAACATGTCGCCGAGCTTCGCGAGGATGGGGACGACGAGTGCCGACAACAGCAGCTGCGCGGCCTCGAACCAGTTGAAGTCCGCGTCGTGGATGCCCAGGTGCTCGACGAGGTCGGGGATGAGTGGGACGTAGTAGCCCTGCAGGACACCGCTCGTGATCTCGACGAGGAACAACCAGCCGATGAGTCCTGCGGTGATACCAGCTGCCGACCCACGGATCGACGTCCGCCATCCGGTCGCCGAGGCTCCGCCGATCGTCGTGCTGTCTCGCGCCATGTGGGGATGGTACAGGCGGCCCGGCCGGCAGGATAGCGTTGGGGGATGTCGACCGAGAACCCCAGCGCAGCGTCCCCGGAGCGAGAGGTCCTCGACTGGCCCACGTTCGGTGACGCGGCCCGCGAACTGTCCAGTGCGATCGTCGCGAGCGGGTTCCGGCCCGACTCCGTCGTCGCGATCGCGCGCGGGGGGCTCCTGCTCGCCGGTGCCATCGCCTACGCCCTCGACGTGAAGGCGTGCGGAGCGCTGAACGTCGAGTTCTACACCGGGGTCGACGCGCGTCTCCCCGAGCCCGTCGTGCTCCCGCCGCTGCTCGACGTGGCCGGGTTGCCGGGGAGCCGGGTGCTGCTCGTCGACGACGTGTCCGACTCGGGTCGCACGCTCGCGATGGTGCTGGAACTCATGCAGGCGAGCGGCGCGGAGGTCCGCACGGTGACGCTGTACGAGAAGCCGCAGACGGTGCTCCGTCCCGACTACGTGTGGAAGCGCGTCGACCGCTGGATCTCCTTCCCCTGGTCGACGCTGCCGACGATCACGGCCTGATCGTCCCCGCCTGATCCGGGGTGCCGGGTAGGGTCTCAGGGTGAGTGTTTTCCTCCTCGGCGGTCCGGCCGCCCCAGAGACCGAGTCGACCGTCTACGCAGCGTTCATCGCCGAGGCGGCCGCGCTCGCGGTCGTCGCCGGTCGGTTGGCCCCGCGCATCGCGATCGTCGTCGTGCACGACGGCGATGGACTCGAGCAGTCCGCCGCCCTGGAACGTGCCGTCGCACGCTCCGGTGAGATCGAGGCGATCCGCGTGGTCGTCCGCGAGGGCGGTGTGGTCGCGCAGGCTCAGCTGGCCGAGGTCGACGGGATCGTCGTCGGCGGCGGGCTGCCCTCGGCCTACGCGGAGGCGGTCGCGCCGGTCGCCACCGACATCCGACGCCTCGTCGCGTCCGGTCTGCCCTACCTCGGCATCTCGGCCGGCGCGATGATCGCCGCCGAGCACGCGATCATCGGCGGATGGCGTGTCGGCGAGGTCCCCGTGAGCCCCGAGGCGGCGTCCGAGGAACTCGACGAGGTCACGATCGGCGACGGTCTCGGGCTCGTCGACATCGCCGTCGAGGCGCACGCCGCTCAGTGGGGCACCCTCGGGCGGCTCGTCGCCGCGACTGAGGCCGGGGTCGTCGACGGCGGGGTCGCGATCGACGAGAACACGGCGCTCGTGGTCGGGCAGGGGGCGCTCTCCGTCCTCGGCGGCGGCAGCGTCTGGCAGGTCTTCACCGCCGAGCACGGGGTCGTCGTCCGCACGATCGGTGCCGAGCAGCCGCAGCAGCAGTAGGCCATGACGAACGGGATCCTCGGCGGTAGCCCGGCACAGCTCGCCGCGGCGGGGTCGATGGACGAGGGCTGGGCCGACGCGCTCGCGCCTGTGGCCGATCGTCTTGCGACGATCGACCACTGGCTCGCGGCGCAAGCGGCGGACGGTGCCCGATGGTTGCCGGCCCCCGAGCTCGTCCTGCGGGCCTTCCGCACGCCGTTCAGCGCGGTCCGGGTCCTCATCGTCGGGCAGGACCCGTACCCGACACCGGGTCATCCGATCGGCCTGTCGTTCGCCGCGGACCGGGATGTGCGCCCGCTGCCACGCAGCCTCGCGAACATCCACCGGGAACTCCGCGACGACCTCGGTGTCCCGACGCCGGAACACGGCGACCTCAGTCCGTGGACCCGACAGGGCGTGCTGCTCCTCAACCGCGTCCTCACGGTCGAGGCGGGTTCCGCCGGTTCCCACCGCCGACACGGCTGGGAGGCGGTCACGGAACAGGCGATCCGGGCGCTCGCCGCACGCCCCGCACCGCTCGTGTCCATCCTCTGGGGCAAGGACGCCGAACGACTGGCCCCGCTGCTCGAATCATCGAGCGACCCCGACCGTCACGTCATCGTCTCGGCGCACCCGAGTCCGCTCTCCGCCTCACGCGGGTTCTTCGGCTCGAAGCCGTTCAGCCGCACGAACGACTTCCTCGTCTCCCGCGGCGTGGACCCGATCGACTGGTCGCTCGACTGACGACCGGGTCGGGGGGTCGGCCGCAAGGGCTGTCCGCCGACCCACCCCCTCGTTAGGCTTGGGGGATGTTGGAAGAGGAGTACGAGCCGAGGCGACGGCTGCCGCCGCACCTGCGCAAGCCGCCGACCCCCGAGACCCCCTTCGCATTCACGATGCGCGACGCCACTGCGGCCGAACTGCCCGACGTCCGGGCGATCTACAACCACTACGTCGCCAACAGCATGGTCACCTTCGACGAGGACGCGATGACCCTCGCCGAATGGCGCTCCAAGTTCGCCTACCTGCAGCGGCTGCAGCTCCCGTTCATCGTCGCCGTCAACCCGACCGGACAGATCCTCGGGTACGCGCTGTGTGCGCCGTGGAAGCAGAAGCGCGCCTACCGCTTCACGGTGGAGAGCTCGATCTACCTCGGAGCCGCAGCGACCGGCAAGGGCCTCGGCACCGATCTGCTCGGTGAGCTCATCGAGCGCTCGAAGGCCGCCGGGCTCAAGGAGATGCTGGCCGTCATCGCCGACAAGGGCGCCGAGTCGTCGATCGCCCTGCACGAGAAGTTCGGGTTCACCGAGGTGGGCCGCATGGGCCGTGTCGGGTTCAAGTTCGACCGCTGGATCGGCACGGTCCTCCTCCAGAAGTCCCTGAAGCGCTGAACCGGTCGACGCCTTTCGACAGGCCCAGGGACCGGAACCGCCCGGGAACGGGGACCGGAACGGGCAGGGAACGGACGGGCTGTGGCCACCGCCGCGCCTAGGCTGGTCGCATGGCGGAACTCCACGAGCTGACGGCGCTCGAGCAGTGGCAGGCGTTACAGCGGGACGAGGTCTCACCGACGGAGCTCGCCCGGCACTACCTCGACCGCATCGAGCGGCTCGACGACGCGATCGGCGCCTTCACCTCGGTCGCCGCCGGATCGCTCGCCGAACGCGTGGAGGCGGTCGAGGCACTTCCCCGGACCGCACCGCTCTGGGGACTCCCGATCGGCGACAAGGACCTCGTGTCCCGTGCCGGTCAGCCCGTCCGCTTCGGGTCCCGGCTCACGGCGGATCTCGTGGCGACGACCGACGACGAGCTCGTCGGCGTCCTCGACCGGGCCGGTGCGGTGAGCCTCGGGAAGACCGCGACCCCGGAGTTCGGGCTCTACGGCTACACGGAGCCGCTCGACGGGACACCGACCCGGAACCCGTGGGCCCTCGACCGTGGGGCGGCCGGGTCGAGTGGCGGGGCCGCCGCCGCCGTCGCCGCGCGGCTCCTCCCGTTCGCCCCCGGCTCCGACGGCGGCGGCTCCGTCCGCATCCCGGCGGCCGCCTGCGGGCTCGTCGGTCTGAAGCCCACGCGGGGGCTCGTCCCCGCGGGCTCCGGTGTCGACCGACTCGCCGGCCTCGTCGTCCCCGGGCCGATCGCCCGGACCGTCGCCGACGCGGCCCTCCTGCTCGACGCGATGATCGAGCGCGTGCACGGACGCATCGACCACCACTTCACGCTGCGCGCACCCGACGCCGACGACGGACCGCTGCTCGGGCACGCCGTGCGCGGCGAGGGCCGGTTCCAGCTGGCGGTCCTCGCCGGCTCACCCTGGGACAGCGCCTTCGAGCTGGCGGTCGACCCTGAGGCCCTCGCGGCCGTCGACGTCGCCACCCGGGCGTTCGCCGCGATGGGGCACGGCCTGGAGGAGCTCACCCTCCGCGACGCCGAACGGTACCCGGCCGACTTCACGACGATCTGGCAGGCCTCGGCGGCCGGTGTCCCGGCGTCCTCGGAGGCGGAGCTGACGCTCCTCGAACCCATCACGAGGTCCCTCGTCGAGCGCGGTCGGGCGCTGCCGGCGACCCGGCTGATGGAGACGCTCGCCAGTCTCCACCGGTTCGAACGCAGCGTGCTCGCGCAGTTCGCGCCGTTCGACGCGATCATCACGCCGGCCCTCGCCCAGACGCCACGTCCCATCGGATGGTACGACCAGGACTCGCCCGAGCTGAACTTCGAGCAGCAGGTGCGCTACGCGCCGCACACCTCCTTCGTGAACGCGACCGGCTTGCCGGCCATCACGCTCCCGGTGCACGAGACGTCCGAGGGACTGCCGATGGGCGTTCAGCTGATCGGGCGTCCCGGCGGTGAGGCGACCCTGCTCGCCCTCGGTGCGCAACTGGAGCGGCGCCTGCGCTGGCAGGACCGCGTCCCGCCGATCGCCCACTGACCCGACGCCCGCTGACCGATCGACGTGGACCCCGCGTCGCAGCGCTCCGTATGACGTGATGTGACACCGCGGCCGGACCTCGCCCCTCCCGCTGCGCCTAGGGTGCTCAGACGGCCCGGTCCGGACGGACCGATCGCCGCCGCACCGGAGGAGTCGATCATCAACGCACCGTCCAGCCCGACGCAGTCCCACCCCAAGCAGCTCATCCTCAACCTGTTCGAGATGAACTGCGTGAGCCACATCACCCACGGCCTCTGGCGCCTGCCGGACAACCGACGCGACCAGTACACCGACATCCGGTACTGGACGACGCTCGCCCGGACGGCGGAGGCGGGCGGGTTCGACGCGATCTTCATCGCCGACGTGGTCGGCGCCTACGACGTGTTCCGTGGCGGCCCGGCCGACGCCCTGCGCGAGGGCCTGCAGATCCCGAACAACGACCCCCTGCTCGTCGTCCCCGCGATGGCCGCCGTGACCGAGCACCTCGGCTTCGGCATCACCTTCTCGACGAGCTACGAGCCACCGTTCGCCTTCGCCCGTCGCATGAGCACCCTCGACCACCTGACGAACGGCCGCGTCGCGTGGAACATCGTCACCTCGTACCTGCCCAACGCCGCACGCAACTTCGGCCTCGCCGAGGAGATCCCGCACGATGAGCGGTTCGCGATCGCCGAGGAGTACCTGGACGTCCTCTACAAGCTCTGGGAGGGGTCCTGGGACGACGACGCCGTCATCCGTGACCGGGAGGCCGGCGTCTACTCGGACCCCGACAAGGTGCGGTACATCGACCACGTCGGGCGCTACTTCCAGGTCGCCGGACCGCACCTGTCCGAGCCCAGCGCGCAGCGGACACCGCTGCTCTACACCGCGACCGCCTCGCCGGCCGGCATCGCGTTCGCCGGACGGCACGCCGAGGCGGTGTTCACGGGCGTACGGGGTCCCGGCGGTGCAGGACCGCTCTTGGAACGGTTCCGTGCGGCGGCGGCCGACAACGGACGCGACGGGGCCGCGCTCAAGATCGTCGTCCAGGCCGCCGTCATCGTCGCGCCGACGCAGGAGGAGGCCGAGGCGAAGGCCGCGCAGTACCGGGAGCACGCGAGCATCGTCGGCCGGTTCGTCCACGCCGGGCTGCCGTTCGACCCGGAGGCGCACCCGGAGGACCGGACGGTCGCCGAGGCGCTCGCCGCAGAGGGGGTCCCGGCCGACGCGCTCCCGCCCCAGGTGACGGCCGGCACCGTCGGCGAGTTCATCAGCCGGGTCGGCAGCGACCTCGAGCGGGACTTCTTCGCCGTCGGCACCCCCGAGGTCGTGGCCGACGAGATCGAGCGATGGTTGGACGAGATCGGTATCGACGGCATCAACCTGCGGCAGTACCACAGCCTCGACACGCTCACCGATTTCGTCGAACTCGTCGTGCCGGAGCTGCGTCGCCGAGGGCGGCTGCGCGACGCGTATCGACCGGGGGAGACGCTCCGCGAGCGCCTGACCGGCGGGGCGGCCCGGCTCCCCGACGACCACCCGGCCGCACGATACCGCGGAGGACGGAACCTCGGCGACCAGCACGACGGGACGGTCGACGGTCACACGGCGTCATCGAGGGAACCCGTGGGAAACCTGTCGTAACAGAGCAGCGGGGTGGCCCGGTGCGCCGTCCAGGATGGGCAACCACACCGGCACAGCACCGGACCACCCCGACCCACAGGAGTACCCGTCATGACCCGAACCACCAGACGGCGAGCACGACTCGCCGCCGCAGCCCTCGTCGCCGTGAGCATCGCGCTGACCGGCTGCTCGGCGGCGTCGGCCTCGTCCGACGCGGACGGTGGCAGTCTCACCTACCTCGATGCGGAGATCCCCACCTCGGCGCAGGTGCAGGAGGCGGGTACGTGGCAGACCCGTGCGCTGCAGCAGAACATCACCGACCGCCTGCTCTACCCGAACGCGGAGACGGGCGAACTCGAACCGTGGATCGCCGACTCCTGGACCGTCAGCCCCGACGGTCTCACGTACACCTTCGTGATCCGTGACGGCGTCACCTACAGCGACGGCACCGCCGTCGACGCCGCGAGCGTCGCGAAGAACCTGAACTGGCAGTCGACCGGTGACGAGGCGAAGGGGACGACCCCGAACGCACAGTTCCCGTCCGGTCTCGTGGCGACGCCGGACGACGCGACCAGCACCGTCACCGTCGTCCTCGCCGCACCCTACGCGCCCTTCCTCAACGTGCTCACCGGGTGGGGATCCGGGCTCGTCGCCGACGCCACGATCGACGCGAGCAAGGAGGAGCAGTCGAAGTTCGTGAACCTCATCGGCTCCGGTCCCTTCGTCGTCGCCTCCGAGACCTACGGCAAGGAGATCGTGCTCGACCGTCGTGAGGGGTACGCCTGGGCCCCGCCGTCCTCCCCGAACCAGGGCGAGGCGCACCTCGCCTCGGTCACGGTCATCCCCGTGCAGGAGGACAGCGTCCGGCTCGGCACCCTGAAGTCGGGCGAGGCGGACGTCATCCGCTACGTCCAACCGAGCGAGGAGCAGGGGCTCGTCGACGCCGGCTACGACATCGTGTCCAAGACGGGTGTCGGTCTCAGCAACCAGTGGTTCCTCCGCAGTCAGGCGCCGTTCCTCGACGACGTCGACGTCCGCAAGGCGCTGCTGCACGCGATCGACCGTGAGCAGATCATCGAGACGCAGTACACCGACAGCTGGACGCCCGCGACGTCGGTCCTGTCGCCTGGCACCTTCGGCTACGTCGACGAATCGGCGAAGTTCGCCTACGACCCGGATGCGGCGAACCGCCTCCTCGACGGCGCCGGCTGGACCGAGCGCGACGCGGACGGCTACCGCACGAAGGGCGGCGAGCGGCTCACGGTGAAGACCTACATCGACGTCTACGACAACACGGCGAAGAGCCTCTTCCAGCAGATCCAGAACCAGTTCAAGGACGTCGGGATCGAGCTGTCACTCAACGAGCTCGACTACTCCACCTACTGGGCGACCGCGTTCGCGGACCCGGAGGTCGGAGCGCTCCGAGTCGGTTGGCCGCACCCTGACCCCTCGAAGGGCCTCAGCGAGTACTACAGCAAGGACGGGTCCGACCTCCTCGGTCTCGCAGGCTCCGACACGACCCTGCAGTCGCTGCTCGACGCGCAGAACGCGGCGACCGACGACGACACCCGTGCGGCGATCCTCGGACAGATCCAGGACCACCTGATCGACCAGGCCTACGTCGTCCCGATCCTCAACGACAGCCAGGTGTTCGTCACCCAGCAGCGGGTGAAGGGCTTCTCCCTCACCGACGGCGCCCTGCCGGAGTTCTACAACACCTCGATCGAGGACTGAGCGAGCGGGAGGGCCGTCGACCGGACGGCCCTCCCGTCTCCGGTCCCGTCCCTTTCCGAGAGGAGGCCCCACATGTCCAACCAGCATCCGAACGCCAGCGCGGCGGACACGCGACGCCGGCAGTACCGCGAGTACGTGATCAGGCGCGTCGCCCAGGCGCTCCTCGTGATCGCCCTCGTCTACACGCTCGTCTTCTTCACCCTCTTCGTCCTGCCCGGCGACCCCATCGAGAACAAGCTGACGAGCCCGCTCAACCCACTGCCCCCGTCCGCCGGCGAAGCACTGCGGGCCTACTACCACTTCGACCTGTCGCCGATCGAACAGTTCGCGCTGACGGTGAGCCGACTCTTCCAGGGAGACCTGGGGTACTCGCTGGTCAGCGGTCGTGCCGTCTCGGACCTCGTCGCGCAGGGCTTCTCGGACACCATCGTGCTCGCAGGCGTGGCGTTCATCATGACGATCGTGCTGTCGCTCGCCATCGCACTCACCGCCGTGTACGCCCCCGTCAGGGCGATCAGGAGCATCGCGGCCTCAGCGCCCATCGCCTCCATCTCCGCGCCGAGCTTCCTCATCGGCTTCGTGCTCCTCGCGATCTTCTCCTTCCAGCTCGGCTGGGTGTCGTCGGTGCGCGATCAGGGCTTCGTGTCCTACGTGCTCCCGGCACTGACCCTGGCGCTCGCCGTCAACGGTCCGTTGACGCAGGTGTTGATCCAGGGACTCCGGAAGGCTGCGGACGAACCCTTCGTCACCGTGCTCCGCGCGAAGGGGACGAGCGAGGTCCGGATCGCCCTCGGCCACGTCCTGAAGAACGGTGCGATCCCGTCGATCACGATGCTCGCCCTCGTCGTCGGAGAGCTGCTGGCCGGTGCCGTCGTCGTCGAGGCCGTGTTCACCCGCACCGGCCTCGGATTCATCACCTTCGAGAGCGTGCGCGATCAGGACACCCCGGTGATCCTGGCCGTCGTCATCCTCATCTCCTCCATCTACGTCGGCATCAATCTCGTGACCGACCTCGTCTACCCCGTCCTCGACCCGCGCATCGTCCGCCCGGGGCATGGGCGGTCCCGACGCTCCCGCCTCGCCAGGCCGACGGTCGCGACAGCGGCGGCGACGGGGACGGCGGTGCCCGACGGTATCCCGACGAAAGCGAGCGTGGACGCATGAGCCTCCGACTCCGACCGGACCGCGACGTCACCGCGGCCGACGACGGACCGGACGCGTTCCGTCGACTCCTCGGCCGCCTCGGGGTCGCTGACGTCCTGGCGATCATCGTGGTCGGTCTCGTCCTCGTGTCCGTGGTCGCACCCGGCCTCCTCACGCCGTACGACCCGCTCGAGCCCGACGACGCCAACGCGCTCGCCGCTCCATCGGTCGCGCACTGGTTCGGAACCGACTCCCTGGGTCGCGACCTGCTGTCGCGGGTGATCCACGGTACCGGTCGGACCCTGCTCGGCTCTGCGGTCGCCGTCCTCATCGGTCTCGGCGCCGGCACGGTCCTCGGGCTCGTCGCCGCGTCGTTCGGCGGTCTCGTCGACGCCGTCATCAGCCGGATCGTCGACGTGCTGCTCTCGATCCCCGGGCTGCTCCTCGCGATGGTCGTCGTCGTGGCGCTCGGCTTCGGCACCCTGAACGCGGCCGTCGCCGTGGGGATCTCCTCGATCGCGGCGTTCACGAGGATCATGCGCTCCGAGGTGTTGACGGTGAAGGACCTGCCGTTCGTCGAGGCGAGTCACCATCTCGGCGGTTCGCGGGCGCACGTCCTCGCCAAGCACGTCTTCCCGAACTCGTACTCTGCGGTGCTGTCGCTCACGGCCCTCCAGTTCGGACTCGCGATCATCTGGATCTCCTCGCTCAGCTTCCTCGGGTACGGAGCTCCGCCGCCCGACCCGGAGTGGGGTCTGCTCGTCTCCGAGGGTCGTCAGTACGTCGTGTCCTCGCCGTGGCTCGTCGTCGTCCCGGGCCTCGTGATCGCCGTCACCGTGCTCGCCATCAGCCGTCTCAGCCGACTCACCCGCGAGAGGACCACCGCATGAACCAGGCAGCACTACAGCACAGCGCACTCCACGTCGTCGACGCGGCTCCGGTGCCGTTGCTCGTCGACGGACTCGCCGTCGGGTACCGGACGCGCGGCTCGAGGGGGCCGACCGACACGGTGCGCGACGTGTCGTTCCAGGTGGGACGCGGCGAGACGGTGTCGCTCGTGGGCCAGTCCGGTTCGGGGAAGAGCACGATCGCCCGGGCGGTCGCGGGGCTCCTCCCCGGCAACGGCTCGGTCACCGCCGGTCGGGTCACGGTCGCCGGACACGAGGTCGCCGATTTCTCCCGGAAGCAGTGGCGCCCCCTGCGCGGCTCGACGCTCGGTTTCATCCCGCAGGATCCGCTGAGTTCACTCGACCCGCTGCAGCGGATCGGCGTGCAGATCGCCCAGGCGGTCCAGGTGGCGGGCGACACCCCACGCTCGGAGGTCCCCGCGCGCGTGATCGAGTTGCTCGAGCACGTGGGCATCCGTCAGGCCTCGGCCCGCGTGCGGTCCTACCCGCACGAGCTCTCGGGCGGGCAGTTGCAGCGGGTGCTCATCGCGATCGCCATTGCGGCGAGGCCCAAGCTGCTCATCGCCGACGAGCCGACGTCCGCGCTCGACGTGACCGTCCAACGGCGCATCCTCGACCTCCTCGACGGCCTCCGGCAGGAGCTCGGGCTCGGGATCCTCTTCATCACCCACGACCTGGCGCTGGCGCAGGAGCGCAGCGACGCGATCGTGGTCCTACAGGACGGGAACGTCCGTGAGTCGGGCCCGGCCGAGGAGGTGTTGCTCGCACCGCGGCACCCCTACACGGTGGGGCTGCTCTCCGACTCGCCCGCGTCCTCGCCCTTGCGCTACCGGGAACGCATCCGCGCTGCGGCCGAGCAGGTGCAGGCGGAGCAGCGCGGCGAGACGAACGCGGCGCCCGCAGTGGTCGAGGTGTCGCAGGTGTCCAAACGGTTCGGACGCGATCCGCAGGCGCCGCCCGCACTCGACGGCGCGTCGCTCGTCCTCCGTCCGCGTTCGATCCACGCGCTCGTCGGCGAGTCCGGGTCGGGCAAATCGACGCTCGCGCGCATCGTCGCCGGGCTCACCTCCTTCGACGACGGCTCGGTGCGGGTCGTCGGCCGGGAACTCCCGCGGGACAACGCCGTCGCCAACCCCTTCGCGCGCGACCTCCAGCTGGTCTACCAGAACCCGCTCTCGGCGGTCGATCCGCGGTACACCGTCGGACAGATCATCGAGGAGCCCCTGCGGATCCACGGGGTGCGGAGCGCCGCCGAACGCCGGCGCCGCGTCGCGAACATCCTCGACCAGGTCGCCCTCCCCGCGAGTGCGCAGGGGCGTCGTGCACGGGAGGTGTCGGGCGGTCAGCGCCAGCGGGTCGCACTCGCGAGGACGCTCGTCCTCGCGCCGTCGGTGCTCGTCCTCGACGAGCCCACCTCGGCGCTCGATGTCTCGGTGCAGGCGCAGATCGTCGAACTGCTCCTCGACCTCCGGGACGAGCACGCGCTCAGCTACCTGTTCATCTCGCACGACCTCGGTCTCGTCCGGCAGATCGCGGACGAGGTGACGGTGCTGTCGAACGGGCGCGTCGTCGAGTCGGGCCCGGCCTCGGCCGTCCTCGGGCATCCGCAGCACGCGTACACTCGGGAGCTGCTCGACGCGGTGCCGCGGCTCGACGTCGAGCGGCTCGATCCGAGCCGGTTCGAGGCCGTCGGATGAGCGCACCGAGCACGGAGCCGCGCACGGAGGAGACCATGTCACGATCGTTCGACGACCTCGTCGCCGAGGCCGACGCCGCCTCGGTCGACGGGTGGGACTTCTCCTGGCTCGACGGCCGGGCCAGTGAGGAGCGCCCCTCCTGGCGGTTCTCGGAGTTGCTCGGGAGACGTCTGGCCGACGTCCCGTCCTCGCTCGACCTCGAGACCGGCGGGGGAGAGGTGTTGGACACGGCGCCGGTGCTTCCGCCGCTCGCCGCCGCCACCGAGTCCTGGCCACCGAACCTCGCCCGAGCCGCCGCCCGCCTGCACCCGCGCGGCGTCGTCGTCGTTCGCACGGAGGAGGGTGCTCCATTGCCGTTCGCGGACGACTCGTTCGCGCTCGTGTCGAGTCGGCATCCCGTCGCCGTGGACTGGACCGACGTGGCTCGGGTGATCGCCCCGGGCGGCGGCTACCTCGCCCAGCACGTCGGACCGGCGAGCGTGTTCGAACTCGTCGAGGCCTTCCTCGGCCCACAGCCCGAAGCGGTCCGTCGCGCGCGTCATCCCGACGACGAGGCCGTCGGCGCCCGTGCCGCCGGACTCGAGATCGTGTGCTTGCGGACCGAACGGCTGCGCATCGAGTTCCACGACGTCGGTGCGATCGTCTGGTTCCTGCGCAAGGTGATCTGGATGGTGCCCGGATTCACCTCCGCGCGGTACCTCGACCGCCTGCGGGAGCTGCACCGTTCCCTGCAGGAGGACGGCCCGTTCGTCGCGCACTCCTCCCGAACCCTCATCGAAGCGCGCAAGCCAGCCCGGTGACCGGGGCCCTGCCGAGGCGCCCTTCGACAGGCTCTGGGACCGCGATGGAGGAGATGATCCCCCTACGGGCGGGGCCGCCGGCATCCCGACGTAGGCTCGTCGTGACGGCGAGTGGAGGACGATCGAGTGGTGGATGTCGGCACTGGACGGCGACCGGTCTCCCGCCTGCGCACCCGCCTGCTCGCCGGGCTCCGCTCACGCATCCTCGCGGTCTTCGCGGTGGAGCAGGACCGCCCGCCGCAGTGGACGCTCGATCTCGAGGACGGCACCGACGCGGGGTTCTTCACGCCCGACTCCGCGGCCTGGACGGTGCACGGCGGTGTCGAGACCATGGTCGCCGGCATCCGGGCGCTCCTCCTGCAGGCGGCCCACCCCGGGGCGCTCGCCGGCGTGCACGACTGGTCCCGGTACCGGGAGGACCCGCTCGGACGGCTCGACGGCACCATCCGCTGGATCTTCACCGTCACCTACGGCGACCGCGACACGGCCCGTCGGACGAGCGACTACGTGCTCAAGCTCCACGAACGCGTCGTCGGGGAATACCTCGACGCCCATGGCGTGGTGCGCCCGTACGCGGCCAACGACCCGGACCTCCTGCGCTGGGTGCACCTCGCGTTCACCGACGCCTTCCTGAGCGTGCGACAGACCTGGGGTGGCCGGATCCCCGGTGGTGCGGACGCCTATGTGGCCGACTGGGCACTCGCGGGTGAGCTCATGGGCGTCGTCGACCCGCCCCGCTCCGAGGCTGAGCTGGCCCGACAGCTGCGCGGTTACCTCGACGCGGGCGAGCTGACCGGCGGCCCGAGGGTGGACGAGACCCTGGCGTTCCTCCGGCGTCCGCCGCTCGACCGCTCGCTGCTCCCCGCCTACGGGATCCTCTTCGCGGGAGCCGTCGCGACGATCCCAGCCGAGTACCGCCGCATCCTCGGGCTCCGCACCGCGCACCTCGGTCCGATACCGCTGCCGGTCGTGACGGCGACGCGGGTCGTCCTGTGGATCGTGGGGCTCGTCCTGCACGGTGAGTCGCCGAGTCAGCGCGCGGCCCTGCGCCGGCACCGGCGGCTGGCGGACCCGGCCGCCTGAGGCCCTTCGACAGGCTCAGGGACCGGGGATGGTGGCTCAAGGGACCGGATGGTGTCTGAGGGGCCGGAGATGGTGGCTCAGGGACCGAGACGGTGGCTCGGGAGCTGGGCGGCGTCAGAGGCGGGGGACCGAGGCGAGCAGCTGGGTCGTGTACGGGTGCGAGGGCCGACTGAGGACCTTGGCGACCGGACCCTCCTCGACGATCGATCCGTCGCGCATGACGACGACCCGGTCGCAGAGATGCTGCACCACGCCGATGTCGTGCGAGACGAGCACGATCGCGAGCCCGAGCTCCTGCCGCAGCCCGCCGAGCAACTCGAGGATCTGCGCGCGGACGGTGACGTCGAGCGCGCTGAGGGGTTCGTCGCCGACGAGGAGGCGAGGGCGGTGCACGATCGCTCGCGAGAGGGCGATGCGCTGGCGCTGACCACCGGAGAACTCATGCGGGAAGCGGTCGGCCGCGTCGGCGTCGAGACCGACGAGCCGGAGTACCGCGCGCACTTTGGAACGGTGGTCGCCGTCGATCCCGAGCGCGGAGAGCGGCTCGGCGACGATCCGCCCGATACTCATCCGCGGGTCGAGCGACGCGTACGGGTCCTGGAACACCACACCTGTCTGTCGACGGAACCAGTGCAGACTCCTGGCGCTCGCCGCGGCGCTGACCGGACGGCCGTCGAACTCGACCGTGCCGGAGCTCGGGGTGTCGAGCGCGAGCAGGAGGCGGACGAGCGTCGACTTGCCCGACCCCGATTCGCCGATGATGCCGACGGCCTCACCCGGGGCGACGACGAGGTCGCTCGGGTGGAGGGCGGCGGTGCGGCTCGGGCGCTGGAAGAGCGACTCCCGCGGGTTCGTGTAGACCCGTCCGAGGCCCTGGGCGCGGAGCAGCGGCTCAGTCATCGTCCTCGCCCTTCCAGCTCATGGTCTTCGCGGCGGCCAACAGCCGCTGCGTCACGGGAGAGACCGGCGTCGAGAGCAGCTGTGCGACGGGCCCGGCCTCGACGACCTTGCCCTGCGCGAGCACCACGGCATCGCTGGCGATCCGGGAGAGGACCGCGAGGTCGTGCGTGATGAAGACGAGGGACGCCCCGGTCTCGTTCACGAGACGCTCGAAGAGGCCCAGGATCTCCGACTGGATGGTGACGTCGAGCGCCGTGGTCGGTTCGTCCGCGATGAGCAGGGAGGGTCCGCAGGCGAGCGCGATGGCGGCCGCGACCCGCTGGCGTTGCCCGCCGGACAGCTGGTGCGGGTACCGCCGGACGATGCGCTCGGGGTCGGGCAGACGGACCCGCGCGGCGAGTTCGACGGCCCGGTCGAGTGCTTCCCGTTTCGACAGCCCCTCGTGGATGCGCAGTGACTCGCCGATCTGACGTCCGATGGTGCGGATCGGGTTGAGCGCCGTCCGAGGTTCCTGGAACACGATCCCGATCTCACGCCCGCGGATCCGCGCCAGTTCGCGGTCGTCCCGGCCGAGGAGTTCCTCGCCCTGCCAGCGGATGCTACCGCTCACCGACGCGCCGTCGGGGAGGAGTCCGAGGATCGCCAGCGCCGTCAGCGACTTCCCGGAACCGGACTCGCCGATGAGGCCGAACCGTGCGCCCGCCGGCACGCTGAAGCTCACGCCGTCGACGACCCGGCGGCCGCCGAGCGTGACCACGAGGTCCTGGACGTCGAGACTCATGCGGTCACCCCCTGGGGCGAGGTGGGCGTCGAGGCGGGGGCCCGGCGACCGAGGGTCGGGTCGGTCGCGTCCCGGAGGGCGTCGCCCAGCAGGTTGAGGGCGAGGACGGTGACGGTGATGGCGAGCCCCGGCCACAGCACCGACAGCGGGTGCACGGCGAGGTAGGTCTGCAGCTCACTGAGCATCCGACCCCACGACGGGACGCTGGAGGGGGCGCCGTAGCCGAGGTACGACAGGCCCGCCTCGGCGAGGACCGCGACCGCCATCGACCACGACAGCTGGACGATGAACACCGGTGCGACGTTCGGCAGGAGATGTCGCGTCAGGTTCCTCACCGGCCCGAGACCGGCGGCCTTGCCGGCGAGCACGTACTCGCTGTGCGAGACCCGGCGGATCTCGGGGCGGGTCACCCGGGCGATGTTCACACCGAAGCTGATGCCCACCGCCCAGATGACGACCCACAGCGAGCCGCCGAAGACCGAGGCGATCATCATGGCGATCAGGAGGGTCGGGAACGCGATGAGGATGTCGATCAGCACCGCGACCGTCTCCCGGACCCAGCACCGCGTGAGCGAACCGAGGGCGGCGAGCGCGACCCCGATGATCGTCGAGACCACGGCGGAACCGATCGCGACGGCCACGGTCACCCGAGCACCGACGAGCAGCAGGCTGAAGATGTCGCGTCCGACCTCGTCCGTGCCGAGCAGATGGGCCGGCGACGGAGCCAGCCACTTCGCGAACGGATCGGTGAGCTGGGGGTCGTAGGGCGTCCAGAGGAAGGAGACACCGGCGCTCAGGAGGACCAGGATGACCACGACGAGCCCGAACACGCCGGCCGGGCCGGACACGAGCGTGCGGAGTCCACCTGATGCCGTGCGCCGACGGGCGTGATCCTGACGGGCGGTCATGCGCTGCGCTCCCGTTCTCGGAGTCGCGGGTCCGCGAGACGGTGGACCACGTCCACGACGGCACCGATCACGAGGACCACCCCGGTGAGGACGAGGAGTTCGCCCTGCACCTTCACGAGGTCGCGGTTGCCGACGTCGGCGACGAGCATGCGCCCGATGCCGGGCAGGGTGAAGAGCTGTTCGATGATGACGCTGCCGACGATGAGCCCGGCGATCTGGAGCCCGAGCACGGTGACGACCGAGAGGGCCACGTTCGGCAGCCCATGGCGGATGAGTGCCTGCGAACGGGTCAGCCCCTTGGCCGCCGCCGTCCGGACGTAGTCCTGGCCGATCGCGTCGAGGGCGGCGGAACGGACGAAGCGCAGCAGGACCGCGCCCTCGACGACGCCGATCGTGAGTGCCGGGAGGAGGAGTGCGCGGATCGCCGCCAGCGGATCGTTCCAGCCCGCGCGCGGGAAGCCCTGCGCCGGGAGCCAACCGAGCACGACGGCGAAGAGGAGCACGAGCATCATGCCGGCCCAGACGACCGGGACGGCGGCGAGCCCCTGCGACGCGAAGGAGATGACGACGCCCGTCGCGCGGGTGCGCCGGACGGCGGCCAACACCCCGAGCGGCACGCTGAACGCGAGGGCGATCACGAGGGCCATGATGCCGAGCGGGACGGTGACCTGCGCCTTCTGGGCGAGTTCGCTGGCGACGGGGGTGCCCGTGATGAGCGAGTTCCCCAGATCGCCGCGGAGCAACCCGCCGATCCAGTCGAGGTACTGCAGGAGGACGGGCTGGCCGAGTCCCAACCGTTCGCGGATCGCGGCGACCGCTTCGGGCGTCGCGTCCGTTCCGGCGATGACCTGGGCGACGTCGCCCGGGAGCACCCTGATGGTGAAGAAGATCAGGGCGCTCGCGGCGAGGAGCCCGACGAGGAGGAGCACCAGCCTCGTCAGGATGAAGCGGGTCACCCGGTCACGGCGACCTTCGCCAGGTCGATGCGCGAGTTGACCGAGTCCACGGGGAAGCCGGTCACGCCGTCGCGCACCACCGTGAGGGTGATCGCGGTGTAGAGCCAGTCGGCGGCGTTGTCCTTCGACACGAGGTACGCCGCCTCCTTGAGCTTCTGAGCTGCGACGGCCGGGTCGGTCGCCGCTACGGATTCAGCATAGAGCGACTGGACCTGCGCGTTGTCGTAGCCGAAGTAGTAGTTCGGGTTCGCCCAGTTCTGGAAGTCGCGCGCCTCGACGTGGTTCACGTAGCTGAGGTCGTAGTCCTTGTTCGTGTAGACGTCGTTGAGCCAGGTCGGGAACTCGACGCTCTTCACGGTGAGGGTGACGCCGATGGCCTTGAACTCGGACACCAGGACGTTGGCCACCGAGGTGCCGTAGAAGCTCGGGATCGTGAGTGTCAGCGACAGGTTCTCCTGGCCGGCCTGGGCGAGGAGCGCCTTCGCCTGGTCCGGGTCGTACTTCACGAGCTCGCTGAGGTTCTCGTAGCCCGGGTCGAGCTCGGGGATCGGCCCGTACTGCTCGACCGCGGCGCCGCCGACGGCCTCGACGATCGCGGCGTGGTCGATGGCGGAGCGGAGCGCCTGTCGGACGAGGGGGTCGTTCAGGGGAGCGCGCTGGTTGTTGAAGGCGAGGGTGTACTTGTCGGTCGTCTTGCCCTCGGTGATGCTGAACCCGTCGGCGCGGGTGATCTGGTCCTTGAGGTTCGCGTCGAGCGCCGTCTGCACGTCGAGTTCGCCGGCGAGGGTGGCGTTGACGGCGGAGGAGGCGTCGGGGATGTAGCTGAAGACGACCTCCTTGACCTTCGGAGCGTCGCCCCAGTACTTCGTGTTCCGGTCGAAGGTGATGCTGTCGCCCTGCTTCCAGGTCTTCAGCGTGAACGGCCCGGTGCCGTTGGCGGTCGTCGACAGGTCGTTGGTGGCGCCCGACTCCAGCACGAGTCCTGCGCGTCCGGTCAGGGTCCACAACAGGTTGGAGTCGGGCGAGGTGAGCTGCAGCTGCACGGTCGAGTCGTCGACGGCCGTGATCGAGGCGACCTTCTGGAGCGCCACGTTGTCGACGAAGGTCGGGTCCTGCTGCACCTGGGTGATGGAGTCGACGACGTCGGCCGCGGTCAGGGCGGCGCCGTCGTGGAAGGTCACGCCGTCGCGGAGGACGAAGGTGTAGGTGAGACCGTCGGCGCTGATGTCGTGGCTCTTGGCGAGCGTGTCGACGATCTGGTTGTCCTCGGTGCGGGACACGAGGCCCTGGTAGACGTTGTCGATGAGTATCTGATCGAGCGCGGCACCCGAGGTGGTGCGGATGTTGAGGTCGGAGGGCTCCAGGACGAGACCGACCCGCAGGGTCGCGTCGGCGTCGGGCGTCGGCGTCGCGGCCGGGCCTGCGCAGCCGGTGAGGACGAGGGCGGCGCCGGTGACCGCGATCGCGGCGGTGAGGAGCTGACGACGCAGCTGACGATGACGCATGGAGGTCCTTTCGGGGATGCTGGAGTGGCCGGCATCTGGAGACGCACAACCGGTTCCGGGCAGCGGGCATTCCCGCCTGGGCCGCGTGAATACTGGACCGCGTCCGGAAAGCCGCATCGCTGGGGCTCCAGCGAGCGTACCCAGTCGACGTGTGTGGTGCCAGCCACGGTGTCGGGGGGCGTCACAGAGTGATCGGATCGTGATGTGCTCCGCCGCCTTGGAAGACCCTGCGCAGGGGATCGAAGTGAGCTTAGGCTCGCCTATACTGATCGCGTGAGCTATTTCGAGGATCCGGCGGAGTTCGCCGTCGCGGACGCACGCCACGTGCTGCTCGCGGGCGACGAGTCGTCGGTCGGCGAGCTGGCCGAGGTCCTCGCGCTGCTCCCCATCTGCGCCCGCGGTCAGGTCTTCGTCGAGGTCGACGACGCCGCGTCGATCACCACCCTCGACTCGCCGGGACGCGTCGTCGTGACGTGGCTCGTCCGCGCAGCGCGTTCGGGGGAACCCGGAACGGGCAGCCGGTGCGCACGCGGTCAGGCCGTCGCGCGAGCGACCCGGGCCTGGGCGAGCGAGATGCTCGACGTCGACGGACACGACGCGGCCGACTACCACGTGTGGATCGGCGGCGAGACGGAGCACCTGACCGGTCTCCGGAACGACCTCAGGATGACCCTGGCGAGCATCGGCGTGCGTCAGCGCTCGAGTTCGGTCGAGCGCGCATCGCACTGACACGCCCTCGAACCGGCTCGGCATCGCGCGGACGCCGCGACGCTCGTCAGCGGCGCTTCGGCAGGTAGCCTCCCGCTTCGAGACCGGCTTCGATCTCGAAGCGGTTCCGGAGCGGATCTCGACCGGCGATCGCGTACATCAGCGGGAAGAGCATGCCGTACCGCTGCCACTGCCGCTTGTGCACCGCCTCGTGTTCGAGCACCCGGGTCGACACGTTCCGGTCGGTGAGGTACACCCCGCCGACGCACGAACCACCTCGGCCGAACGTCCACGACGGCATCCCGCGGAAGACGATCATCCCGCCCCGCCGTTCGACCGGGCCGGTGCTCCAGAGTGCGCCCCAGACGAGCCCGGTGAGCGTGGCGTACCAGTACCCGATCCGGCTCAGGGGTGAGTCGAGCCACGGGCCGCCGGAACGACGGCTCCGCGGCTCGTCGACGTCGCCGGGACGGGTCACGCACCGCTCCGGTAGGTCTCGAGGAGTCGCAGCCAGATCTCGCTCATCGTCGGGTAGGACGGCACCGCGTGCCAGAGGCGGTGCAGCGGCACCTCACCGACGACGGCGATCGTCGCGGCGTGGACGAGTTCGGCGACGTCCTGACCCACGAAGGTCATCCCGATGATCACGCCGCGATCCTCGTCGACGACCATCCTCGCCCGCCCGGTGTAGCCGTCGGCGTGGAGGCTCGAGCCCGCGATGCCACCGAGGTCGTAGTCGACCACCCGGTGGGCGATCCCCGCCGCCTCGGCCTGCGCGGCCGTGAGTCCGACGGCTGCGACCTCGGGCTCGGAGAAGACGACCTGCGGCACGGCACGGTGGTCGGCGGTCGCCGCGTGGTCGCTCCACGGGCTGGTGTCGACGTCCTCGCCGTTCGCCCGTGCTGCGATGACCGCTCCCGCGGCACGTGCCTGGTACTTGCCCTGGTGCGTCAGGAGCGCCCGGTGGTTGACGTCGCCGACGGCGTAGAGCCAGTCGCTGCCGTGAGCGAGGAGCTGATCGTCGACCTCGATCCAGGCACCCGGTTCCAGGCCGACGGTCTCGAGCCCGAGGTCGTCCGTCCGGGGCGTCCGGCCGGTGGCCACGACGAGTTCCGCCGTCGTCACCGCGTCCCGGTCGTCGAACTCGAGCGTGACGGCGCCGTCGGCGGCCCGGGAGACGGCGGTGGGGGAGGCGTGCACGATCGTCACGCCGAGTTCACGCAGGGAGGACTCGACGAGCTCGCCGGCGAACGGCTCGGTGTTGCCGAGCAGGCCGCTGCGGGCGACGAGCGTGACGTCGACCCCGAGCGAGCGGTAGGCGGTCGCGAGCTCGACGGCGACGACGCCGCCACCGAGGAAGGCGACGGACTCGGGCAGGGTCTGGACGCTCGTGGCCTCGCGGCTCGTCCACGGCTCCACCGCCGACAGCCCGGGGATGTCGGGAAGGAGCGCCGCGGAGCCGGTGCAGACCGCGACGGCGTGCGTCGCCGTGAGCACCGTCGTCGAGCCGTCGGCGGCCGTCACGGTGACCTCGCGCTCGCCGGTCAGGCGACCGTGCCCACGCACCAGCTCGATGCCGGCGCCCTCGAGCCACTCGACCTGGCCGTCGTCCGACCAGTCGCTCGTGAACGAGTCCCGTCGCGCGAGGACCTTGAGCGGATCGAGCGCGGTGTCCTCGGGGATGGCTCCCCCCGTGCGCTTGGCGGCCCGCAGGGCGGCTCCCGAGCGGATGAGGGCCTTGGACGGCATGCAGGCCCAGTAGGAGCACTCACCGCCGACCAGTTCGCTCTCGACGATGACGACGCTCAGACCGCTCTTGTGGGCGTAGTCGGCGACGTTCTCGCCGACGGGTCCGGCTCCGATGACGACGAGATCGACGGTACGGCTCATGGGGTGACTCCTGTCGGGTTGATGCTGTCGGGTTTCGGTTCGCGACTGATCGCGCCGATGATGCGGAGGATGGTGCCGAGGTCGTCGGCTGCGGCGTCGGGGGAGCCGGGCGAGAAGCCCGTGACCCCGGCCCCGGCGAAGCCGAACCGTGCCCTGAGGGCGGTGATGCAGTCGAGCAGGGTGCCGAGTTCGAGACCGAAGGGGACGGCCGAGCTGACGCCGGCGATGACCGCGGGGTCGAGGACGTCGACGTCCACGTGTAGGTAGACGCGGTCGGCGCCCGTCGCCTCGACGGCCCCGACCACCTCGGCGGCGCTCGTCATCACCGAGGAGACCATGGGGATGCCACGCTCCTCGATGTGGGCGAGTTCACCGTCGTCGAGGTCGCGCACCCCCACGAGGACGAGTCGGGCGGGATCGAGTGGGGCCTCGGGCAGCAGCATCGCGGCGCCTTCGCCGGTGAGTGCCCGGGCGACCATGCCGCTGAACGACCCGGACGGCGAGCTGAGCGGGGTGTTGAGGTCGCCGTGGGCGTCGAACCAGACGACGGCGATGCCGGGGTCGCGTCGGAGGGCCTCACCGACCGACGCGAGTTCGACGCCGCAGTCCCCACCGATGGTGATGACGGGCTCGTCGATCCCGACGAGCGCCTGACGTTGGAGTTCCGCGGTCGTCACGAGGGAACTTGCGCGCCGGATGTCGGTGTCGAGTGCCTCGCCGGCCTCGGTCGGCACGTGGACGAGTGTCGTGGCCGCCGTCGGCAGGTCGCCACGGATCGCCTCGGCTCCATCGATCAACTGCATGGCCCTGGACGAGCCGGAGCCCTGCCACTGGGGGACGACGACGAACTTCGTCATGCGGTGCCTTCCTGGAGATGGTGCGAGGGGGCGAGGGCGACGGGCCCTCGGGAGGTTCCGAGGGCCCGTCGGATCGTCAGGAGTGGTCGGCGTTCGGCGTGTACTCGGGGCCGGAGGACTCGATCGCGGGCGACGCGGAACCGCCGCCCTTCAGTGCGGCGAGCCGGGCCTCGACCTCGGTCAGCTCGCCGAGGTCCTCGAGCTCGTTGAACTGCGCGTCGAGACTCGATGCGGCGAGCTCCTGCTGGCCGAGCACCTTCGCCTCCTCGCGACGGATCTTGTCCTCGTAGCGGCTGAGGTCGCTCGTCGGATCCATGATGTCGATGCTGCCGACCGCGTCCGCGACCTTGCGCTGCGCCTCGGCGGTCTTGGCCCGGGCGACCAGCTCGCTGCGCTTCGTCTTCAGCTGCTCGAGCTTCGTCTTCATGCCGTTGAGGCCGTTCTTCAGCTGTTCAACGACCTTCGTCTGGGACGCCAGCTGCGGCTCGGCCTGCTTGGCCTCGTTCTCGGCGCCGATCTGGCGCTGGAGCGCGATCTTCGCGAGGTTGTCGAACTTGTCGGCGTCTGCGGCGTTGCCCGCCTGACGGTATTCGTCGGCCTTGCGACTCGCGGCCAGCGCCTTCGTGCCCCACTCGGAGGCCGCCTCGACGTCCTGCTGGTGGTCCTGTTCGAGGAGCCGGAGGTTGCCGATCGTCTCGGCGATCGCGCTCTCGGCGTCGGCGATCGAGTTCGTGTAGTCCCGGACCATCTGGTCGAGCATCTTCTGCGGGTCCTCGGCGGAGTCGAGCAGCGCGTTGATGTTGGCCTTGGTCAGCTGGGCGATGCGTCCGAAGATGGACTGCTTCTCTGCCATGGTGTGGTTCCTCTCTCGTGTCCTGCTGGGTCGTGTCGGTCGGTGTCTGGTGATGAGATGGGTGGTGCAGCGGATCAGAAGCGACCGCCGCCGCGTCGGGATCGGGTGCCGCCGCCACCGAAGCTGCCGGCGCTGCGTGAGCGACCGGAGCCGCCGCCGAACATGCCGCCGCTCGATCCGCCGCCGCCGAACATGCCGCCGCCGGAACGGGACCCGCCGCCGAGGACGGAGTTGATCAGGATGCCGCCGAGGACCGCACCGAGCATCCCGTTGCCGCCCTGCTGACCCTGGCCGCCGCCGAACATGCCGTCGAGTCCGCCCGCCGACTGGCTCTGGAACTGCCCGAGGTCGGCCTGGGCGAGCTGCACCGCTTGGCTCGCGAGCGAGTTGGCGCGCTGGGCGAGGGGGAGCGCCTGCGTCGGGTCGCTGGCGGCGAGGCCCTGGGCCTGCACGAGGGTTCGGCCGGCCTCGGCGAGGCGCGTCCGGGCCTCCGGGCCGACGGCTCCGCGCCGCGAGACGATGAAGTCCTCTGCAGCCGACACCTGCGCGCCCGCCGTCTGCAGGGTCTGTCCGAGGGCGGCCGCGGCGCGTTGTCGCTGCTCCGCCGCGGTGCGCACCCCCTGGAGAGCGCCGTCGATCTGCGTGTTCGCCGCATCCAGGCGGGCGAGGAGGGCGATCGGGTTGTTCGGTGCGCCGAGCGCGCCGCGCACCTGGGAGACCGTCGCGGTGGTGCTCGCGACCGCTGCGGCGAGGGTGCCGGTCGGGTCGGATTGGCCGCCCGCCGCGGCGACGTCCCCGTCCAATTCGGCCAGTCTGGCGGCGAGGTGCTGCTCGGCGGTCGTCAGATCCGCCTGCAGCCGCTTCACGGCCCCGGTGAGCTGGGTGGCCTGATCGAGCGCTTCCTCCGCGGCGCGGATGCCGACGGCGGCCTCGCCCGAGTCTCCGGCGGCGAGCCGCGCAGCTGCGTCCGAGATCGCCGCAGTGGCGAAGGCGAGTCGCTCGGTCGCCTGCGCCGGGTTGTCGATCACGGTGATGAGGGCGTCGGGGCTGTAGCGCGTCTGCAGGGCGTGCACCGCGTCTTGCGCGGCCGTCACCGTCGGTCCGGCTGCGGCCGCCCTGGCTCGCAGCTCCTCGACCGCCGCGGGCGCGTTCTTCTCGAGCGCGCGGAGCTCGTCGAACGAGGCGGCCTGTTCGTCGAGCACGTGGTTCGCGTGCTCGCAGAGCCGGATGATCTGGAGGTTCCATTCGCGTTGTTGCTGCTCCGTGTCCGGCTCGGCGTCGTCGAGCCGCTGCTTGAGTGCGAAAGCGTGCGAGAGGTCGTCCTTCGCTCCGGCGAGGGCAGCGGTGAACGCGGCCGTGGCCGGTTCGCCGTAGGAGGCGGTCGCGAAGCCGAGCTCCTCCTCGCTCGTCCGGACCGCGTCGTCGGTCTGGACGAGCGCACTGCCGGCGAGTCGTTCGAGCTCGGGGATCGGGGCGATGGTCAGCGGGTCGACCGGCGCCCCCTGCCGGCCCGCGGTCACCGCGCCGTCGCCGTTCGCAGCACGGCGCCGGCGGAGGAAGACGACCAGGAGGACGACGGCCACGACGGCGACGACCACGATCAGCAGGATGGTCAGCCACCCGGTCGAGCCACCTGATCCGCTACCGGTGCCCCCGATCGACCCGCCGCCGACGGCGGCACCCAGGCCTTCGGCGGCAGCGACGCCGGCGCCGGTCCAGTCGTCATCACGCAGCTGCGGCAGGATCCGCTGCTGCTCGATCTCGGTCAGCTGGTCACCGCTCACCGGTCCGCTGGAGTCGCCGGAGAGGTAGTAGGCGCGGTCCTCGGTCGCCACGGCCAGCAGGTACTGGTTCGGTCCGAGGTTGTTGTCCTTCGCGGTCTGGTTCGCCCAGGACTCGGCGTCACTCGGGTCGGTGAAGGTCGGCACGTAGACCACCCAGAGGTCGACGCCGTGATCCGCGGCCAGCTCGTCGACGGCCGTCGTGATCTCGGTGACCTCACCGCTGCTGAGGACACCTGCGCTGTCGGACACGCGCCCGGCCCCGAGCTGCACCGGGCTCTCCGCCCAGGCGGCGGTGGCTCCCACTCCGAGGAGCACGGCCACGCAGCAGGCCCAGATCGATACCGCCCAGCGAACCCGCATCGGCCACCTCGTCACTCGTTCGGACCCTGGAGCCCCACCCCGCGGCTCGGTTCCGAGTCTAGGTCCGGGCCCTCGACATCTCTACAGCGGGCTCCCAGCGAGCGTGCCGAACCACAGCTGTGCTATACGGCGGTGACCGGGCTTCACCGACGCCCACCGGGACTCTGTTACCGACCGTGACACGGCAGCTCGCGCGAGGGCATCCGCCCGGTGAGACTGGTGGAGTCACCTCACGGAACCCCTGGAAGGAGCATCATGCAAGGACACGTCTCACCCATGCTGGCGCTCGTCGAGGTCACCAGGTTCCGTGAGGACGACCAGGCGTACCACGAGTACGTGCAGATCCTCGTCGGACGGACCATCGCCGCCGCCGAACGGGCAGGCTGGCGCGTGACCCGGTTGGCCGCGCACGACCTCGGCACCGATGCGCTCCTCGCCTCGACCGACGGGGCCTCCGCCGTCGTCATCATGGGCGGAGCCGACATCGATCCCGCCCAGTACGGCGGCACCACCGGCTACCGCGCCGAAGGCCAGCACTTCCCCGAGGCCGACCGCGCCCAGCTCGCGGTCGCCCGTCGCGCCGCCGAGCGTGGCACGCCGCTGCTCGGGATCTGCCGCGGTCACCAGATCATCAACGTCGCCCTCGGCGGGACGCTCGTGCAGGACCTCGGTGAGCACAGCGCCCACCGCAACGAGGGCGTCCCGGTCGATGAGAGCATGACCCCGCACGAGGTCGAGCTCGACCCCTCGAGCGCCCTCGCGTTCCGACTCGGCGCCCGTCACCTCCAGGTGCAGAGCGCCCACCACCAGTCGGTCGGCGAGCTCGGCGAGGGTCTGCGTGCCGTCGCCTGGGCCTCCGACGGCACCGTCGAGGCGATCGAGCACCGCACCCTGCCGATCACGGGCGTGCAGTGGCACCCGGAGGACCCGGGCACCGTGGACGACCAGCTCGGGCTCCTGCTCGGCGGTCTCGCCCGCGAGGCCGAGCGCGCCGCAGCCTGAGTACCGGCGCGGTTCGCAATTCAGGACGATCTCGGAGTGTCGTCGGCCCGAGGCGGCAGGTGCCGCCGCCACGCCGCGGTGATCCTGAGTTGTGAACGGTGCTGTCGTAGCGTTGACGGGTGTTCGAAGACAGGTACGGTCAGGACGTCCTCGCGGGGGACTGGCGGAAGAAGAACCGCGTGGTGGCCCGCGAGGTCGAGGCGGTGACCGACCTCGTGGTCGAGGAACTGGGCGGCTTCTGCGGCGCTATCACACGCGTCGAGGCGAAGACGGTCGAGCTCGAGGACTACCGCGGCAAGCGGCGCGTGTTCCCGATGGGGGCGGGGTTCCTCCTCGAGGGTGAGCCCGTCGTCCTCGTCGTGCCGAAGCGTGCACCGACCGGGCGGGCGCGCACCGCTTCCGGCTCCTTCGCGGTGGAGACGACCGCTCGGGTGGCTCGCGCGAGCCGGATCTTCGTCGAGGGCCGCCACGACGCGGAACTCGTCGAGCGGGTCTGGGGTGACGACCTCCGCGTGGAGGGCGTCGTCGTCGAATACCTCGCGGGCGTCGACCACCTCGACGCCGCGCTCGCCGAGTTCCGGCCCGGCCCCGACCGTCGTGTCGGCGTCCTCGTCGACCATCTGGTCCCCGGCTCGAAGGAGCAGCGGATCGCCGACGCCGTCATGGCCGGACCGAACGGCCGGAACGTCCTCATCGTCGGACACCCGTACGTCGACGTCTGGCAGGCCGTGAAGCCCGCCAGGGTCGGTCTGCGCGAGTGGCCGACCATCCCTCGCTCCATCGAGTGGAAGAAGGGCATCTGCCAGGCCTTCGGCTGGCCGCACGACTCGCAAGCCGACATCGCCCGTGCCTGGAAGCGCATCCTCGGTCAGGTCCGGACCTTCAACGACCTCGAGCCGGAGCTCCTCGGTCGCGTCGAGCAGCTCATCGACTTCGTCACCGTCGACTGACCCGTTCGTCGGTTGCGTCAGCGCGGTGCGCTGACGTCACCGCGGGGCACAGCCGCGAGCGCGCCCCTCTGGAGACCCGCGCTCACGCGCGCGGGCCGCGCCCGCGCCGATTCGGGCGGGTTCGCGTGGGCGCACCGCGTTGGCGGAAGGCCCCAGCGCGCAGAGACCCGCGCTCGCGTCAGCGCACCGCGCTGGCCGAAGGGTTCCGTGCGCAGAGACCCGCGCTCGCGTCAGCGCACCGCGCTGGCGACCTGACCCAGGGCGTTTTCGAGGACGGACACCGCGTCGCGGAGGAGCTCGTCGGACATGACCGCGCTCGGGAGGAGTCGCAGCACCGAGTCCCAGGAGCCGGCGTCGAGCACGAGCACGCCCTGCGCGATCGCCGCGTCGATGACGGTCTGCAGTGCCGTGGGGTGCGGTTGCTTCGTGCCGGGGACGACGAACTCGACGCCGGCCATCGCACCGATGATCCGGACCTCGCCGACGATGTCGAAGCGCTCGGCCCAGTCGCCCATGAGCGATCGCAGGGTCGCCTCCACCCGACGGGCCTCGCCCAGCAAGTCCTCGCGCTCGATGACCTCGAACGTCGCGAGCGCGGCCGCCGTGGACACCGGGTTGCCGCCGAAGGTGCCGCCGATGCCACCGGGCTGGACGGCGTCCATGATCTCGGCGCGCCCGGTCACGGCCGACAGCGGGAAGCCGCCGGCGATGCCCTTGGCGCTCGTGATGAGATCGGGCACGACACCGTGGTGCTCGATCGAGTACCAGGCGCCGGTGCGTCCGATGCCGGCCTGGATCTCGTCGGCGACGAACACGATCCCGTTCTCGGTGCACCATTCGCTGATGCGCGCGAAGTAGCCGGGCGCGGGGATGACGATGCCGCCGTCGCCGAGGACCGGTTCGGCGAAGAACGCGGCGACCTCACTCGCACCGATGTGCCGCTCGATGTAGTCGATCGTCACTTCGGCGGCCGCCGGTCCGTCGAGTCCGTCGCGGAAGGGGTAGGAGAGCGGGACGCTGTAGATCTCGCCGGGGAACGGACCGAACCCGAGGCGCTCGGGCGCCGGCCGGTAGGTCATCGCCATCGTCAGGTTCGTGCGTCCGTGGAAGGCGTGGTCGAGGGCGACGATCGCGCGGCGACCGGTGTACTTCTTCGCGATCTTCACGGCGTTCTCGACGGCCTCGGCGCCGGAGTTCAGGAGGATCGATCGCTTCTCGAAGTCGCCCGGCGTGATCTCGGACAGCTTCTCCGCGACCCGCAGGTAGTTCTCGTACGGCGTCACGGTGAAGAGCGTGTGCGTGAGCTTCGTGGCCTGCTCGGCTGCTGCCGCGGCGACGTCGGGGTTGGCGTGTCCGATGGTCGTCACACCGATGCCCGTTCCGAGGTCGATGATGTGGTTGCCGTCGACGTCCACGAGGATGCCGCCGGAGCCGTGGTCCATCCACACCGGCGCGAGGTTGCCGGCACCGCCCGACACCGCCCGGCGGCGCCGTTCCGTGAGTGCGAGCGATCGGGGGCCGGGGATGGCGGTCACGAGCTGGCGTTCCTGGGGCACGGAGTAGTCGATGGTCATGCAAGCCATGGTAGGCGCGCGTCCTCCGAGGATGCCGGGGCTCGGCGGAGCGTCGCCGACGATTCCACGACATCTGGCGGTTGACTGGTGTTCACCAACCGTCCATGCGCGCTGCCTACCGTTGGCGGCGCTGAACAGCCGGACGACAGGGGATCGCGTATGGACGCCGACACCAGCACCGCCCTCCTCCTCGAGCGGCAGCCCACGCTGCTCGGTGGCGTGCGCGCACCGGCCGAACGCACCCTCCTCGACGTCCTCCGTGACGTCGCCGAGTCGCATCCCGAGGCCTCGGCGATCGAGGACGCGGAGGGCGCGCTCAGCTACCGCGAGCTCGTCCTCAGTGCCGAGCGGGTCGCGGCCGGGCTGTTCGCCGCCGGGGTCCGCCGCGGTGACCGGGTCGGTGTCCGGATCGCCTCGGGCACCCGCGACCTCTACCTCGGGATCCTCGGGATCCTGTTCACCGGAGCGGCCTACGTCCCCGTCGATGCCGACGACCCGGAGGAGCGGGCACGACTCGTGTTCGGTGAGGCGGCCGTCGTCGGCGTGCTGGTCGACGGCGGTGTCTTCGAGCGCTCGCGCCGCGGAACGGAGGACCCGGCCGACGACGCCGCCGACCCCGACCGGGTGCAACTCGCGACGGGCGCGGCACCCCACCCGGGCACCCGGGCGATCCCGGTCCTCGAACCACCGCGACCGGGCGACGACTCCTGGATCATCTTCACCTCCGGCTCGACGGGCATGCCGAAGGGCGTCGCCGTCTCGCACCGCTCTGCCGCCGCGTTCGTCGACGCCGAGGCGCGGATCTTCCTCCAGGCGGAACCGCTCGGCCCCGGTGATCGTGTGTTGGCCGGCCTGTCCGTCGCCTTCGACGCGTCGTGTGAGGAGATGTGGCTCGCCTGGGGACACGGCGCGTGCCTGGTCCCGGCGCCGCGCTCGCTCGTCCGCAGCGGCATGGACCTCGGACCCTGGCTCACCGCGAAGGGCATCACCGTGGTGTCGACGGTGCCCACGCTGGCGGCGATGTGGCCCGCCGAATCCCTCGAGAACATCCGCATGCTCATCTTCGGCGGCGAGGCTTGCCCGCCGGAGCTCGCCGCGCGGCTGGCCGTGGACGGCCGAGAGGTCTGGAACACCTACGGACCCACCGAGGCCACCGTCGTCGCCTGCGCCGCGCTGCTGACCGGCGAGCAGCCCGTGCGGATCGGACTGCCGCTCGACGGCTGGGACCTCGCCGTGGTCGACGCCGAGGGCGTCCCGGTCGAGGAGGGCGGCGTCGGCGAACTCATCATCGGCGGCGTCGGACTCGCCCGGTACCTCGACCCAGCCAAGGACGCCGAACGGTATGCGCCCATGCCGAGCATCGGGTGGTCGCGGGCGTACCGGAGCGGCGACCTCGTCCGCTACGAGGCCACAGGACTCGTGTTCCAGGGGCGCGCGGACGATCAGGTGAAGATCGGCGGTCGGCGCGTGGAACTCGGGGAGATCGAGGCCGCCCTGCAGGCGCTGCCGGGCGTCTCGGGTGCGGCAGCAGCCGTCCAGCGCACCGCCGCCGGGAACGCCGTCCTCGTGGGGTACCTCGCGGTGCCCGACCGCGACGGGTTCTCCCTCGAGCGGGCGCTCGACACCCTCCGTGAGCAGCTCCCGGCACCGCTCGTCCCGCTCCTCGCGGTCGTCGGCGAGCTGCCCACCCGCACCTCCGGCAAGGTCGACCGAGCCGCGCTGCCGTGGCCGCTCGACGCCGCCGGCGGGGAGGACGCCTCGACCCTGTCGGGCACCGCCGCGTGGCTCGCCGAGCAGTGGACGGCCGTCCTCGGGGTCCGGGTCACGGCCGAGAGCGACAACTTCTTCAGCCTGGGCGGCGGGAGCCTGGCGGCCGCGCAGCTCGTCTCGCTCATCCGCACCCGCGATGCCGAGTTCACCGTCGCCGACATCTACGGCCACCCCCGACTCGGCGCGATGGCCGCCGAACTCGACGGCCGACGCCCCGAGCGTCGCAGTCGGGCGGCCGTCGCGGACCCCGTGCTCCCGACGCCGCTCGCGACCCAGTGGGCACAGACCCTCCTGGGTGTCCCGCTCCTCATCCTCGTCGGACTCCGGTGGCTCGTGTACCTGCTCGCCGGCAGTCGGGTCCTCGGCCTCGTCGCGGACGTCCCGTACCTCCCCATGGTCTCCTGGTGGTGGATCGCCCTCGGGTTCCTCGTGGTCATCACCCCGATCGGACGCATGGCGATCTCCGTCGTCGCGGCGAAGCTCCTCCTCGTCGGCGTCCGCCCGGGCGACTACCCGCGCGGTGGCTCGGTCCATGTGCGGCTCTGGCTCGCCGAACGCGTCGCCGACACGGTCGGCGCGGTGAGTCTCGCCGGTGCCCCGTGGATCTCGAGCTACGCCAGGGCGCTCGGCGCGAAGATCGGTGCCGACGCGGACCTCCACAGCGTGCCGCCCGTCACCGGGTTCCTCACCGTCGGGGCGCGCGCATCGATCGAGCCCGAGGTCGACCTCCGCGGCTACTGGGTCGACGGCGACACGCTCCGACTCGGCCACGTCCACATCGGCGCGGAGAGCACGGTCGGCGCTCGCAGCACCCTGCTCGCCGGCACCCGGATCGGCAAGCGTGCGGAGATCGCCCCGGGATCGTCCGTCTTCGGCCGCGTCCCCTCCGGACACCTGTGGTCGGGGTCGCCCGCCGTCCGAGTGGGCAAGGCGAAACCGGTCTGGCCGACCGAGCGACCCCCGCGTCGCCGACGCTGGCTGTTCGCGTACGGCGCGGGATCGGCGCTGCTGTCGGTGCTGCCGTTCCTCGCCTTCGTGCTGGCGGCGGCGGTCGTGGCGGCGGGCGCGTCGGGCGCGACCAGCCTGCTCGACTTCTCCTGGCGCGCGCTCCTCTGGGTGCCCATCGCCACCCTCGTGTGGTTCGTCGTCCTGGCGATCAGCACGATCGGCCTCGTCCGTCTGCTCGGCCTCGGTCTCAGCGAGGGCTACTTCCCGGTGCGCAGTCGGGTCGGTTGGCAGGTGTGGGCAACGGAGCGGCTCCTGGACGCCGCGCGCACCCTCCTCTTCCCCCTGTACGCGAGCCTCTTCACGCCCGTCTGGCTCCGTCTGCTCGGGGCGAAGGTCGGACGCAACGTGGAGGCCTCGACGGTCCTCCTCCTCCCGCGGATGACGACCGTCGGCGACGGCGCGTTCCTCGCGGACGACACGATGGTGGCCTCCTACGAGCTCGGTGGCGGGTGGATGCGGATCGCCGGTGCGTCCGTCGGCAAGCGCGCCTTCCTCGGCAACTCCGGCATGGCGGGCCCCGGCATGCACGTGCCGAAGAACGGCCTCGTCGCCGTGCTGTCGGCCGCACCGCGGAAGGCCAAGTCCGGCTCGTCCTGGCTCGGGAGCCCGCCGATGCGACTCCGGCGGCAGGTGTCCGACGCCGATCTCGACCGGACCTACGACCCGCCGCTCCGGCTCCGGATCGCCCGCGCGCTGTGGGAGCTCTGCCGCATCGTCCCCGTCATGGTGACGACCGGCATCGCGCTCCTGGTGCTCCTCGCGCTCGCCTGGTTCGCCGACACCTGGGGTCTCGGTGTCGCGATCGCCGTCAGCGGAGCCGTGCTCCTGGCGGCCGGCGCGGTCGCGGCGGGGATCACGACCGTCGCCAAGTGGGTGATCGTCGGACCGATCCGCACGGGGGAGCACCCGCTCTGGTCCTCGTTCATCTGGCGCAACGAGGTGTCCGACACCTTCGTCGAGATGGTCGCGGCGCCCTGGTTCGCGGCACCCGCCACCGGTACACCCGCCCTCACCTGGTGGTTGCGCTCGCTCGGTGCCCGCATCGGTCGTGGGGTCTGGTGCGAGAGCTACTGGCTGCCGGAGGCCGACCTCGTCCGACTCGGCGACGGCGCGACGGTCAACCGGGGCTGCGTTGTGCAAACGCACCTGTTCCATGATCGAATCATGAGTATGGATCAGGTCGAACTCGCATCGGGCGCCACGCTCGGGCCGCACAGCGTCATCCTCCCCGGGGCGCGGATCGACGACGATGCGACGGTCGGGCCGGCCTCGCTCGTCATGCGCGGCGAACGCGTCCCGGCCGGCACCCGGTGGAGCGGCAACCCGATCGGCCCGTGGCGCGAGGTGACGACGGCGGAGTACCGGGAGCCCCAGGTCGCGTCCTGATGGGGGAGGCTCTCGCCCGTCTGCGGAGCGCAGGCGACCCCTACACGCCCTCCAGCGGGAATCGTGGCTACCGCGTCGTCCGGTACGAGCTGGAGCTCGACTACGACGTCGACCGCAACGCCCTGTCCGCCACGGCTCGGCTCACCGCCGTCGCGACGGAGGAGCTCACACGGTTCTCGCTCGACCTCGCCGCGCTGCGCGTCACCCGTGTCCAGGTCGACGGGGCCGACGCGAAGCGGACGCACGGCTCGGGCAAGCTCACGCTGACGCCCCGGGACACCATCGCGGCCGGCGCCGAGTTCTCCGTGCTCGTCCGGTACTCGGGTGCGCCCCGTCCCGTGCGCAGCCCCTGGGGCGAGATCGGCTGGGAGGAACTCGAGGACGGCGTCATCGTGGCGTCCCAGCCGTGCGGTGCGTCCAGTTGGTTCCCCTGCAACGACCACCCCTCGGACAAGTCGTCCTATCGGATCAGTGTCACGGCGTCGTCGGCGTACACGGTCGTCGCCCCCGGGGAGCTGGTGTCGCGGGTCGCCCGCGCGAGCCGGACCACGTGGGTCTACGAGCAGCCCGAACCGATGGCCGCCTACCTCGCGACGGTGCAGATCGGCCGGTACCAGCGGCTCGCCGTCAGCGCTCGGGTCGCGACGAGCACGGTGCCCGTCGTCGCACACCTGCCACGCGACCTCACCGCGCGGTTCCGACACGACTTCGCCGAGCAGGTCGACATGCTGGCGTGCTTCGAGCGCGCCTTCGGGCCCTACCCCTTCGGCAGCTACGGCGTCGTCGTCACGGACGACGTGCTGGAGATCCCACTCGAGGCGCAGGGGATGAGCGTGTTCGGCCGCAACCACGTCGACGGCGTCAGCGGTTCGGAGCGGTTGATCGCGCACGAGCTCGCCCACCAGTGGTTCGGGAACAGCCTGACGATCGCCACCTGGCGGGACATCTGGTTGCACGAGGGCTTCGCCTGCTACGCCGAGTGGCTGTGGTCGGAGGAGTCGGGCGCTGAGACCGCTGAGGCCTGTGCCCGGGCGCACTACGCGGCGCTTCGACGTGCACCGCAGGACCTCCTCGTCGGCGATCCGGGACCCGCGGACATGTTTGACGACCGGGTCTACAAGCGAGGCGCGATCGCCCTGCACGCCGTACGCCGGCTGCTCGGCGACGAGGCCTTCTTCGACCTCCTGCGTGACTGGGTGGCGTCCTTCCGGCACTCGAGCGTGTCGACGGACGACTTCATCCGGACGGCCGATCGACATGCACCGGCACCGGTCGAGCCGCTCCTCGACGCGTGGCTCTTCCAGGAGACGCTCCCGCCCTTCCCCGTCGGCTGAACCGGGTCAGGGGAGCATGAGGGCCGTCGCGATGACGAATCCCGGCGCACGCTCCTGGTGGTCGATGACGAAGCGGTGGCCGGCGGTCTCGGTGACGCGCGGTGCGGCATCCGGCCCGAGGTCGATCGTCGCGGGATCGGTCGTGAGGCCCGTCCCGAGAGCTTTCGTCACGGCCTCCTTCGCCGTCCAGCGCTCGGCGAGCGCCCGCAGGCGTCGTCGGTCCGGCAGGCGCTGCCACTGCTCCCGTTCCGCGGGGGTGAGGGCGACGTCCTCGACCCCGGTGAACCGGGCCACGTCGATCCGTTCGACGTCGACACCGACGGGGTGCTCGGTCGACACCGCCACCGCTGAGGCGTCGGCGGTGTGGGAGACGCTCACGTGGACGGTCCGGCCTCCCGCGCGCACCCGTGGTCGTCCGTGCGCGAGACCGCAGTCCGGGCAGACCGCCGTGACCTCGATCCGCTCGGGGTCGGTACCGATCGTCTCCGCGACGGTGCGCAGGAGCAGTGCACGACCGAACAGGAACCGCCGGGCCGAGGTCGCGGAGGAGGTGTCGAGGCGGTCTCGGGCGGGCGCGTCCAGCAGGGCGGCCGTGCCGGCGAGGTCGAGCTCGACGGCGCTGGCCCAGCGCAGGAAGCGGACCGTCGGCTGCGGCAGGGGATCGGCTCGGTGCATGGCCCCCGCGTCCCGGAGTCGGAGCGATGCGAAGCAGGACCTCGCGAGATGGTGATGGTGCCCTCGACTGGATTCGAACCAGCGACTTCTTCCTCCGGAGGGAAGCGCTCTTCCGCTGAGCTACGAAGGCGGAACACGTCCAAGCTACCAGAGTCGGGACCCACGCCGGTACCGGAGGCGTGCGGGATCCGCGTCGCCCGTCGCGTGGAACAATGAGGTCATGCAGCGCACCCTGACCGCGTCGCTCGATCTGCGGGTGCACGATCGAGCCGACCTCATCTTCTCCATCGCTGCAGCCGGCGGCACCCCGCTGGCCAGCGAGCGACTGCAGGTGTACTCCTCGGACGGCCCGTGCGCCGTGACCGAGATCGCGGGTCCGGACGACACACGACTCCACCGGGTCATCGCCGAGCCCGGCCGATTGCAGGTCGACTACGAGGCGGTGGTCGTCGGGCAGGCCGTGCCGCGTCCCGTGGACGCCCTGGAGACCGTGACGTACCTCCGTCCCAGCCGGTACTGCGAGTCGGACGCGCTGTTCTCGCTCGCGCGTTCCGAGCTCGGTTACCTGCTCGAGCACCGTCGCCTGCACGAGGACGGCACGGTGTCCGGCGGTCTGCAGGTGCTGCCATGGGTGGCGGCCTGGGTCGGACGACACCTCTCCTACGTCTCCGGCTCCACGACCGTGTCGGACAGTGCGGTGTCGACCCTGGCCGCGGGGCGTGGCGTGTGCCGGGACTTCGCACACCTGACCATCGCGATGCTGCGGGCGCTCGACATCCCGGCCCGGTACGCCGCGGTCTACGCCCCGGGTCTCGTGCCCATGGACTTCCACGCGGTGGCCGAGGGCTTCGTCGACGGCGCCTGGCATGTGGTCGACGCGACGGGTCTGGCACCGCGCCAGTCGCTCGTCCGCATCGCCACCGGACGCGACGCCGCGGACGTGGCCTGGTTGAGCAACCACCACGGCAACGTGACCGTCGAAGACATGCGGATCGACGCCCTGATCGACGTCCTGCCCGCCGACGACCCGGCGCGGGCGGTCGTGCTCGCCTGACGGTCGCCCCAGAGGACCACCGTGTCGCTGCTGCGACGCGCCCGGGTAGAATCGCTCCTCGTGACTCCTGAAGACCTCGCCTCCGCCCTGCACGCCATCGTCGTTCCGATCGTCGAACGACGACGCGAGGCGGCGGGCATCACCGACGAGGTCGCGGTGTCGGTCGACGACGTGGTGCTGGAGCGGCCGAAGAACCGCGATCACGGCGACTGGGCCTGCAACATCGCGATGAAGCTCGCGAAGCGGGTGGGCGCGAACCCGCGCGAACTCGCGCAGGAGTTCGCCGACGCGCTCGTGCAGGTCGACGGTGTCGCCTCGGTCGAGGTCGCGGGTCCCGGGTTCATCAACGTGCGCCTCGACGCCGCTGCCGCGGGTGCGCTCGCGAAAGTGATCGTCGACGCCGGTGACGCGTTCGGTCGCAACGACAGCCTCGCCGGTCAGACCATCAACATCGAGTTCGTCTCGGCCAACCCGACCGGCCCGCTCCACATCGGCCACACGCGCTGGGCCGCGCTCGGCGACTCGCTGGCCCGTGTCCTGAGCGCGTCCGGCGCGACGCTCGTCAGCGAGTACTACATCAACGACGCCGGCAACCAGATGGACACCTTCGCGGACTCGATCCTCGCCGCGGCCAAGGGGGAGCCGACGCCGGAGGGCGGCTATCCCGGGGCGTACATCGGCGACCTCGCGAAGACCGTACTGGCCGAGATCCCCGACCTCCTCGAGCGTCCGGACGCCCGCGAGGTCGCGCGGGAACGCGCCTACGCCCTGCAGCTCGGTGAGATCCGCGCGTCCCTCGAGCGCTTCAACGTCCACTTCGACGTCTGGTTCAGCGAGCGCACCCTGCACGCGACGGGCGAGGACGGCACGAGCCTCATCGACCAGGCCGTGGACCGGTTGCGCGAGCAGGGGCACGTGTTCGACGAGGAGGGCGCCGTCTGGGTGCGCACGACGGACTTCGGCGACGACAAGAACCGCGTCATCCGTCGCTCCAACGGGGTCTACACCTACTTCGCCGCCGACGCCGCGTACTACCTGAACAAGGGCGACCGCGGCTTCCAGCACAAGATCTACCTGCTCGGTGCCGACCACCACGGGTACGTCCACCGGCTGAAGGCGCTCGCGGGCGCGGCCGGAGACGACCCGGACCGCGACATCGAGGTGCTCATCGGGCAGCTCGTGAGCGTGAACGGCGCCCGGCTCTCCAAGCGGGCCGGCAACATCATCGAGCTGGACGACCTGCAGGCCTGGATCGGGACGGACGCCCTGCGGTACTCGCTCGGTCGCTACCCGGCCGATTCGCCGTTGGCCCTCGACCCGGAGCAGCTCCGCAGCCGGACGAACGACAACCCCGTGTTCTACGTCCAGTACGCGCATGCCCGCACGAACTCGGTGGCGCGCAACGCCGCCTCGGCCGGGGTCGACCGCAGCGCTTTCGCACCGGAGCTGCTCGTCCACGAGACGGAGTCGGCGCTCCTCGGCGTCCTCCAGGAGTTCCCGCGGATCGTCGCGCAGGCCGCACAGCTGCGCGAGCCGCACCGCGTCGCCCGGCACCTGGAGGAGACCGCGAGCCTGTACCACAAGTGGTACGACAGCTGCCGGGTCGTCCCGATGGGGGAGGAGCCGGTCACCGACCTGCACCGCACGCGCCTCTGGCTGAACGACGCGACCGGCACCGTCATCCGGAACGGGCTGGCGCTCCTCGGCGTCTCCGCGCCGGAGCGCATGTAGCGTCCCCGCAGCAGGAGATCCGCGCGAGCGCAGGACGGTTCCCCGGGAACGGTCCTGCGCTCGCGCCTATCTCCGGTGTGCGCTGTCCGAGCGGTGAGTCCTTCGGTAGCGTGACAGGATGCGCAGCCTCACGTCCCGCCCGTCCCTCGTCGTCGTCGTGATCGCGGCGGCCCTGTCGCTCTCGGGCTGTGTCGGCCAGGGCTCGGGCGTTCCCGGCACCGCGGCGCCGAGCGCGACCTCCGCGTCGGCCGTGGACCTCCGCGCGTTCGCACCGTTCGGAACGGAAGGGTCCGGCGTCTCGATCCGCCTGCAGTTTTCCGACGGCCTGCACGCCGGCAGCGTCGGCACCATGGACTACTTCCAGAACATCGTCTCGCCTCCGGTGTAGTGCGCGCCGTTCGAGATCGAGCTCGAGGAGGTGGGCACGAGCACGCTGCAGATCGACGGGGCACTCTCCGTCGTCGTCCGGGGCGAGGGCGGGAAGACGGTCGCGCCGGCGTTCGTCATCCCCGGTGACCCGGTTCGTGCGGCGTTCATCTCGCCGGACGTCCTGACGAGGAGTTCCCTGGAGGACTCGAACCTCACCGAGCTGGAAGGGTTCACGCTGGCGGCCTTGTATCCCACCTCGACTGCCGACTGGGAGCGATTCAGTGGCAGGGTGCTCGACATGCCGGAGGTCGAGCTCGACCAGGTCTGCTGACGCGGCCCCGGAGACGACGGTTCGCTACCCTCGGAACATGAGTGAGCAGCAACCGTCGGGCAAGCGCAGGCGTCCCTGGCTTCCGATCGTCATCGTGGTCGGGGTGCTCGTCGTCCTCGTCGGCGCGTTCCTGATCGCCGACACGATCGTGCGCGGCGTCGCCGAGGAGCGCGTCGCGACGCAGATCGAGCAGAGCCTCCCCGACAACGTCGACGCGGACGTCTCCGTGTCGATCGGCGGTGCCTCGGTCATCGCCCAGTACCTCACCGGAACGTTCGAGCACGTCGACCTGCGTGCTCCGGACGCGAGCGTCGACGGCATCCCGCTGGATCTCCGGGTGAGCGCGGACCGGATCCCCCTCGACCCGGAGCAGACCATCGGTCGGGTGGTGGCGACCATCAGGATCGATGCCGCCGGAGCGGCGGACCTCGCCGAGATGGCCGGGCTTCCTGGCACGCTCACCCTCGGCGCCGACGAGATCGGGTACGCGGGTGAGGCGACCGTCCTCGGGTTCACGATCCCGTACGACTTCTCCGTGGCGCCGACCACCACGGCCGACCGGGTGAACCTCATGCCGACGTCCGTGAACGTCGACACCGGGCTCCTCGGCGTCATCGACCTGCGGGCGCTCGTGACCGGCTTCCTGCAGGGCGACCCGCCGAGCATCTGCGTCGCCCAGTACCTGCCCGAGGGGGTCGACCTCGATGGACTCGCGGTGACGCCGGAGGCGGCGACCGCCACCCTGACGTCGACGACGCTCCGGCTCGACGAGGCGTCGCTGCAGACGCTCGGCAGCTGCGACTGAGCCTCACCCCGCCACCCGGCGGGGGAGGGGAGCGGGCCGCCCGACGTCACGATGCTGCACGGTCACGCGCGTCTCGCTAGACTTTCCACACACCCACTGCTCCGACCGGGCGGTGAGGTGTGCCGTCGGGCCCTCGGGCCCGTGTTCCACCACAGTCGTTCCAACCGAGCGGCGATGGGTGCGGACGACCGGGATCACCAACCACCGGGTCGTGCGCATCCACCTTCATCGGTGCTCTGCAAATCGGTGCTTCAGGGGCCAAACCGGGTCCGCTCGCCCAACGAGAACCTCCTTTTCCGCTCAACAGGACTCAGGACACCCCCGTGGCCAGAAACCCCCTCGCCCCCGACTGGCTCGCCGAGCCCGTCGATCCGAACGCGCTCGATAAGGCCGTGTGGCCGGCCTCGGCCGCCCGCGACACCGACGGCCTCCTGCAGCTCGGCGGCGTCGACGTCCGCACGCTCCAGGAGCGCTTCGGCACGCCCCTCTACGTCGTCGACGAGGACGACGCCCGGGCCCGCGCCCGCACGCTGAGAGAGGCGTTCGAGCGTGAAGCGGCGGCCCGCGGCACGAGTGTCGCCGTCTACTACGCGGGGAAGGCGTTCCTCTCGGCCGAGGTCGCGCGCTGGATGACGGCGGAGGGCCTCCGCATCGACATCTGCAGCGGTGGAGAACTCGCCGTCGCACTCGCCGCCGGAACCGATCCGGCCCAGCTGGGCTTCCACGGCAACAACAAGTCGGTCGCGGAGATCGAGCGAGCCGTGGGTGTCGGGATCGGCGCGATCGTGCTCGACAGCCTCACCGAGATCGACCGCGTCGCCGCGGCGGCCGAGCGCGCTGGCCGGGTCCAGTCGGTGCGCCTGCGCGTGAACAGCGGCGTCCACGCCCACACGCACGAGTACCTCGCGACCGCCCACGAGGACCAGAAGTTCGGGCTGCCGCTCGAGGACGCCGCCGACGCCGTCGCGCGCATCCGGACGCACGCCTCGCTCGACTTCCTCGGACTCCACTGCCACATCGGCTCGCAGATCTTCGGGTCCGACGGGTTCGCCGAATCCGCGGCCCGCCTGCTCGCCGTGCACGCACACCTGCTCGAGGGCGGCCCCGTGCCCGAGCTCAACCTCGGTGGCGGCTTCGGCATCGCCTACACCAGCGCCGACGACCCGACGCCGATCGAGCAGCTCGCGGCGGACATCCTCGCCGGTGTCCAGGCTGCGGCAGACCTCCACGGCGTCCGGATCCCGAAGCTCGCCTTCGAACCGGGACGCGCGATCATCGGCGGCGCCGGCATCACGCTCTACGAGGTCGGCACGATCAAGGACGTCGTGGTCGCCTGGAACGACGAGGGCGAGACGGCCGTCCGCCGCTACGTCAGCGTCGACGGCGGGATGAGCGACAACGCCCGGCCGTCGCTGTACGGCGCGGACTACACGGTCCGGATCGCCGACCGCGTGAGTGAGGCGCCTCCTGCGCTCGTCCGGATCGCCGGCAAGCACTGCGAGTCGGGCGACATCGTCGTGAACGCCGACTACCTGCCGGCCGACGTCCGCGACGGCGACCTCTTGGCCGTCCCCGCGACCGGGGCCTACTGCTGGTCCCTCGCGAGCAACTACAACTACCTCGGTCGCCCGGCCGTCGTCGCCGTGTCGGGTGGCGCGGCCCGCGTCATCGTGCGGGGCGAGACCGAGCACGACCTCCTCAGCCGCGATGCGGGATTGGACACGGAATGATCGAATACCGCGGACTGAAGGTCGCCCTGCTGGGCGCCGGATCGGTGGGCTCGCAGGTGGCGCGTCTGCTGCTCGAGCACGCCGACGAACTGGCGTCCCGCGCCGGAGCGAGCCTCGAGCTCATCGGCATCGCCGTGCGCGACGTCGACGCACCTCGCGACGTCGACCTGCCGAAGGAGCTGTACACGACCGATGCCGAGCAGCTCATCCTGAGCGCAGACATCGTGATCGAGCTCATCGGCGGCATCGAGCCGGCGCGCAGCCACATCCTGCAGGCCATCAACGCCGGTGCCGACATCGTCACCGCCAACAAGGCGCTGCTCGCGACGCACGGCCCGGAACTGTTCGACGCCGCTGAGCAGGTCGGCGCCCAGCTGTACTACGAGGCGGCCGTCGCCGCGGCGATCCCGATCATCCGACCCCTGCGGGAGAGCCTCGCGGGCGACCGCATCAACCGGGTGCTCGGCATCGTCAACGGCAGCACGAACTACATGCTCGACCGGATGGACCGCTTCGGCGACACGATGGAGGACGCGGCAGCCGTCGCGAGCGAGCTCGGGTACCTCGAGGCCGACCCGACCCTCGACGTCGAGGGCTACGACGCGGCGCAGAAGGCGACCATCCTCGCGAGTCTCGCCTTCCACACCACCGTCCCCGTCGAGGCCGTCCACCGTGAGGGCATCACCGGGATCACGAAGGCGCAGGTCGATCTCGCCCGCAGCGAGGGATACGTCATCAAGCTGCTCGCGATCGCGGAGCGGATCGTCGATGAGACGACCGGCGAGGAGGGCCTCTCCGCCCGCGTCTACCCGGCGCTGATCGGTCGCGAGCACCCTCTGGCCGCCGTGCACGGCGGCAACAACGCCGTCTTCGTGGAGGCCGAGAACGCCGGGAGCCTGATGTTCTACGGCGCGGGCGCCGGCGGCAAGGAGACCGCCTCCGCGGTCCTCGGCGACCTCGTCTCCGCGGCCCGTCGTCACGTCGCCGGCGGCCCCGGTGTCGGCGAGTCCACGCACGCCGACCTGCCGGTCCTCGAGATCGGCCGCGTCACGACGCGATACCAGGTCACCCTCGAGGTGGCCGACGAACCCGGCGTGCTCGCCGCGGTCGCGGGGATCCTCAGCGACGGCGGCGTCTCGGTCGAGACCTTCCAGCAGTCCGTGGCCTCCTCGGACGGGACGCTGTCGACCGCTACCCTGGTCATCGGCACCCACCGGGCGCTCGAATCGGCCCTCGCGGCCACGGTCGAGCAGCTCGCCTCGAACGCCCACGTCGAGCGGGTCGTGTCCGTGCTCCGGGTCGAAGGAGCCGAGTAGGTGCCGAACCGCACGACCCCCGACCGCGTCGCTCGACGACCTCTCACCAGATTGCAGGCATCCCTATGAGTCACACCGAACCGCTTGCGATCGGACGCACCGTCACCGTGAAGGTGCCGGCGACCACCGCCAACCTCGGCCCCGGCTTCGACACGCTCGGTCTGGCGCTCGCCCTGTACGACGAGCTGACCGTCACGGTCCGCGAGGAGCCCGGCGTGTTCGTGGAGGTCATCGGTGTCGGCGCCGGCGAGGTGCCGACCGATGCGTCGAACCTCGTGATCACCGCGATCGCGCACGCTCTGCGTGCCTACGGCCACGATCTCCCCGGTCTCGACGTCGTCGCGCGGAACGTCATCCCGCACGGCCGCGGCCTCGGCTCCTCGGGCGCAGCGATCGTCTCCGGCATCATGGCGGCGAAGGGGCTCCTCGAGGGTCGGGTCGAGCTCGGTCCGGACGACCTCCTCCGGCTCGCGACGGAGATGGAGGGTCACCCCGACAACGTCGCTCCGGCGCTGTTCGGCGGCCTGACGATCGCGTGGACGACGGACGACGGCCCACAGCACAAGAAGCTCATCGTGCACCGCGGGGTCTCGCCGCTCGTGCTCGTCCCCGAGCACACGATGTCCACGGAACTCGCCCGCAGCCTGCAGCCCGCCAACGTGCCGCACGCCGACGCGGCGTTCAACGTCTCGCGTTCGGCGCTCCTCGTCGCCGCGCTCACGCAGAGCCCCGAGCTCCTGCTCGCGGCCACCGAGGACCGGCTCCACCAGAGCTACCGCGCCGCAGCGATGCCCGAGACGAACACCCTCATCACGCTGCTGCGCGAGCACGGCTTCGCCGCCGTCGTGTCCGGCGCCGGTCCGTCGATCCTCGTCCTCGCGGACGATCCCGGACGACGCCTCGAAGCCACCACGCTGGTCGCCGAGCACGCCACCACCCCGTGGCAGTCGCTCATGCTCGCGGTCGACTTCAAGGGTGCTACAGTGGGAGGGCACCCGGCCCACCCCGCCTCTTCGGCGTAACCGGCTTCCGGGGCAATTCCGCACAATCATCGCTTTCGCACCAATTGATCGCGTCTGTTCGGGTCCCACCGTGTTTCCATCCTGCTGAGCAGCGCTCCGCCGGGTCGTCGCACCGGGCTATCCGCACAGGCTCTGCGTCGTGTGAACATCACCCACCCGCCGCACAGGATTCCGGTGCGATCGCCGCCTGCGCGAGACAGCTCTGTCTCGACGCAAGGGAAGGAAGACACACGTGACAGACGTCAACGAAGGCGCCTCAGGCGTCTCGCTGGATGCCGACCCGAAGACGCTCAAGGTCGCCGACCTGCAGCGTCTCGCCGCCGCTCTCGGAGTGGCCGGAGCCTCGAAGCTCCGCAAGGGCGAGCTGGTCGAAGCCATCCAGACCATCCAGAACAGCACCGACACCGACACCGACGCCGCGGCCACCGAGACCGCCGACGTCATCGAGTCGGTCTCCGCGCTCGAAGTCGCGCCGGAGGCACCGGTGCAGTCCAAGCTGCCTGAGCTCGACCTCGCGCTCGACCAGGCCTTCGGTGCCGAGAAGGCGGCCCCGCCGGCGCGACGCAAGTCCCGCCGGGCCACGACGGCCACCGTCGCCCCGAACGCGACCCCGATCGTCGGCGCCCCCGTCGTCGAGGCACCGGCTGCGCCGGCAGCCGCACCCGCCCCGGTCGAGGCCGAGGCGCCGTCCGCTCCGGCCGACGCGGCTCCCGCCGAGCAGTCCGACGACGCCGCCGCGACCGCTGCGTCGCAGAGCGCCGACGAGACGACCCCCGAGCAGACGCCCAGGCGTTCGCGCGGCAACCGCCGTGGTCGCGGACGCGATCGCGACCGCAACGCCGACGACGCCGAGCAGAACACGGCTGAGCAGGGCACCGGCGAGCAGGCCGGCGGCGAGCAGCGCCGCGCCGCACAGAACGCCTCCGAGCAGGACTCGAACGACGACGCCGCGAACACGGACGCCGACGACACCCAGGACGGCGAGCAGCAGGACGGCCAGTCGTCCGGCGGACGTCGCGGTCGCGGCCGCGGGCGCAACCAGAACAACGGTGGCCAGAACGCCGATGCCGGCGTGAAGGCCGACGCCAAGCAGGAGCAGCAGGGGCAGAACCGCGGCAACCAGGGCGCACCGGGCGACGAGTCCGAGGGTCGTGGCGGCCGCAGCCGCTACCGCGACCGCAAGCGTCGCGGATCCGTGCAGAACGACGACGTCGAGCCCGAGATCGCCGAGGACGACGTCCTCATCCCGGTCGCCGGCATCCTCGACGTCCTCGACAACTACGCCTTCGTGCGCACCTCCGGCTACCTCCCGGGCACCAACGACGTCTACGTCTCCCTCGGCCAGGTGAAGAAGTACCACCTGCGCAAGGGCGACGCCGTCGTCGGGGCCATCCGTCAGCCGCGCGACAACGACAGCAGCAGCCGCCAGAAGTACAACGCGATCGTCAAGGTCGACTCCGTCAACGGCCTGTCCGTCGACGAGGCCGGCGCCCGCGTCGAGTTCGGCAAGCTGACCCCGCTGTACCCGCAGGAGCGCCTCCGTCTCGAGACGGAGCAGACGAAGCTCACGCAGCGCATCATCGACCTCGTCGCACCGATCGGCAAGGGACAGCGCGGCCTGATCGTCGCCCCGCCGAAGGCCGGGAAGACCATCGTCCTGCAGCAGATCGCCAACGCGATCTCGATCAACAACCCTGAGGTCCACCTCATGGTCGTGCTCGTCGACGAGCGTCCCGAAGAGGTCACCGACATGCAGCGCACGGTGAAGGGCGAGGTCATCGCCTCCACCTTCGACCGGCCGGCCGAGGACCACACGACGGTCGCCGAACTCGCGATCGAGCGCGCCAAGCGTCTCGTCGAGCTCGGCCACGACGTCGTCGTGCTGCTCGACTCGATCACGCGTCTCGGTCGTGCCTACAACCTGGCCGCACCCGCCTCGGGTCGGATCCTCTCCGGTGGTGTCGATGCCGCGGCGCTGTACCCGCCGAAGCGTTTCTTCGGTGCCGCTCGCAACATCGAGAACGGTGGATCCCTCACGATCCTCGCGACCGCGCTCGTCGAGACCGGTTCCAAGATGGACG
>NZ_CAUQHZ010000009.1:0-168707 GCF_963518075.1 uncultured Plantibacter sp.
CCGCGGTAGTTCTTGAACTGCTTGCCGCCCACGAACACGAGGTCGCCGGGGCTCTCGTCGGTGCCGGCGAGGAGCGAGCCGAGCATGACGGTGTCGGCACCCGCGACGAGTGCCTTCGCGATGTCGCCCGAGTACTGCAGACCGCCGTCGGCGATGACCGGGACGTTCGCCTCGCGCGCCGCGAGCGACGCCTCGTAGACGGCCGTGACCTGCGGGACACCGACACCCGCGACGACGCGCGTGGTGCAGATGGAACCCGGACCGACGCCGACCTTGATCGCGTCCGCGCCGGCCTCGATGAGCGCCTGCGCGCCGGAGCGGGTCGCGACGTTGCCGCCGATGACGTCGACACCGGCGAACGCCGGGTCGGCCTTGAGCTTGCGGATGATGTCGAGCACACCGGCGCTCTCACCGTTGGCCGTGTCGACCACGATGACGTCGACACCGGCGTCGAGCAGCTGGCCCGCACGGGACCAGGCGTCGCCGAAGAAGCCGATGGCCGCACCGACCCGCAGACGACCGGTGTCGTCCTTCGTGGCCAGCGGGTACTTCTCGCTCTTGTCGAAGTCCTTGACGGTGATGAGGCCCTTGAGCTTGCCCGCCTCGTCGATGAGGGGCAGCTTCTCGATGCGGTGCTGTGCGAGGAGCGCCATCACCGCGTTGCGGTCGGTGCCGACGGGAGCGGTCACGAGACCGGTGCTCGTCATGACCTCGCTGACGCGGGTCGTGGCCTTCTCGAACGGAGACACGAAGCGCATGTCGCGGTTCGTGATGATGCCGACGAGCACACCCTTGTCGTCGACGACCGGGAGGCCCGAGATGCGGAACTGGCCGCACAGCTCGTCGACCTCGGCGACGGTGGCGTCGGCCGTGGTGGTGATCGGGTTCGTGATCATGCCCGACTCGCTCCGCTTCACGCGGTCGACCTGTTCGGCCTGGTCGGAGATCGACAGGTTGCGGTGGAGGATGCCGATGCCGCCCTCGCGAGCCATCGCGATCGCCATGCGGGCCTCGGTCACGGTGTCCATCGCGCTCGACAGCAGCGGCGTGTTCACGGTGATCCGCTTCGTCAGGCGGGACGAGGTCTCCGCCTCGCTCGGGATGACGTCGGTGTGCCCGGGCAGCAGCAGCACATCGTCATACGTGAGTCCTACGAATCCGAACGGATCAGGCTGGTCCATTTATCCCTCTCATAGCCACGAACACACCGGAGAAACGCAGACCTGCCGGTATCACCATCGTAACCGAGCAGGGCCTACCCCTATTCCACGATCCCGACAAATCGATGCGGAGAAATACGCATGGGCGAAACATGTAGGCAATAATCAGGTTCTATCGTCGAACAGCGTTGTCCGACGCAGGAGAACGGTCCACGGAAGTGGCCCGGCACTGGAGGTGCAGTGAAGTTCGCTGGAACGACCCGAAACCCGAGACTGGCACGGAGATTCGTGCTCCTCATCGCCCTGTTGTTCGGGGCCATCACCCTCACGTCCGCCATGAGCGCCGTCCCGGCTCATGCTGACGAGGTGGGCGAGGAGTACGACTTCTACTTCGCTGGGAACGTCAAGTACGACGACAAACCACTCGAAGGCGTGAACATCACGGTCGACGGCAACGGCTACAAGGCCGATGTCGACACCGACGCCGACGGCAAGTGGAAGATCGGCGTCCCCGAGAAAGGTACGTACAAGGTAACGCTCGACGAGGAGACCCTCCCGAAGGGCGTCATCGTCGCCGAGGGCGGCTCGACCATCGAGGCCGAGTTCGGTCTCACCCAGTCGAAGTCAGTGAACTTCTTCCTCGGCGAGGGCGTCCGCGTCACCGTCAGCTTCTGGGACCAACTCGCCGAACGACTCGTCAACGGCCTGAACTTCGGCCTCATGCTGGCCCTCGCGGCCATCGGAGCCTCCCTCGTGTTCGGCACCACCGGACTCAGCAACTTCGCCCACGCGGAGATGGTGACCTTCGGCGCGATCATGGCGCTCGTGTTCGGGGTGTTCCTGCAATGGCCGATCTGGCTGGCCATCATCATCGCCCTCGCCCTGAGCGCCGCGTTCGGCTTCGCGCTCGATGCGGGCATCTGGAGACCCTTGAGACGCAAGGGCGTCGGCATCGTGCAGGTCATGATCGTATCGATCGGCCTGTCGCTGGCGCTCCGCTACGTGTTCCTCTACTTCATCGGCGGCGGGACGTTCCAGCTGCCCGGTTCCGGAGAGGAGAACATCAAGCTGTTCGGCACGGTCTCGCTCAGCGTCACCGACATGATCAGCATGGCGGTCAGCGTCGTGGTGCTCCTCGGCGTGGCCTGGTGGCTCATCAAGACGAAGACCGGCAAGGCGACGCGAGCCATCTCGGACAACCCGAGCCTCGCGGCGGCCAGCGGCATCGACGTCGACCGCGTGGTCCGCATCGTCTGGATCCTCGCAGCGACCCTCGCCGGTCTCTCCGGCATCCTGTGGGCGTACTTCCGACCGGGCATCAAGTGGGACATGGGAGCGCAGCTGCTCCTGCTCATCTTCGCGGCCATCACCCTCGGCGGGCTCGGAACCGCCTTCGGCGCCATGGTCGGCGCCCTCATCATCGGCATCCTCGTCGAGGTCTCGACGCTCTGGATCCCGTCTGACATCAAGTACGTCGGCGCCCTCGTGGTGCTCATCGCGGTGCTCCTCGTGAGACCGCAGGGCATCCTCGGACGTCGCGAGAGAATCGGTTAGGGGCACGCGCATGGACTGGGGAAGCATTCTCTCGAACACGCTCGCTTGGGTCATCAGCCCGGAGACGATCGCGTACGCGCTCGCAGCACTCGGCTTGGCCGTGCACTTCGGCTACGGCGGTCTGTTGAACTTCGGTATGGCGGGGTTCATGGCGCTCGGCGCCTACGGCTACGCCATCTCGATCCTGAGCTTCAACCTCCCGTGGTGGGCGGGCATCATCGTCGGCTGTCTGGCCTCGGTGGTCTTCGCCTTCATCCTCGGCATCCCGACCCTGCGACTGCGGGCCGACTATCTGGCCATCGTCACCATCGCGGCGGCCGAGATCGTCCGACTCCTCTTCACCACGCAGGTCTTCGACGAGTTCACCAACTCGGCCGACGGACTCGGCAACTACCACGAGGGCTTCCGGGCCGCGAACCCGATCCCGCCGGGCACGTACGGCTTCGGGCCCTGGGAACTCAACGCGAACCAGTGGTGGGTCCGGATCTTCGGCATCCTGCTGCTCGCCGTCGCCGCACTCCTCGTGTTCCTCCTCATGCGCAGCCCCTGGGGCCGCGTGCTGAAGGGCATCCGCGAGGACGAGGACGCCGTGCGCGCCCTCGGCAAGAACGTGTTCGCCTACAAGATGCAGGCGCTCGTCGTCGGTGGCGTGTTCGGTGCGCTCGGCGGGGTGGTGCTGGCGCTCCCCTCCGCGGTCGTGCCCAGCGTCTACGTCACGAGTCTCACCTTCTTCATCTGGACGATCCTCCTCCTCGGTGGAGCCGCGACGGTCTTCGGGCCGTTGCTCGGCTCGGTGATCTTCTGGGTGATCATGGCGTTCCTCTCGAACGTCCTCCCGGCGCTCGTGAAGGCGGACGTCCTGCCGTTCATGAGCTCGACGCAGGCGTCGACGCTCCGCTACGTGCTGGTCGGTGTCGCGCTCATGCTGATCGTCATCTTCAGGCCGCAAGGCATCCTCGGAAACAAGAAGGAGCTGACCTTTGTCAAGTAACAGCTCACCCACCTCGCGACCGGTCAAGACCACCGGCCTCCACGTCGGCGAGATCGTCCCGGGCGTCAAGAAGGTCGACCCGATCCTCATCGCGGACCAGGTCACCCGGACCTTCGGCGGCCTGCAGGCGGTGAACGTGGAGCACCTGGAGGTGCCCCGCAACGCGATCACCGCCCTCATCGGCCCGAACGGTGCCGGTAAGACCACGCTGTTCAACCTGCTGACCGGCTTCGACAAGCCGAACACCGGGACGTGGAACTTCGACGGCAAGAGCCTCGGCGGCGTCCCGGCGTTCAAGGTCGCCCGCATGGGTCAGGTCCGGACCTTCCAGTTGACGAAGGCGCTCGGCCTGCTCACGGTGCTCGAGAACATGAAGCTCGGCGCGACCGGCCAGACCGGCGAGGGCATCTTCTCGAGCCTCGTGAAGCCGCTCTGGCGGAAGCAGGAGGAGGACCTCGAGGTCAAGGCGATGGACCTCCTGCGTCGCTTCAAGCTCGACACGAAGCGCGACGATTACGCGGCCAGCCTGTCCGGTGGGCAGCGGAAGCTCCTCGAGATGGCGCGGGCGCTCATGAGCGATCCGAAGCTCGTCATGCTCGACGAGCCGATGGCCGGCGTCAACCCGGCGCTCACGCAGTCCCTGCTCGACCACATCCTGGCGTTGAAGGACGAGGGCATGACCGTGCTGTTCGTCGAGCACGACATGCAGATGGTCCGGCACATCGCCGACTGGGTGGTCGTCATGGCCGAAGGCCGTGTCGTCGCCGAGGGTCCGCCCGACACCGTCATGGAGGACCCCGCCGTCATCGACGCCTACCTCGGGAGCCACCAGGACGTCGACCTCGGGGTCGTGACCGGCAGGATCGCCGGAGAGGACAGCGCTGCGGCCGAGGAGCTGCTCGCCGAGATCGAGGACGAACGGCTCGCGGCTGGTGCCGAGCCCGAGGAGGAGCGGAAATGAGCGACGTGAAGGGTGCGCCGGTCGGCGGCACCGCGGTCAAGACCGCCGAGATGGTCGTGGAGGTCACCGATCTGACCGCCGGGTACCTCCCCGGCGTGAACATCCTGAACAGCGCCAACCTGACCGCCCGGAAGGGCGAGCTCATCGGCATCATCGGACCGAACGGTGCGGGGAAGTCGACGCTGTTGAAGGCGATCTTCGGACAGGTGAAGGTGCGCAGCGGACAGGTGCTGCTGAACGGCGAGGACATCACGGGGCTGCGGGCGAACAAGCTCGTGGCGCGCGGCGTCGGGTTCGTCCCGCAGACGAACAACGTGTTCCCGAGCCTCACCATCGAGGACAACCTCAAGATGGGGCTGTTCCAGAAGCCGAAGCAGTACAACGAGCGCCTCGAGTTCGTCACCGGGATCTTCAGTGAACTCGGGAAGCGGCTCAAGCAGCGCGCCGGTTCGCTGTCGGGTGGTGAGCGCCAGATGGTCGCGATGTCGCGGGCCCTCATGATGGATCCGCACGTGCTGCTCCTCGACGAGCCGTCCGCGGGGTTGTCGCCGGTCCGACAGGACGACGCGTTCATCCGCGTCTCGGACATCAACAAGGCCGGCGTGACGACGATCATGGTGGAGCAGAACGCACGTCGGTGTCTGCAGATCTGCGACCGCGGGTACGTGCTCGACCAGGGTCGTGACGCCTACACCGGGACGGGCCGCGAGCTCCTCTCGGATGACAAGGTGATCGGCCTCTACCTGGGCACCCTCGGCCAGGACGAGGACTGATCAGGGCGATCCCCACTCGCGGGTCGGCGGGTACTTCGGTACCCTCGAACATGCTCGTCCCGGCCGCGTGCCGAGCGACGGGCCAGAAGCCACCGGATCCCGACCGGTGAACGAACCACAACTCCTCCCTCCCCCGAGGGGCACCGTCGTACCAAGACGGCCTCCTGAGACGGGGACGGAGGAGTTGTGCATTCTCCCTCCCCCTTTCGCCAGCGCGGTGCGCTGACGCGAGCGCGGTCCTGGCGCGTGAGCGCGGGTCTCCGGAGGCGCGCGCTCGCGCGCTGGACCCGCGCTCACGCCGAGTCATCACCACTGCGGCACAGCGACCCGCGCTGAGGCCGACGACCCGCGCTGGCGTCAGTGCACCGCACTGGGTGCCACTCCACCCTCGCTCCACCGGAGGCAGGGTGGGAGCAGTTCTCCACATCGCTTCCACGACACGAGCTGCTGGCGGAGTCGAACGGGCACGGTGAGGCGATGGAATCCTTCGACCTCAACCTGCTCCTCCGCCCGAACGGACTCCTGCTCGTTCGCGACGCACGCCGGGTCGGTGCCGAGCGCCTCGTGAGCGCCGCCCACCGCGACGGCGACCTGGTGCGTCTGCGGAAGGGCATCTACGTCCCTGAACCGATATGGAGTTCCCTGTCCCCCGATGACCGCTACCGGGTCCGGATCGATGCGGCGGCCGTTGCGCTCCGAAAGGACGCATTGTTCAGCCACTACTCGGCGGCGCGGTTGTGGGGACTCCCGATCGTGGGTCCGTGGCCTCCCGAGGTGCACACGCTGACGAGCGGTGATCGCGGAGGACGTTCGGCACCCGGCATCATCCGTCACACCACGCAGGGCTCCGTCACCCGACGGATGCGGTACGGGCTCGCGGTCACGGACCCGGCTCGGACTGTCGTCGATCTCGCTCGGATCGCCCGCCTCGAGGACGCCGTCGCCGTCGCCGACGCTGCCCTCCGGCTCAAGCTCACCGATGAGACGGCGCTCCGCTCGCTCGCACGAGACCTGCCGGGCCGGCGGGGAGGACGCCAGGTGCGCTTTGCGATCGAGTTCGCGGACCCGCTCGCCGCGAACGGTGGTGAATCGAAGATGCGGGTCGTGATCGCGCAGCTCGGTTTCGCCCTGCCGGTGCTGCAGCAGGCCTTCTCCGACGCGGACGGACCGGTCGGCGTGGTCGATGCGGTTTGGCCGGACGAGCGCATCATCCTCGAACTCGACGGCCGGCAGAAGTATGTACGGGAGGAGTTCACGCAGGGACGGGACGTGGCCGACATCGTCCTGGCGGAGAAGCATCGGGAGGACCGTCTGCGCGCGCTCGGGTACACCGTCGTCCGCGCCACCTGGGAGGACCTCGTCCATCCGAGTCGGCTCGCCGCGAAGCTCGAGCGCGCGGGGCTGCAACGCGCGTTCCGTTGACCCGGGCGTCCGACTGGTCGCTGTCAGCGCGGTGCGCCGGCGTGAGCGCGCCCCGCTGTGCCGCATGGGCTCGGAATCGGCGTGAGCGCGTCGCAGACGCGTGAGCGCGGGTCTCCGGAGACCCGCGCTCACGCGCTGGACCCGCGCTCGCGTCAGCGCACCGCGCTGGCGCCACCACACACGGCACAGCACACGCGAGGGCGGCAGTTACAGCTGCCGGACACGACGAAGGCCCCGGATCGCTCCGGGGCCTCGTCAGTCGCGTGGGCGACTAGTTGGTGCGGGTGTACTTGTTGTCGTCACCGTACTGGTAGATACCGATGGTCGCCTCGGTCGGGTCACCGTTCTCGTCGAACGTGATCGGACCGGAGTTGCCGTCGTAGTCGATCTTCTTGCCGTCGGCGATGGCCTTCGCACCCTCTTCGAAGGTGGTCACCTTCTCGCCCTTGTCCTTACCACCGGACACGGACTGGAGCTCGGCCGCCATGTCGGCACCCTCGGTCGAACCGGCCTGCAGCGCCGCGAGGGCGAGCAGGATGACGGCGTCGTAGGATTCAGCCGCGTAGCTGTAGTCCTTGAGCGGCTCGCCACCCTCGTCCTTCACGAACGCCTGGAGGCGGTCGGTGAAGTCACCGAGCTTCGCGGTGTCGAGACCGGGCAGCGTGCCCTTGGCGCCCGTCAGGGTGCCCGGAGCGAAGTCTGCGCTGTAGTCGGCGAGGTTGCCGTCGACGAAGTAGAGCTTGTCCGACGGGAAGCCGGCGAGACCGGGGACGATCGTCTTGGTCTCCTCGAACGCGATGATCGCGATCGCGTCGGGGTTCTCCGCCTTGACCGCGCTGATCTGCGCGTCGAACGAGGTGTCACCGGTGTTGTACGACTGCTCGGCGACCACTTCACCGCCTGCGCTCTCGAACGCCTCCTTGGTGAACTTCGCGAGGCCGGTGCCGTACGAGTCGTTCAGGTAGATGATGCCGAGGGTGGCGTTGCCGTCCTCCGCGATCAGGTTCCCGAGGACCTCGCCCTGCAGCACGTCGGACGGCGCCGTCCGCCAGTAGAGACCGTTGTCGTCCCACGTGGTGAAGTCCGCGGAGGTGTTCGCCGGGGAGAACTGGATGACGCCTGCGCCGGTGACTTCGTCGATGAAGAGCTTCGACACACCCGAGGACGCTGCACCGATGATGGCCGTGACGCCCTCGGAGAGCAGACGGGGGACCTCGGTCGCGTACGCCTTGTTGTCGGAGTCACCCGAGTCGCCGAGCGTCAGGTCGATCTTGATGCCGAGGTCGGCGTCGTTGACCTCCTTGACCGCGAGACCGACACCGGCCTCCTCGGGCGGGCCGAGGAACGCGAGGTTACCGGTCTGCGGCAACGCCGTGCCGAGCTTCAGGGTCAGGTCGCCAGCAGGCTTGCTGCTGCTGCCGCTGTCGCCGCTACCACTCGAGGCGCAACCGCTCAGGACCAGCGCGCTGGCTCCGATCAGTGCGATACCACCGAGAACGATGGAACGTGGGCGGGAGCGAGCGGCCGTGGCCTTCGAAAAGACGCTCATGGTACTCCTTGCTTGTCAGAAGAGTGGCAGCTCCAGGGGCTGCCGTTGAGTCAAGTTATCCGCTGCACGTGCGCTGGACAATGTCGTTGACGTTACAAGCGTGTAACACGACCAAATCGTTACCTCAGGAGGGGCTGTTTCGCGCTTTTCCTGCAGTGGTCGCGCGATCAGCGCTGGAATCCGCTGTTCAGACCCTCGTCGAGCGGCGTCGTTCGGCCCCGACGACCCGACGACCCCGGGTGGAGGCGACGAGCATGTCGACGGTGAGGATCGCGAGCGCCAGCCACACGAGACCGAAGCCCAACCAGCGCTCCGGCGGCATCGCCTCGTGCAGGACCGCGACACCGACGACGAATTGGATGATCGGTGCGAAGTACTGGATGAAACCCATCCAGGTGAGCGGGAGGCGGCGGGCCGCCGCCGCGAACAGCAGGAGCGGGACGGCGGTGATGACGCCGGCGCCGACGAGGAGCAGGGCGTGCCCGACGCCCGCGGTGCCGATGGTCAGCCCACCGGTCACGCCGACCGCGATGAGCTGGGCGATCGCGACCGGCATCAGCCACACGGTCTCGAGCGTCAACCCGGACACCGCGTCGACCGAGCCGCCCACGAGCTTCTTGATGTAGCCGTAGAGGCCGAATGAGAAGGCCAGGATCAGGGCGATCCAGGGGACGCTGCCGTGTCCGATCGCGAGGACCAGGACCGCGATCACACTCACGACCACCGCGACCCACTGGGCTGGACGCAACCGCTCGCGGAGGAAGAAGACGCCGAGGAAGACGGTCACGATCGGGTTGATGAAGTAGCCGAGCGACGCCTCGACCACTTGGCCGTTGAGCGCGCCGTAGACGTAGGTCTGCCAGTTGACGTAGATGAGCGCTCCGGCGAGGCCCATCGTCAGGACGATGCGGCGCTGGCGGAGGATGCCGAACAGCCGGCGCCAGGAACGGGTCGCCAGGATGAGGACGGCGCAGAAGACGAGGGAGAAGAGGATCCGCCACGCCACGACCTCGAAGGCGCCGGCCGGTGCGAGGGCGATGAAGTAGAGCGGGAGCGCTCCCCAGAGGCAATAGGCGGCGACCGCCGAGAGCAGTCCGGACCGGCTCCCCTGCTGGGGCACGGCCACACTCGCACGTCGATCCCCTCCCCCGTCGACGGTGACGGAGTGGATGTCGACGTCGGCTGGATCGCTGGGGTTCTGCACTGGTCCAGGCTAGACCCGCGACTCCCCGCGACACCCTCCGAAAACGGACACAGCCCGAACGGCGAATGCCATTCGGGCTGTTGAGCGGCTTGAGCCGCCGGATCCGTGCGCTGGTGACTAGCGGACGACGACTGCGAGGACGTCGCGCGCGGACAGGACGAGGTAGTCCTCACCGGCGTACTTGACCTCGGTGCCACCGTACTTGGAGTAGATCACCTTGTCGCCGACGGCGACGTCGAGCGGGACGCGGTTGCCGTTGTCGTCGATGCGACCGGGTCCGACCGCCACGACCTCGCCCTCCTGGGGCTTCTCCTTGGCGGTGTCGGGGATGACCAGACCGGAAGCGGTGGTCTGCTCTGCCTCGACCTGCTTGATGACGATGCGATCCTCGAGCGGCTTGATGGAGACCGACACGGTTGACCTCTTTCTTGAAACGAAGACGTGGTTAGCACTCACACTGCGAGAGTGCTGATTCCAGTGTAGGCATCTTCTGGCACTCATGCAATGCGAGTGCCAATCAGCGGCTGCTACCGTTGCCGGATGCATCCAGCTCTGCCCGAGGCCCACTGACCATGGACCGTTCGGAACTCGTCGAACTCCTCACGGCCGACGGCCTCAGGCTCCTCGACTCCCTGCCGCCCTACCCGACGAAGGACGAGGCCGTCCGCCTGGTCGGGCGCCTCCGCAAGGAGGGCCACTCCCCCGAGCTGGTCGCGGCGGTCCTCACGCAGTCGCGGCTCAGGCAGAAAGCCGTCGGCAAGTTCGGTCCGTTCGCCGGCCGCATGCTGTTCACCGAGGCGGGCCTCGAACAGGCCACGCGCCTTCCCGTCGCCGCGCTGCACGCCGGGCGTTTCGCCCGGGCCGGCCTCACGCGCGTCGCCGACCTCGGCAGCGGCATCGGCGCCGACTCGATGGCCATGGCCTCGCTCGACCTGGAGGTCACGGCGGTCGACATCGACGAGGTCACTGCCGCCATCGCCAGCTACAACCTCGCTCCGTTCCCCACGGCCACCGTGCGGAACGCCGCCGCCGAGGACGTCTCGCTCGACGACTTCGACGCGGTCTGGTTCGATCCCGCGCGGCGCACCGCAGGACACGCCGACACCGCGCGGTTGTCCAGTGCCGCCGACTACACCCCGTCCCTCGACCTGGTCTTCGGTGCGGCGACCAGCCTCCCCACAGGCGTCAAGCTCGGGCCCGGATTCGACCGCTCACTCATCCCCGACGACGCCGAGGCGCAGTGGGTGTCGGTCGACGGACAGCTCGTCGAGATGGCGCTCTGGTTCGGCCCGCTGGCCCGTCCCGACGTCCGACGGTCCGCGCTCCTCCTCGCGGACGGCGTCCACCACGAGTTGCACGCCGAGGCCGACGCCGACGACGCCCCCGTGCGGGAACTCGGCGACTACGTGCACGAACCCGACGGGTCGGTGATCCGGGCCCGACTCATCGGCGACCTCGCCGTCCGCTTGGAGGCCGGCATGCTCGGCCAGGGCATCGCCTACCTGACCTCCGACACGGCGACGACCTCGCCGTTCGCCACGACCTTCCGGGTGCTCGAGCGGCTACCGATGGACGAGAAGGTCCTCAAGCGCACGATGCGGGATCGCGGGATCGGTGTCCTCGAGATCAAGAAGCGCGGCGTCGACGTCGACCCCGCGGCGTTCCGGAAGCGCATGGCGCTCAAGGGCGACCGCTCGGCCACGATCATCCTCACGAGGATCGCGGGCAAACACAGTGCGCTGCTCGTCGAACGGGTGACACCGGCCGCTGACGCCTGACCCGACGGCGTCCGCCGGGCCGCAGCGTCCCGAGGAGGATCAGGTCGAGACGTACCCGATGATCACGACGACGCTGTAGGCGAGCCAGCCGACGGAGCAGGCGAGACCGACGAACCCGGTCACGAGGCCGGTGAGGGCGCGGCCTCGGCCCTGCGGCTCGCGACGCCTGGCTCCGAATCCGAGGACGATGGCCGCGATCGACAGGGGGAAGCCCCAACCGACGAAGACCGACACGACGAGCCCGACGAGACCGGTGATGAGCGACCAGGTGCTCCGTGAGGTCCCGGTCGACGCGGCAGTGGTCTGCGTCTGCGACTGCTGGTACGCGGCGTAGCCGCCCTGGCTCGGTGCCTGGTAGACCGCCGTCGGCACCGTCTGGAGATAGGTCGCGTGATCGCCCTGCCAACCCGCCGGTGGAGGGGAGGCCTGGCCCTGGGGCTGGTACGGCTGCTGAGGTTGGTAGGGCTGCTGCTGGCCCTGGGGCTGGTACGGCTGCTGGGGCGCGTACGGCTGCTGCCGGCCCTGCGGCGCGACAGCCTGCTGGGAGGGCTGCGGCGGCTGGTACGGCGACCAGGGCTGCTGGGCCTGCGGCTGGTGAGGAGGCTGCTGCCCCCACTGCTGCTGCGGCGGCCCGATGGGCTGCTCAGCCTGCGGCGGGCGCGACTGCCCGTCCACTGCACCGTCCTGGTGCTGAGGTCGTCCGTCGGGGTGCTCGTGCTGATCCATCGCCGCTCCTTCGATCCGTGACCGGGTACCGGCCCATCCTATGCGCCGACGTCCGCGCACCCGGTCGACGGCCGGGAGACGGCTGGGAGACGGCTGGTCGAGCGGTCAGTACACCTGGATCTCGGTGACCGGCAGGGTCGAGTCGGCGCCGAAGTCGAGCGAGGACGGCTCGTGCCCGGCGGAGATGAGCTGCGCGGCGAGTGCGGCGATCATCGCACCGTTGTCGGTGCAGAGCTGCAACGGCGGGATGCGGAGTTCGATCCCGGCCGAGGTGGTCCGTTCGGCGGCCACCTCGCGGAGCCGCGCGTTCGCGATGACGCCGCCCCCCAGCAGCAGGCGGGGCACGCCGAGCTCGGTGCACGCTCTGACCGCCTTCGAGATGAGCACGTCGACGACGGCCTCGCGGAAACTGGCGGCGACGTCCGCGACGGGGACCGGCTCCCCCGCGTCCTGCTTCGCCTCGACCCAGCGTGCCACGGCCGTCTTCAGGCCGGAGAAGGAGAAGTCGTAGCGGTGCCGCTCCATGTCCTTCGGCAGGCTGAGTCCGCGGGGGAAGCGGATCGCCTTCGGGTCGCCGCCGACGGCCGCACGGTCGATCTGCGGCCCGCCCGGGTAGGGCAGGCCCAGAATGCGCGCGACCTTGTCGAAGGCCTCGCCAGCCGCGTCGTCGATGGTCTCGCCGAGCAGTTCGACGTCCGACACGAGGTCCCGCACGAGGAGCAGCGAGGTGTGCCCGCCGGACACGAGCAGGGCGATCGTCGGGTACTCGATCGCCCCGTCTTCGGAGTCGAGGACGTCCGCGCCGACGTGACCGACGAGGTGGTTCACGGCGTACAGCGGTTTGCCGAGGGAGACAGCGAGCGCCTTCGCTGCACCGACGCCGACCATGAGTGCGCCGGACAGGCCGGGGCCACTCGTCACCGCGACGGCGTCGAGGTCGGCCAGGGCGACGCCGGCCTCGGCGAGCGCCGCCGTGAGCGTCGGCTCGAGCGCCTCGAGGTGGGCGCGCGCGGCGACCTCCGGGACGACCCCGCCGTACCGCGCGTGCTCGTCCATGCTCGAGGCGATGGTGTTCGCCAGCAGGTGGTGTCCGCGGACGATGCCGATCCCGGTCTCGTCGCAGCTCGTCTCGATGCCGAGGACGAGCGGTTCTGCACGGTTCACGCGATGCTCCCTGGGTGCTGGTCGGTCTGGTCGAGCGGGGACTGGCCGTGGGCGGGCATGGGCGGTCTCGGCTGGACCGTGCGTCGCATGACGATGGCGTCGACGTCGTCCGGCTGGTAGTAGCCGGGGCGGATGCCGAGTTCCTCGAAGCCGAGACTCCGGTACAGCGTGATCGCAACGGGGTTGTCGGCCCTGACCTCGAGGAAGACCTGGGTGACGTCCTGCTGCCTGGCCTGCTCGATGAGCGCCTGCATGAGGAGCCGTCCGAGTCCTCGTCCTCTGGCGTGCCCGGCGACGGCGATGGTCTGGATGTCGGCGTCGTCGGAGCGGGAAGGCGCGAAGAGCCCGCCGTAGCCGGCGAGTGTCGCGTCGTCGGCGTCGACCTCCGTCGCGACGAGGTAGTACCCGTGCGGCGACGACAGTTCGGCGCGCATCATGTCCGCCGACCAGGCGTCGTTCACGAAGACGGTGTGCTCGAGCTCCATGATCGCGTCGAGGTCGGCGACACCGGCGCGGCGCAGCGACCAGCTCACGCCGTCACCCGCTTGGCGCCCGCGGACATCGTGACGTCGGGTGAGCGGAGGTACAACGGTTCCTCCCCCGCGAATACGCCATCGGTGGCGAGGAGTGCGGCGGCGACCTGTCCCAGCGCCCCGGCGGGGACGACCAGCGCGTCGAGGCGCATGGACTCGGAGGTCGGGAGGTCGTCGGGTTTCGCGAGGGCTGGCCCCTGGACGCGGACCGGGAGGCCGGCTGCGTCGAGTCCGGCGTAGCTGGTCCAGTAGCGTTCGCGACGGCGGGCATCCGTGACCACGAGGAGCGTGGCGTCGGCTGCGGCGGAACCGGAACGGTAGGCGTCGAGCGCGATCGCATCGTGGCTCACCACGGGGTGCACCGGGAGGCCTGCGCCGATCCCGAAGCTGCGGGCTGCGGCGATCCCGATCCGGAGTCCGGTGAACGGCCCTGGTCCCATACCCGCGACCAGCCCGGTGAGCGCGGCGACCTCGATCCCGGCGTCGTCGAGGCATCCGGCGATGAGCGTCCCGATGACCTCGGCGTGCCGCATCGGGTCGTCGGAGGACCGTTCGGCCAGCACCTCGCCACCCAGGGTGACGACGGCGACGCTCGAACCCGCGGATGTATCGATCGCCAACAGCACGTCGTCCAGCCTACCCGGCGTCGATGGCGGGGTGCCGCGAGAGCGTGAGGGTCCGGCGCTCGATCGGCTCCTCGCCGGCATCGTCCGTCGCGGGTTCGTCGCCGGCTCCGGTCGGACGCTCGATGACGAGCTCGAACCACGTGGGGACCACGCCGTCGAGCAATCCCGCTCCCCATTCCACGACGACGACGGATCGGGAGAAGTCGATGTCGAGGTCGTCGAGTTCGAGCGCCGAGCCGAGCCGGTAGGCGTCCACGTGGACGAGCGGCGGACCTCCGACGAGGCTCGGGTGCGTCCTGGCGAGCACGAAGGTGGGGCTGGTGACGGGGCCGCGGACCCCGAGGCCCTCGCCGATGCCTCGCGTGAGCGTCGTCTTGCCCGCTCCGAGCGGCCCGGTCAGGACCAGAAGCTGCCCGGCGCACAATGCGGCGCCGAGCCGGACGCCGTAGGCGTGCATCTCCTCGGGCGTCGCCACGTCGACGGTGCCCGGGATGAGGACGTGATCGGTCATGACCGCTCCCTGGTCGTCCGGACCACGCGCGGTCCGATCCGGGTGACGAGTTCGTAGTTGATGGTGCCGGCGGCCTCCGCCCACTCCTCGACGCGCGGCGCGCCGGACGCCGGATCGCCGAAGAGCACGGCGTCGTCACCCACGGCGACCGCGTCGTCGCCGACGTCGACGACGAACTGGTCCATCGCGATCCTCCCGCACACCCGGTAGCGGCGTCCGTTGATGACGACCGGACCGGCGTTCGAGGCGCTCCGCGGCACACCGTCGGCGTATCCGAGCGGGATGAGGGCGAGCGTCGTCGCCGTGCTGGTCCGGTAGCTGTAGTCGTAGGACACCCCGGCACCCGGTTCGACCCGACGCACGGCGGCGACCGTCGCCCGGAGGGTCATGACGGGCCGGAGGCCGAAGGCGTCGGCCGACCGGTCGACGTCGTCGGTGGGTTCGAAGGGCGAGAGGCCGTACACCGCGAGTCCGAGGCGGACGGCGTCGAAGCGGAGGGAGGGCTCGCCGAGCGCTGCCGCCGACGCGGCGAGGTGCAGACTCCGCGGCGTGAGACCGGCCTCCGCGGCGAGGGCGACACCGCGTTCGAAGCGGACAGCGGCGGCCCGGTCGTCGGCGGTGGAGGTGTTGGAGACGTGCGAGAACAGCCCGTCGACCCGGACGAGCCCCGCAGCCTCAGCGGCTGCGGCGGCTCGGAAGAGCTCCGGCCAGTCGGCTTCGGCCGCACCGTTCCGGCTGAGTCCGGTCTCGAGTTTGAACTGGACGACCGGCACGACGGACGGCCGATCCCGAGCGGCCTCGATCACGCGCTCGAGCTGCGCCACCGACGACAGACCGAGGTCGATCCCGGCATCGAGTGCGGCGCCGAACGCAACCTGCGGGCCGTGCAGCCAGGCGAGGATCGGTGCCGTGATCCCGGCGGCACGCAGCGCGACGCCCTCCATGATGTCGGCGACTCCCAGGCGATCGGCCCCGGCCTCGATCGCCGCGCGGGCGATCGCCTCGGCACCGTGCCCGTAGGCGTCGGCCTTGACGACGACGATGAGTTCACCGACGCCGGTCAGCTCGCGCAGGCGACGGACGTTGTGGCGCAGGGCGTCGAGGTCGATGATCGCCTCGCGGGTCGGGCGCTCGTCGACCTCGGACACGGGCGTCATCCTTCCCGCTCCGCGACGACGAACGCGACGGCGACCCCGGCGTCGTGCGTCATGGTCAGGTGCATGCTCGTGATCCCCCGCTCGGCCACCACACCCGCCGTGACTCCGGACAGCGCGAAATCGGGCTTCCCCTCCGGGCCGTTCACGATCGCCATCTCCTGCCATCGGATACCGTCCGAGGAACCCAGTGCCTTGATGAGCGCCTCCTTGGCGGCGAACCGTCCGGCGAGGGACCGCAGCGGGAGGTCGCGTTCCGACGGGACGAAGAGCCTGGCCAGCAGGTTCGGGGTGCGCGTGATCGCCCGTTCGAACCGTGCGAGGTCGACCAGGTCCACCCCGATGCCGATGATCATCCCTCTACTCTACGGCCGTCGTGTGCGGCCCGGAGGCTCGCTCGACGGGCCACCTCGGGCCCCGCGGACCGTCCCTACTCGACCGTGACGGACTTCGCGAGGTTGCGCGGCTGGTCGACGTCGAGGCCCTTCGCCGTCGCGAGCTCCATCGCGAAGATGTGCAGCGGGATGACGGCGAGCAGGGGCTCGAACAGCGGACCGGCGAGCGGGATCGGGATGACCTCGTCGGCCGAGGGCAGGACGGCGGCGTCGCCCTGCTCCGCGATCGCGATGACCCGGGCACCGCGTGCACGGATCTCCTCGATGGTCGAGATGACCTTCGGGTGCAGGATCGCCGAGCCACGTGGGCTCGGGACGACCACGAAGACGGGCTGGCCCGGCTCGATCAGGGCGATCGGGCCGTGCTTGAGCTCGCCACCGGCGAAGCCTTCAGCGTGGATGTACGCGAGCTCCTTGAGCTTCAGCGCGCCCTCGAGCGCGATCGGGTACCCCACGTGGCGGCCGAGGAAGAGCACCGCGCGGGAGTCGGCCATCCAGTGGGCGAGCTGCGCGATCTTCTCGGAGGCCCCGAGGATGCTGGCGATCTTGTCGGGGACGCCCTGCAGTTCCTCGACCTGCGACGCCAGGAACTCCGGAGTCTGGGTGCCGCGCACCCGCGCGAGGTGCAGCCCGAACAGGTACAGCGCCGTGATCTGGGCGGTGAACGCCTTCGTGGACGCGACCGCGACCTCGGGCCCCGCGTGGGTGTACACCACGGCGTCCGACTCACGCGCGATCGTGGCGCCCTGCGTGTTGCAGATCGACAGCGTCTTCGCGCCGGACTCGCTCGCGAAACGCACCGCCATGAGCGTGTCCATGGTCTCGCCCGACTGGCTCACCGAGATGACGAGCGTGCGCGCGTCGATGACCGGGTCGCGGTAGCGGAACTCGTGGCTGAGCTCCACGGTGACCGGGATCCCGGCCCAGCGCTCGATCGCGTAGGTACCGACCGTGCCGGCGTAGGCGGCGGTGCCGCACGCGATGATCACGATGCGGTCGATGTCGAGGAAGAGCTCGTCGAGACCGGCGAGTTCGGGGATGACGACCTGGCCGCCCTCGACCCGCCCGCGGATCGTGTTCGCGACCGCATCGGGCTCCTCGCTGATCTCCTTCGCCATGAAGCTCGACCAGCCGCCCTTGTCGGCCGCCGAAGCGTCCCACTGGATCTCGAACGGCTCGGTCACCACGTGGTTGCCGGCGAAGTCGGTGACCGTCACGTCGTCGGGCGTGATGACGACCATCTGGTCCTGACCGATCGCGACCGCGCGCTGGGTGTACTGCACGAACGCGGCGACGTCCGAACCGAGGAAGTTCTCGCCGTCGCCGAGTCCGATGACGAGCGGCGAGTTCCGACGCGCGCCGATGACGACGCCGGGCAGGTCCTGGTGCATGGCGAGCAGGGTGAAGGCGCCGTCCAGGCGAGCGACGACGCGGCGGAAGGCCTCGGTGAGGTCGCCGGTGGAGCGGTACTCGCGGCCGATGAGCACGGCGGCGATCTCGGTGTCGGTGTCGCTCTCGAAGGTGAAGCCGTCCGCGAGGAGCTCCGCGCGCAGCTCGGCGAAGTTCTCGATGATGCCGTTGTGGATGAGCGCGAGGCGTCCTTCGTCACCGAGGTGCGGGTGCGCGTTGCGGTCCGTTGGTCCACCGTGGGTCGCCCAACGGGTGTGACCGATACCGGTCGAGCCCGGCGCGATGGGGTTCGCGGCGAGGTCCTCGGTGAGGACGGCCAGCTTCCCGGCGCGCTTCCGGGTGTTCAGCGAGCCCGTCGCGTCGAGCACGGCGATCCCGGCGGAGTCGTACCCCCGGTACTCGAGCCGCTTGAGTCCGCCCATGAGGACGTCCACCGTCTTGTCGTTCCCGACGTACCCTACGATTCCACACATGTAGAGCAGCATAATCGCGCGATTTTGCGAGGATCCTGCACCAACCTCGAGGCGCCGACGCTCAGCGAGGGAGCAGGACGATGCTGCCGGGATCCAGCGGTAGCCGAGCCCTTCCCCTGCCGCTGCTCAGAGCTTGCGGAGCAGCACCGAGGACACCGTGTGATCGGAGTCCTTCCGCAGCACGAGCTTCGCGCGTGACCGGGTCGGGCGGATGTTGTCGATGAGGTTCGGTTCGTTGATGGAGCGCCAGAACCCGCGTGCCTGATCGGCCGCCTCCTCGTCGGAGAGCTCGGCGAACACGTTGAAGAAGGAGTTCGGGTTCGAGAACGCGCCCCGCTTGAGCGCCATGAAGCGGTCGACGTACCAGGACTCGATGTCGCGCGTCCGTGCGTCGACGTAGATGCTGAAGTCGAACAGGTCGCTGATCGCGAGTCCGCTCGCCGTCGCAGCCGGCTGCAGCACGTTCAAGCCCTCGACGATCAGGACGTCGGGGCGCCGGACGACGACCTGCGCCGTCGGGATGATGTCGTAGCGCAGATGCGAGTAGAACGGTGCCCGTACCTCGGCGGCGCCGCTCTTCACGGCGGTGATGAACCGCAAGAGCGCCCGGCGGTCGTACGACTCGGGGAAGCCCTTGCGATCCATGATGCCGCGCCGCTGGAGTTCCTCGTTCGGATAGAGGAAGCCGTCGGTCGTCACGAGCTCGACGTGCGGGGTGTCCGGCCAGCGCGACAGCAGTTCGCGCAGCAGCCGCGCGATCGTCGACTTGCCGACGGCGACGGAACCCGCCACGCCGATCACGAACGGCGTCCGGAGCGCCTGGTCGCCGAGGAACCGGCTCGTCGCGCGGCCGAGGTCCTGGGTGCCCTTCGCGTAGAGGCTCAGCAGTCGGCTGAGCGGCACGTAGACCTCTTCGACCTCCCGCATGTCGAGACGGTCGCCGAGCCCACGGATCTGCACGACCTCGGTCTCGCTGAGCGGTGTGGCCGTCTCCGGAGCGAGTCGCGCCCATTCGGCACGGTCGATCTCCACGTAGGGCGTCGGCTGCCCGGAGGCACCACCCGTCGTCGTCGAAGTCATGCGATCACTCTTCCACAGCTGAGGTGCCGACCCGCCGCCGGACGACTCAGATGGCGAGTCGTTCGCGGACGACGTCGGCGAGGCGGTGCGCCAGGCGGTCGGCGGTCGGCTGGTCGGCCGCCTCGACCATGACGCGGACGAGCTGCTCGGTGCCGGACGGCCGCAACAGCACGCGTCCGTCGTCTCCGAGCTCTGCTTCGGCAGCCTGTACGGCAGCGTCGACGACCTCTTCGCCGACGAGGCGCGTGCGGTCGACACCCGTGACGTTGACGAGTATCTGCGGATACACCTGCATCACCGCGGCGAGCTCCGCGAGCGTCTTCCCGGTGCGCGCCATCTCGGCCACGATGTGCAGGCCGGTGAGGATGCCGTCGCCGGTGGTCGCGTAGTCGGCCATGATGACGTGACCCGACTGCTCGCCGCCGAGCGAATAGGCGTTCGCGTTCATCGCCTCGAGGACGTAGCGGTCGCCGACCCCGGTCTGGACGACGTTGATGCCGTGCTCGCGCATCGCGACGTGCAGGCCGAGATTGCTCATCACCGTGGCGACGAGCGTGTCGTCCTTGAGCCTGCCTCGCTCCTGCATCGAGACCGCGAGGATGGCCATGATCTGGTCGCCGTCGACGACCTTGCCCGCAGCGTCGACCGCGAGGCAGCGGTCGGCGTCGCCGTCGTGTGCGATGCCGAGGTCGGCACCGTGCTCGAGGACCGCCTTGGACAGGAGGTCGAGGTGCGTGGAGCCGACGCCGTCGTTGATGTTCATGCCGTCGGGGTCGTTGCCGATGATCGTGACCTTGGCCCCGGCGTCGCGGAAGGTCTCCGGCGACACTCCCGCAGCCGCGCCGTGCGCGCAGTCGAGGACGACATGGATGCCGTCCAGGCGGTTCGGGAGACTGCCGAGCAGGTGGAGGACGTAGCGGTCCTCGGCGTCGGCGAAGCGGATGATCCGGCCGACATCGGCGCCGGTCGGGCTGAGCTTGGGGCGGTCGAGGTACTCCTCGATCCGGCGTTCCACCGCGTCGGGCAGCTTCGTGCCGCCGCGGGCGAAGATCTTGATCCCGTTGTCGGGCGCAGGGTTGTGCGAGGCGGAGATCATCACGCCGAAGTCGGCGTCGATGTCGGCGATGAGGAACGCCGTCGCGGGCGTGGGCAGCACGCCGGCCTCGAGCACGTCGACGCCCGAGGACGCCAGGCCCGCCGCGACGGCGGCGGACAGGAACTCGCCGGAGATGCGCGGGTCGCGTGCGAGCACGGCGACCGGGCGCTTCCCGGCGGCACGGCGGGCCTCAGCACTACGGCCTTGCCCAAGCACCACTGCGGTGGCTTGGGCAAGGCCGAGAGCGAGGTCTGCCGTCAGGTCGGCGTTCGCGAGTCCGCGTACGCCGTCGGTACCAAACAGCTGAGGCATCGAGCTTCGCTTGTCCTGAGAGCGCTTAGCGCTTCGAGAACTGCGGAGCCTTACGGGCCTTCTTGAGTCCGGCCTTCTTGCGCTCCTTGACGCGAGCGTCACGGGAGAGGAAGCCGGCCTTCTTCAGGGTGGCGCGGTTGTTCTCCTCGTCGATCTGGTTCAGCGAGCGAGCGATGCCGAGGCGCAGCGCGCCGGCCTGGCCCGAGGGGCCACCACCGGAGATGCGTGCGATGACGTCGTAGCCGCCGGCCAGGTCGAGGACGGTGAACGGGTCGTTGATGAGCTGCTGGTGCAGCTTGTTCGGGAAGTAGTCCTCGAGCGTGCGGCCGTTGACCGTGATGGTGCCGCTGCCGGGGACGAGACGCACGCGGGCGATGGCCTGCTTGCGACGGCCGACGGCTGCGCCGGGGACGCTCAGCACGGCGCGAGGCGCGGTGACTGCTGCTTCAGGAGCCGACTCGGTGGAGTAGCTCTGCGGGGTCTCTTCGATGGAATCTGCGATGTTCGCCACTGTGTAATCCTTTTTTCTTGTCCGGTGCTTACTGGGCGACCTGGTCGAGCGTGAACGGCTTGGGCTGCTGAGCGGCGTGCGGGTGCTCGCTGCCCGTGTAGACCTTGAGCTTCTTCAGCTGGTCGCGGCCGAGCGTGTTCTTCGGCAGCATGCCGCGGATCGCCTTCTCGACGGCGCGGATCGGGTTCTTCTCGAGGAGCTCGGCGTAGGTGACGGCCGAGAGCCCGCCCGGGTAACCGGAGTGGCGGTAGGCCTTCTTCTGCAGGAGCTTGGCGCCGGTGAGGGCCACCTTGTCGGCGTTGATGATGATGACGAAGTCGCCACCGTCCATGTGGGGGGAGAAGGTCGCCTTGTGCTTGCCGCGCAGGAGCGCTGCAGCGTGGCTGGCCAGGCGGCCGAGGACCACGTCAGTGGCGTCGATGACGACCCAGTCGTGCGTGATCTCACTGGCCTTCGGGGAATACGTGCGCGTCACAATAGTGCTGCTTTCTGGTCGGAGTTGGTCGTTCGTGAATCCCGCTCCTGTTGGGTGTTCCGAACGGAACGCCCGAGGTGGAGGGCTCAACTTCGGGTACCGCGCCGCAGAAGGCGCAGGCACCAACGGGAGAGTCTACGCGACGACGTCCCGGTGGTCAATTCCCACCGGGAACCTCACTCGGCGCTCGCTTCCACGTGCTCGTGGCTCCGCCGCTGACGGGTCTCGGCGGCCCGCGCGTGCAGCAGCCCCGGCTCGGGGTAACCGACCTCGACGAGGGTGAGCCCGCGCGCCGGCATCACCCGGAAGTCGATCTCCCGCCGCCCGCCGTCGCGGAGCCGGACGACCTCGTCGAGCGACATGCGCCCCTCCCCCACGGCGACGCAGGCGCCGACGAGCGCCCGCACCATGCTGTGGCAGAACGCGTCGGCGGTGAGGCTCGCCACGAGCACGCCCGCTTCGTCCCGCTCCCAGCTGAAGGACTGCAGGGTCCGGATGGTCGTCGCGCGTGGTCTCGGTTTGCAGTACGCCTGGAAGTCGTGGAGCCCCACGAGCGAGGTGGCCGCCCGGTGGAGCAGCTCGACGTCGAGCGACGCCGTCGTCCAGCTCGTCGTCCGCCGGAGGATCGGGTCCTTGCGGACGTCGGCGTCCGCGAGGCGGTAGCGGTAGTGACGCCAGACAGCCGAGAAGCGCGCGTCGAAGCCCTCCGACGCCGGTTCCGCCGTGTGGATCACGACGTCGCGGTCCATCCCGAGCACGCCGTTCAGTCGACGCACGAGCAGGGAGCTCGCGGTCTCGTTCCGCGGCGTACCGTCGTGGAACTCGGCGTGGCGCCCCTGCAATCGCGTGATCTTCGCGAGCTGCGGCTCGGTGAGGTCGAGGTGCGCCACCTGACCGGCCGCATGCACGCCGGCATCAGTCCGTCCGGCCACCACGAACCGTGGCATCGGCGGGACGGTCTTGCCGAGCACGCGATACAGCGCCTCCTCCAGGACTCCCTCGACCGTCCGGAGCCCCGGCTGCTTCGCCCATCCGGCGAAGTCCGTGCCGTCGTACGCGATGGCGAGCCGGAACCGCTGGGTCGGGAGGACGTCCGCTGCCGCGACCTGCTCAGCGCTCACGGACGTACGCCAGATCACGCGTCGTCGCGACGAAGCCCTGTCGTTCGTACAGCCCGAGTGCACCCGTGGGGCTGGCCGTGTCGACCTCCAGCGTCGCCCGCTCGAGGCCGGCTGCCTGGATCCGACGAAGCGCCGTGGCGAGCAGTGCCGGTGCGAGTCGTCGGCCACGCCAGTCGCGCACGGTCCCGACGAGGGCGATGTACGCGCTGGTAAACCCTTGCGCGGACCAGCTGTCCTCGTCCACCTCGGCCAGCGTGAAGCCGACGACCCGTCCGTCGTCGTCCATCGCCACCACGGACAGGTCGGCTCGGAAGTGGGACCCGCCGACGAACTGCTCCCACATCGCCGGGACCGTCTCCAGGCTGCCCCAGTGATCCCGGAACGAGTCGTTCCGAGCTTCTCTCGTGCGTTCGGCCACGTCCGGGTGGTACGCCTCGAGCCGGGCACCGTCGGGCACGTCGATCTCGTCGACGGGCGCGGAGAGATCGCGTTCCATGATCGTGAAGTACCGCGCCACGGCGAAGCCGAACCGCTCCAACAGCCGCGCCGCCCCCGGGTTCCGTTCGTCGACGTAGGCACGGGACGAAGCTGGAGCACCCGTCTCCACGGAAGCCAGCTGCTGCTCGGACCGTTCCATCGACCACGCGAGCACCGCTCGGCCGATCCCCCGCTCACGCCATGCGGGATGCACGCCGCCGAAGACGTACGAATAGACGGACACGTCTCGTGAGGGCGACAGGATCACCATCGCGTAGGCGACCAGCGTGCCGTCGGCGGCGATCGCCAGCAGGCTGTCCGCAGCCATGTCGATCCACGCGTGGTCGAACTCGTCCGCGATCTCGTCGCGGCTCGTCACCCGGTGGGGGTTGTCGAACGGATCCATGGCGCCGCACAGCGCCACGATGTCGTCGATGTCCGCGCGGACCGCCGGACGCCATCGGTCGACGTCGGGGTGCTGCGGCAGGGCCGGCTGGCCGGCCGGAACGGCGGGAGTGGTACTCATGTCTCCAGCCTAGGACACCGTCGCAGCGCCGCCAGGGACGACGGAACCCCGCTCTCCAGGTGGAGGGCGGGGTTCCGTTCGTGTGTCGCTGAACCTACTTGGCGTCCTTCGCGGGAGCCTCGTCGGCGTCGACGGACTCGCCGTCGGTCTCGGTCGCCTCGACGGCTTCCGTCGCCTCTGCGTCGGCCTCGACCTCGGCGGGGGTCTCCTCGGCCGGAGCCTCGTCGACCGGCGCTGCGGCGTGCTTCGCGGACTGCTTGGCCGGCTTCGCCTTCGGCGTGACGGGCTCGAGGACGAGCTCGATCACGGCCATCGGAGCGTTGTCGCCCTTGCGGTAACCGGTCTTGATGATGCGCGTGTAGCCACCCTGACGGTCGGCGACGAGGGGCGCGATCTCCGTGAAGAGCTCGTGGACGACGCTCTTGTCGGTGATGGTCGCGAGCACCCGACGGCGGGCGTGCAGGTCGCCGCGCTTCGCGAAGGTGATCAGGCGCTCAGCGAGCGGACGCAGGCGCTTCGCCTTGGTCTCGGTGGTCTGGATGCGCTTGTGGGTGAACAGCGCAGCAGCGAGGTTGGCGAGCAGGAGACGCTCGTGGGCAGGTCCGCCTCCGAGGCGGGGTCCCTTGGTGGGAGTAGGCATTCTTGTCTCTCTTCAGGTTGGAAAGTCGTCAGGTGGATCGCGTGCTAGGAGACGGTCTCGTCGTCGTAGCCGCTGTAGAAGTGGGCGCCGTCGAACCCGGGAACCGAGTCCTTCAGGGAGAGGCCCATTTCGGTGAGCTTGTCGCGAACTTCATCCACCGACTTCTGTCCGAAGTTGCGGATGTTCATGAGCTGCGTCTCCGACAGCGCGACGAGCTCGCTGACGTTGTTGATGCCCTCGCGCTTGAGGCAGTTGTAGGAGCGCACGGAGAGGTCGAGGTCCTCGATCGGGATCGAGAGCTCACCCGGCAGCACGGCGTCGACCGGCGCGGGGCCGATCTCGATGCCCTCTGCGGCGGTGTTGAGCTCGCGAGCCAGGCCGAACAGCTCGGTCAGCGTGCGACCGGCCGACGCGATGGCGTCGCGCGGCGTGATGGCCGGCTTCGACTCGACGTCGACGACCAGGCGGTCGAAGTCGGTGCGCTCACCGGCACGAGTCGCCTCGACGCGGTAGGTCACCTTGAGGACGGGCGAGTAGATCGAGTCGACGGGGATCTGACCGGCTTCGCTGAACTCGTTGCGGTTCTGCGTGGCCGACACGTAGCCACGGCCACGCTCGATGGTGAGTTCGAGCTCGAACTTCGCCTTGTCGTTGAGGGTCGCGATGACGAGGTCCGGGTTGTGGACCTCGACGCCGGCCGGAGCCGAGATGTCCGCTGCGGTGACCTGGCCTGCGCCGGTCTTGCGGAGGTACGCCGTGATCGGCTCGTCGTGCTCGCTGGAGACGACGAGGCCCTTGATGTTCAGGATGATCTCGGTGACGTCTTCCTTGACACCGGGGATCGTGCTGAACTCGTGCAGCACGCCGTCGATGCGGATGCTGGTGACGGCTGCACCCGGGATGGACGACAGCAGGGTGCGACGGAGCGAGTTCCCGAGGGTGTACCCGAAGCCTGGCTCGAGCGGCTCGATGATGAACCGGCTGCGGAACTCCGAGATGGATTCTTCGGTGAGCGTAGGGCGCTGTGCGATGAGCACTATGGATTCCTTTCGGCTAAGTGTCCGCTATATGACACTTGCGTTGGCGAGGTAGTGAATGGTGTTCGCTGGCCCTGGTCACCAGGACCATGCCGTGATCCGTCCGCGGCGATCGGACGATCGCTACGGACGGATCACGGCCGGTGAACCGAAGGAATTAGACGCGGCGACGCTTCGGGGGGCGGCAACCGTTGTGTGCCTGAGGCGTGACGTCGTTGATCGAGCCGACCTCGAGGCCCGCGGCCTGGAGCGAACGGATCGCGGTCTCGCGGCCGGAGCCGGGTCCCTTGACGAAGACGTCGACCTTCTTCATGCCGTGCTCCTGCGCCTGACGCGCAGCCGACTCGGCGGCGAGCTGTGCGGCGAACGGGGTCGACTTACGCGAGCCCTTGAAGCCGACGCCACCGGACGAAGCCCAGCTGATGACCGCGCCCGAGGGGTCGGTGATCGAGACGATCGTGTTGTTGAACGTCGACTTGATGTGGGCCTGGCCCACGGCGATGTTCTTCTTTTCCTTCTTACGCGGCTTCCGAACGGCCGACTTTGGTGCTGCCATGAATATCTCCTGAGTCCTATGACGAGGCGACTAGGCGGGGCCTAGCGAGCCTTCTTCTTGCCGGCGACGGTGCGCTTCGGGCCCTTGCGGGTGCGCGCGTTGGTCTTGGTGCGCTGGCCGCGGACCGGAAGTCCACGACGGTGACGGATGCCCTGGTAGGACCCGATCTCCACCTTGCGGCGGATGTCGGCGGCGACCTCACGGCGGAGGTCACCCTCGACCTTGAAGGTGCCCTCGATGTAATCGCGCAGGGCGATCAGCTGGTCATCGGTGAGATCCTTCACGCGGATGTCTCCGCTGATGCCGGTGTCGGCGAGGGTCTTGAGTGACCGCGTGCGGCCAACACCGTAGATGTACGTCAGTGCAACTTCCACGCGCTTGTCGCGTGGGATGTCTACGCCGGCGAGACGTGCCATGGTGGCTTCTCCTAGGAGTTGTGGAGGTGTGGAGCAGTTCCGGTGCTCGGGCCTCCGACCCGAGGTGTCACCCGCGGTGCACGATGTGCTGCGGGATCTGGAACTGCCGTTAGAGGGGTGGTGCTGTGTTGCTCAGGGCTGCGTGCTGCAGGTCCTCTGAGATCAACCCTGGCGCTGCTTGTGGCGCGGGTTCTCGCAGATGACCATGACGCGGCCGTTGCGACGGATGACCTTGCACTTGTCGCAGATCTTCTTGACGCTGGGCTTGACCTTCATAGTTCTCTCTTTTCGCTGTCATCGTGCCGGGCCCACCACCGGGTGGTGGAGGCGCGTCCGGCCGTTACTTACAGCGCGACCTACTTGTAGCGGTAGACGATCCGACCACGGGTCAGGTCGTAGGGGGTCAGTTCCACGATCACGCGGTCCTCTGGGAGGATGCGGATGTAGTGCTGACGCATTTTGCCCGAAATGTGGGCAAGTACCTTGTGTCCGTTGGTCAGCTCAACGCGGAACATCGCGTTGGGCAGAGCCTCGACCACTTGGCCCTCGATCTCGATGACGCCGTCTTTTTTGGCCATAGCCTCACTGTCGCTCAGGTTGAGTCGCACTGGTCGTGCGGATGGATTGCGGTGCGGATGTCGGCTCGCCGAAGGCATGCAGAAAGCACCAAAGATCGATTCTATGCTATGTTTCCGGGTTTCGCCAACTCAACGTCGGCCACGACCTCTCAGTCGGTGCGGGAGAGCAGCGCGTCGTTGATCTGCGTCGTGAGACCGGCGTCCATCGCCAGCGCACGTCCGTCCACCGCACGCACCGGCGCTGCCAGTCGGACGCTGGAGAGCAGCCACGCCGCTTCCGCGTCGAGCACGTCCTCCGGTGTCAGCATCCGGTACTCGTGCGCGAGCCCCTGCTCCTCGAGATGGGCCCAGAGCGCGAGCTGCGTGGTCCCGGGGAGGATGCCGCTCGACGGCGGCGGCGTCACGAAGGTCCCGTCGATCCGCACGACCACGGTGGAGGTCGGGCCCTCGAGGACGAAGCCGTCGCTGCTGACGAAGAGCACGTCGTCAGCTCCGCGACGGTGCGCCTCACGGAGCGCGGCCATGTTGACCGCGTACGACAGTGTCTTGGCACCGGCGAGCAGCCACGGCGAACGCTGCTGCACGTCGCTCGCGAGGCCTCGGTCGAGCAGGACGACTTCGATGCCGTTCTCGCGCTCGGGGAACCCGTCAGCCGGCGTCGCCGAGACCCACGCGGTCGGGCGTCCGCCACTCCCCCGCGTCACGACGAGTCGGACGGCGCTCTGATCGACGACGGGGAGTTCCGCGACCGCGCGGGCGATGGCGACTCGCCACTGAGCGTGGTTCGGCGCGGGCAGATCGAGGATCGCCGCCGACTCGGTCAGCCGATCGAGGTGCGCCTCGACCGACTGCGGGTGCCGGCCGACGACACCGATCGTCTCGAAGATCCCGTCCCCCCGCGCGGGACCCAGATCGAAGACGCTCAAGACGCCGGACCCGTCGCCGGCCGGCGTGATCGTGGCCGCGAGGTCGGCGTCGTCGAGGACGGTGTCTGCAGGGAGGACGTCGAGAAGGAACACGATCGGCACGCTCATGCCGAGCAACTCTACCGGGACGGACGAGGTCCGGCCGGCGACCTGGCGGGCGGTCAGGCTGGACGGACCGGGGTGACGCCGAAGGCGGCGAGGGCCGCGGCCCCGCCATCGTGAGCGGTCAGGACCCAGATGCCGTCGCGGTGCACGGCGACGCTGTGCTCCCAGTGCGCCGCCGAGCCACCGTCCAGCGTGGCGACCGTCCATTCATCGTCGCGGACGAAGGTGTCTGGGCTCCCGGCGACCACCATGGGTTCGATGGCCACCACGAGTCCGGGCTTCACTTCGGGGCCGCGCTGGCGGACGCGGTAGTTGAACACCGGCGGAGCCTCGTGCATCGTGCGTCCGATGCCGTGCCCGACGTAGTCCGTGAGGATGCCGTAGGGCTTGCCCTCGGGTGAGTGGTCCTCGACGTACTCCTCGATCGCGGCACCGACCTGGTTCAGGTGTCGGGCGGTCGCGAGTTCGGCGATCCCGGCCCACAGCGAGCCCTCCGTCACCGCCGAGAGGCCCTCGCGCTCGGTGACGAGCTCCGGGCGCGTGGGATCGGTGAGCACGATGGTCATCGCGGAGTCGCCGTTCCAGCCGTCGATCTCGGCGCCGCTGTCGATCGACACGATGTCGCCCGCCTGCAGCACGCGCGACCCGGGGATACCGTGGACCACGTCCTCGTTGACCGAGGTGCAGACCGTGTGGCGATAGCCGGGGACGAGCTTGAAGTTGGAGTGCCCGCCGGCCGCGACGATCGCCGCCTCGGCAGCCGCGTCGAGTTGCAGCGTCGTCACCCCGGGGGCGACGAGCGCACGCACCGCATCGAGCGAAGCCGCGGTGGCCAGTCCCGGCGCGATCATGGCGCGGATCTGGTCAGGGGTCTTGTAGATCGACTTCCGGAACACCGTGGTGGATGTGTCGGTGCGTCAGACGGCCGGAACGATGATGCCGCGAGCGGCGAGGGCCGCGTCGATCCGCGCGGTCACGTCGTCGACCTCGCCGAGGCCGTCGACTGCCACGACGAGCCCCCGGGCCGTGAAGACCTCGATCAGCGGCGCGGTCTCGTGCGCGTAGAGGTCGAGCCGGTGGCGGATGACCTCCTCCGTGTCGTCGGTGCGACCCTGCTCGGCGGCACGCTTGAGGAGTCGTGAGACGACCTCTTCCGTGTCGGCCTGCAGCTGCACGACGGCGTCGAGGCTCGCGTCGTTCTCAGCGAGCAGAGCGTCGAGCGCGACGACCTGGTCGGTGGTCCGCGGGTACCCGTCGAGCAGGAACCCCTCGACGGCGTCGGGCTGGTGGAGCCGGTCGCGGACGATCTCGTTCGTCAAGGAGTCGGGGACGTACCCGCCCTCGCTCACGATCGCCTGGACCTGCTTCCCGAGCGCCGTGCCCTCCTTGATGTTCGCGCGGAAGATGTCGCCCGTCGAGATCGCGGGGATGTCGAAGCGCTCCGCGAGGAAGGCCGCCTGGGTGCCCTTGCCGGATCCCGGAGGACCGACGATGAGCAGGCGGGGCTTGCCGGCCGCCGCGCTCAACGCAGGAGCCCTTCGTAGTGGCGCTGCTGGAGTTGCGAGTCGATCTGCTTGACCGTCTCGAGTCCGACACCCACGATGATGAGGATCGACGCCCCACCGAACGGGAAGTTCGCGTTCGCACCGACCAGGGCCAGCGCGATGAGCGGCAGGAGCGCGATCAACCCCAGGTAGATCGATCCGGGCAGGGTCACGCGTGTCAGCACGTAGTCGAGGTACTCGGCCGTCGGGCGTCCGGCACGGATGCCGGGGATGAACCCGCCGTACTTCTTCATGTTGTCGGCGACCTCTTCAGGGTTGAAGGTGATCGCGACGTAGAAGTAGGTGAAGCCGACGATGAGCAGGAAGTACATGAGCATGTACAGCGGGTGGTCACCCTTGGTGAGGTACTGCTGGATCCACAGGACCCAGGGCGCCGGAGTGCCGGTCGTCGGCTGGTTGAACTGCGCGATGAGGGCCGGCAGGTACAAAATCGACGACGCGAAGATGACGGGCACCACACCGGCCATGTTGACCTTGATGGGGATGTAGGTGTTGTTGCCGCCGTACGTCCGGCGTCCGACCATGCGCTTCGCGTATTGCACGGGGATGCGACGTTGCGACTGCTCGACGAAGACGACGAGTCCGACGATCACGAGGCCGACGGCGAGCACGAGGAGGAAGACCTCCGGGCCCTTCGCGGTCCAGATGGCGGCCAGCGAGCCCGGGAACGTGGCTGCGATCGAGGTGAAGATGAGGAGCGACATGCCGTTGCCGACGCCGCGCTCGGTGACGAGCTCGGCCATCCACATGACGAGGCCGGTGCCCGCGGTCATGGTGACGACCATGAGGAGCATGCCGTACCAGGTGCCGCCCTGGGCGGTGATGAGGTCGGCGCAGACGCCGCCCTGGTTGCCGAACAGTGCACCGCTCTTGGCGACCGTGATGAGCGTCGTCGACTGGAGGATGCCGAGGAAGATCGTGAGGTACCGCGTGTACTGCGTCAGCTTGCCCTGGCCGGCCTGGCCTTCTTTGTGCAGCGTCTCGAAGTGCGGGATGACCACGCGGAGGAGCTGGACGATGATCGACGCGGTGATGTAGGGCATGATGCCCAGCGCGAAGATGGAGAGTTGGAGGAGCGCGCCACCACTGAAGAGGTTGACGAGCTCGTAGAGGCCTGATGCGCCGGCGGCCTGCTGGTTCGCGAGGCACTGCTGCACGTTCGGGAAGTTCACGAACGGAGCGGGGATGAAGGACCCCAGCCGGTAGATGGCGATGATCCCGAGTGTGAACCCGATCTTGCGACGAAGATCCGGGGTCCGGAAGATCCGGCCGATGGCGCTGAACAAAAGGGGCCTCCTGTGAGATGTTGCGGGGTCGGCCCGGGTGACCGGCATGATGCCGGCCACCCGAGTGAGCTCCTGTGCGGAGCCGGCCGAGGGCTACTTGACGCTGCCCCCGGCTGCCACGATCTTCTGCTCAGCTGAGCCGGAGACCTTGTCAACCGCGACATTCAGCTTAACCGAGATGTCACCGTTTCCGAGAACCTTGACCTTCTCGTTCTTCCGGACGGCACCCTTGGCGACGAGGTCCACCGTGGTGACGTCGCCACCCTTCGGGTACAGCTCGGCGAGCTTCTCCAGGTTCACGACCTGGTACTCGACGCGGAAGGGGTTCTTGAAGCCACGGAGCTTCGGGGTGCGCATGTGCAGCGGCATCTGCCCACCCTCGAAGCCGACCTTGACGTTGTAACGCGCCTTCGTACCCTTGGTACCGCGACCGGCGGTCTTACCCTTGGACGCCTCACCACGGCCCACGCGCATCCGGGACTTCTTGGCACCGGCGGCGGGACGGAGGTGGTGCACCTTCAGGACCTGCTCGCGCTTCTCAGCGGGCTCGTCCTTCGCGGGCTTCTTGGCTGCAGCGGCCTTGGGGGCCGCCTTCGCCTTGGGCTCGGCCTTCGCGGCAGCCGTCTTAGGAACTGCCTTGGCAGCGGCCTTGGGGGCCTTCTCCTCAGTGGTTTCGTTCTTCTCAGCCATTAGTCGATCTCCTCAACCTGTACGAGGTGAGCAACAGTGTTCACGTAGCCGCGGTTCTGCGCGTTGTCCGGGCGGACGACGACAGCACCGATGCGACGGAGACCCAGGCTGCGAAGCGTGTCGCGCTGGTTCTGCTTCTCACTAATTCTGCCCTTGATCTGGGTGATCCTCAGCTGGGCCATCAGGCACCTACCTTCGCAGCAGCGGCCGCCTGAACGGCCTCTGCCTCTGCACGGAGCAGGCGGGCCGGAGCGACCTGGTCGAACTCGAGACCACGACGGGCTGCGACGGCACGAGGTTCCTCGAGCTGCTTCAGCGCCGTGACGGTCGCGTGGACGATGTTGATCGTGTTGGACGAACCGAGCGACTTGCTCAGCACGTCGTGGATGCCGGCGCACTCGAGGACGGCGCGGACGGGACCACCGGCGATGACACCGGTACCAGCGGCGGCGGGGCGCAGGAGCACCACACCGGCTGCTGCCTCACCCTGGGTGGGGTGCGGGATGGTCGAGCCGACGCGCGGGACGCGGAAGAAGTTCTTCTTCGCCTCTTCGACGCCCTTCGCGATCGCGAGCGGGACTTCGCGGGCCTTGCCGTAGCCGACGCCGACCATGCCGTTGCCGTCACCGACGACCACGAGGGCGGTGAAGCTGAAGCGACGACCACCCTTCACGACCTTCGAGACACGGTTGATGGTCACGACGCGCTCCAGGAACTGGCTCTTGTCGCTGTCGCGGCTACCGCGGTCGCGGTTGGGGTTGCGCTCACGGCCTCCGCGGCGCGCCTCGCGCGGCTCGCGGTCGCCGGTGGGCGCCGTCGATGCCGCGGTCTCGACCGGGGCCTCGGCCACGGTCGCCACAGGCTCTTGCTGCTGCTTGTTGTCTTCGCTCACAGGTTCAATCCGCCCTCTCGAGCACCATCGGCAATTGCTGCCACGCGACCTGCGTAGCGGTTGCCTCCACGGTCAAATACGACATCGTCGATGCCGGCTGCCTTGGCACGCTCGGCGATGAGTTCGCCGACCTTGCGCGACTTGGCGGTCTTGTCGCCGTCGAACGTCCGGAGGGTGTCCTCCATGGTCGAGGCGGAGACGAGGGTGTGACCCTTCGTGTCATCGACAACCTGCACGAACACGTGACGGGCTGAACGGTTGACGACGAGGCGCGGACGGACCGCGGTGCCCTCGACCTTCTTGCGCAGACGCGTGTGGCGACGGCCACGTGCGGCAGTCTTCGTTGGACGAGCCATGGTTACTTACCAGCCTTTCCGGCCTTGCGACGCACGATCTCGCCGGCGTAGCGCACACCCTTGCCCTTGTACGGCTCGGGCTTGCGGATCTTACGGATGTTGGCGGCGACCTCGCCGACGGCCTGCTTGTCGATACCGGCGACCGTGAGCTTGTTGTTGCCCTCGACGGTCAGCGTGATGCCGACCGGCGGCTCGACGGTGACGGGGTGCGAGAAGCCGAGCGCGAACTCGACGGCGCTGCCCTTCTGAGCGACGCGGTAACCGGTACCGACGACCTCGAGGCCCTTGGTGTAGCCCTGGGTGACGCCGATGATCTGGTTCGCGATGAGCGTGCGGGTCAGGCCGTGCAGCGAGCGCGAGTTGCGCTCGTCGTCGGGACGCGTGACGAGCAGCTGTGCGTCTTCGAGCTTGACCTCGATGGGGCTCGCGACGGTGAGCTGGAGCTCACCCTTCGGGCCCTTGACGGTGACGTTCTGACCGGCGACGTCGATGGTGACGCCTGCCGGGATGTCGATGGGGAGTCTTCCAATACGAGACATGACTGGCTACCACACGTAGGCGAGGACTTCCCCACCCACGCCCTTCTTCTCGGCCTGGCGGTCCGTGAGGAGGCCGCTGGAGGTGGACAGGATGACGACGCCGAGGCCGCCGAGGACCTTGGGGATCTCGTTCGACTTCGCGTAGACGCGGAGGCCGGGCTTCGAGACGCGCTTGATGCCGGCGATGGAGCGCTCGCGGTTCGGGCCGAACTTGAGGCTCAGTGAGAGCGTCTGTCCGACGGCCGCGTCAGCGACCTCCCAGCCGGAGATGTAGCCCTCGGACTTGAGGATCTCGGCGATGTTCACCTTGAGCTTGGAGTGCGGCATCGACACGGTGTCGTGGTGCGCCGAGTTCGCATTGCGCAGTCTGGTCAGCATGTCTGCGACCGGATCTGTCATGGTCATATCGAGTGTTTCCTTTGTTCACCAGGTTTCGACATCCTGTGCAAGGGTGCCGACCTGTGGTGGTTGAACCGTTCTGGGCAGGAGTGCCCCGAACGGGCGGAAGCCCGGTCCTCGACATACACCGAGGACCGGGCAGAAGCTCAGCCTACTTGGACTCAGCCGCCTTGAACGGGAAGCCGAGCGCCTTGAGCAGCGCGCGACCCTCGTCGTCGTTCTTGGCCGTGGTCACGACGGTGATGTCGAAGCCGCGGACACGATCGATCTTGTCCTGGTCGATCTCGTGGAACATGGACTGCTCCTGGAGACCGAAGGTGTAGTTGCCGTTGCCGTCGAACTGCTTGTCCGAGAGACCGCGGAAGTCGCGGATACGCGGAAGAGCGAGGCTCAGCAGGCGGTCGAGGAACTCCCACGCGCGGTCGCCACGAAGCGTGACGTGAGCGCCGATGGGCTGACCCTCGCGCAGCTTGAACTGCGCGATGGACTTGCGTGCCTTGGTGACCTGCGGCTTCTGGCCGGTGATCTTGGTGAGGTCCGAAACAGCGCCGTCGATGACCTTGCTGTCGCGAGCGGCCTCGCCCACACCGGTGTTGACGACGACCTTCACGAGTCCGGGCACCTGGTGCACGTTCGTGAAGCCGAAGTCCTTCTGCAGCTGCGGAAGGATCTCAGCGCGGTACTTCTGCTTGAGACGGGGCTGGATTTTGCCAGTCGCCACTTCTGTGTCGGTCATTACAGGTCCTTACCTGACTTCTTGGCGTAACGAACGCGGACCGTCTTGGTGACGCCGTCCTTCGTGACTTCCTCGTTGCGGTGGCCGACCTTGGTCGGGCCCTTGGTCTCCGGGTCGACGAGCGCGACGTTGGAGATGTGGATCGAAGCCTCGACGGTCTCGATGCCGCCGGTCTTCGTTCCACGCTGGGTCTGGCCGACACGGGAGTGCTTCGTGACGTAGTTGACGCCCTCCACGATCACCCGGTTCTTGTCCGCCAGGACCTCGATGACGCGACCCTGCTTGCCGCGGTAACCACCGCGGTCCTGCTTCGGGCCGGAGACGACCTGAACCAGGTCGCCCTTCTTGATCTTTGCCATGACTTAGATAACCTCCGGCGCCAACGAGACGATCTTCATGAACTTCTTGTCACGAAGCTCGCGACCGACCGGTCCGAAGATGCGGGTACCACGGGGGTCCCCGTCAGCCTTCAGGATGACAGCGGCGTTCTCGTCGAACTTGATGTACGAACCGTCGGAACGACGGGTCTGCTTGCGGGTGCGGACGATGACCGCCTTGACGACGTCGCCCTTCTTGACGTTGCCACCGGGGATCGCGTCCTTGACGGTCGCGACGATGGTGTCACCGAGGCCCGCGTAGCGGCGGCCGGAGCCACCGAGCACGCGAATGGTCAGGAGCTCCTTGGCGCCGGTGTTGTCGGCGACCTTGACTCGTGATTCTTGCTGAAGCATTGTTCGCTTTCCTCTCAGTAAGCCGCGAGGCCTACTTGGCCTTCTCGAGAATCTCGACCAGACGCCAGCGCTTGGTGGCGCTGGTGGGGCGGGTCTCGCTGATCAGGACGAGGTCGCCGATGCCGGCGGAGTTCGCCTCGTCGTGAGCCTTGACCTTGGAGGTGCGGCGGATGACCTTGCCGTAGAGCGGGTGCTTCACGCGGTCCTCGACCTCGACGACGATGGTCTTCTCCATCTTGTCGCTGGTCACCAGACCACGGCGGGTCTTGCGGTAGCCACGAGCAGCGGCGTCCTTGACGTCGTGCTCGGCCGACTCGTGACCCTCGGGGGCCTTGTCAGTAGCGGTAGCCATGTCTAGGCCTCCTTCGTGGTCTCGGCGTCGGCTGCAGCGGTGTCCTCGGACTTCGGTGCGGCCTTGGCCTTCTTGGTCTTCTTCTCGGCCTTGGCCTCGACGACCTCGACGGTCGGCGTGGCCCGGATGCCGAGCTCGCGCTCACGGATGACCGTGTAGATGCGAGCGATGTCGCGCTTCACGGCGCGCAGGCGGCCGTGGTTCTCGAGCTGCCCCGTGGCCGACTGGAAGCGCAGGTTGAACAGCTCTTCCTTGGCCTTGCGGAGCTCCTCGATGAGGCGCTGGTCTTCAAAGGTGTCGAGCTCGACGGGGGTGAGCTCCTTGGATCCGATCGCCATTATGCGTCGCCCTCCTCGCGCTTGATGATGCGTGCCTTGAGGGGCAGCTTGTGGATTGCACGGGTCAGCGCCTCGCGGGCCAGGGTCTCATCGACTCCGGCGACCTCGAACAGCACACGACCCGGCTTGACGTTCGCGACCCACCACTCGGGCGAACCCTTACCGGAACCCATGCGGGTTTCGGCGGGCTTCTTGGTCAGCGGACGGTCGGGGTAGATGTTGATCCACACCTTTCCGCCACGCTTGATGTGACGCGTCATGGCGATACGAGCGGACTCGATCTGACGGTTGGTCACGTAAGCGGGCGTCAGGGCCTGGATACCGAACTCACCGAACGACACCTTGGTGCCACCGGTCGCCTGGCCGGAACGGCCGGGGTGGTGCTGCTTCCGGTGCTTGACTTTGCGTGGGATCAACATGGTTATGCCTCAACTCCTGCGGCGGCGGGCGCCTCGGCAGCTGCCTTGGGGGCGCTGCTCGGACCGGCGTTCCGACGGGGGCGGTCGCCACCGTCGCGACGTTCCGGACGCGTCGACTTCTGGTTGGCCTGCTCGCGAGCAAGCTCCTTGTTGGTGATGTCGCCCTTGTAGATCCAGACCTTCACGCCGATACGGCCGAACGTGGTCTTCGCCTCGTAGAAGCCGTAGTCGATGTTCGCGCGGAGGGTGTGCAGCGGCACACGGCCTTCGCGGTAGAACTCGGAACGGCTCATCTCGGCGCCGCCGAGGCGGCCGGACACCTGGATGCGGACACCCTTGACGGTGGACGTGCGCTGAGCGCCCTGCAGGCCCTTACGCATCGCGCGGCGGAATGCCACACGTGCGGAGAGCTGCTCGGCGATGCCCTGCGCGACGAGCTGAGCGTCGGCCTCGGGGTTCTTGACCTCGAGGATGTTCAGCTGGATCTGCTTCTTCGTGAGCTTCTCGAGGTCGGCGCGGATGCGCTCGGCCTCGGCGCCACGGCGACCGATCACGATGCCCGGACGGGCGGTGTGGATGTCGACGCGGACGCGGTCACGGGTGCGCTCGATCTCGATGCGGCTGACACCAGCGCGGTCGAGCGAGGTCGCCAGCAGACGGCGGATCTTGACGTCTTCCGCGACGAAGTCGCTGTAACGCTGACCCTTCTTCGTGCTGTCGGAGAACCAACGCGACACGTGGTCGGTCGTGATTCCCAGACGGAAGCCGTATGGATTGACTTTCTGACCCATTACTTGCTCACCTTCTTGGCCTTGGCAGCGCCGGCAGTCTCATCAGGCGTCGAGAGCTCGACGGTGATGTGGCTGGTGCGCTTGAGGATGCGGAACGCGCGGCCCTGTGCGCGGGGACGGAAACGCTTGAGGGTTGCACCCTCGTCGACGTACGCCTTCGCGATGTACAGGTCCTGCTCGTCAAGGAACACGTTGTCCTTGTCGGCCGTGACGCGAGCGTTCGCGATGGCCGAGGCAACGAGCTTGTAGATGGGCTCGCTGGCGCTCTGTGGTGCGAACTTCAGGATGGCCAAGGCCTCCTGAGCCTGCTTGCCACGGATGAGCGCGACGACACGACGGGCCTTCTGGGGGGTGACGCGGATGTGTCGCACGCGGGCGATCGACTCCACCATTTCTCTTCCTCCTTCACGTCACCGCGTTAGCGGCGACGGCCCTTCTTGTCGTCCTTCACGTGTCCACGGAAGGTGCGGGTGGGCGCGAACTCGCCGAGCTTGTGCCCGACCATCGTCTCGGTGACGAACACCGGGATGTGCTTGCGACCGTCGTGGACGGCGATGGTGTGACCCAGCATCGCCGGGATGATCATCGATCGACGCGACCAGGTCTTGATCACGTTCTTGTTGTTGGCCTCGTTCGCCGTGACGACCTTGCGGAGCAGGTGGTCGTCGACGAAGGGGCCCTTCTTGAGACTGCGTGGCATCTTCTCTTACTCCTACTTACGCTTCTTGCCGGCGGTACGACGACGAACGATGAGCTTGTCGCTTTCCTTGTTGGGGTGGCGCGTGCGGCCTTCCTTCTGGCCCCACGGGCTGACCGGGTGACGTCCACCGGAGGTCTTGCCCTCACCACCACCGTGCGGGTGGTCGATCGGGTTCATCGCGACACCACGGACGGTCGGGCGGACGCCCAGCCAGCGCTTACGGCCGGCCTTACCCCAGTTGATGTTCGACTGCTCGGCGTTGCCGACCTCACCGATGGTGGCGCGGCAGCGCAGGTCGACGTTGCGGATCTCACCGGACGGCAGACGGAGCTGCGCGTACGGGCCGTCCTTCGCGACGAGACGCACCGATGCACCCGCGGAGCGGGCCATCTTCGCGCCGCCGCCGGGACGGAGCTCGATCGCGTGGATGACCGTACCGGTGGGGATGTTCTTCAGCGGCAGGTTGTTGCCGGGCTTGATGTCCGCGCCGGCACCCGACTCGACCACGTCGCCCTGGCTGAGCTTGTTCGGAGCCAGGATGTAGCGCTTGGTGCCGTCCACGAAGTGGAGCAGCGCGATACGCGCGGTGCGGTTGGGGTCGTACTCGATGTGAGCGACCTTGGCGTTGACGCCGTCCTTGTCGTTGCGACGGAAGTCGATCAGACGGTACTGGCGCTTGTGGCCACCACCGATGTGACGCGTCGTGATGCGGCCCTGGTTGTTGCGACCACCGGACTTCGACAACGGACGAAGCAGCGACTTCTCCGGCGTGGTGCGGGTGATCTCCGCGAAGTCCGCGACAGACGAACCGCGACGACCAGGAGTCGTGGGCTTGTACTTACGAATAGCCATTTCTTATTCCTCTTCGTTCCCGGCCGTCTTAGCCAACAGCCGTGAAGATGTCGATGGAACCCGACTTGAGCGACACGATGGCGCGCTTGGTGTCCTTGCGCTTGCCGGTGCCGAACTTGGTGCGACGGGTCTTGCCCTGACGGGTGAGGGTGTTGATCGAAGCGACCTCGACACCGAAGATCTTCTCGATGGCGAGCTTGATCTCGGTCTTGTTCGAGCGCGGGTCGACGAGGAAGGTGTACTTACCTTCGTCGATCAGGCTGTAGCTCTTCTCGGAGACGACCGGCGCGAAGATGACGTCGCGGGGGTCCTTGTTGATCGCGGTCATGCCGAGACCTCCTCGGTTGCGGCCGTGTTGCCGGTCTTGCTGGCGACGAATGCCTCGAAGGCGGCCTTGGTGAAGACGATGTCGTCGGAGACGAGCACGTCGTATGCGTTCAGCTGGTCGTACGACAGCACGTGCACGTTCTGCAGGTTGCGGACGCTGCGGAGGCTGAGCTCGTCGTCGCGCTGGAGGACGATCAGGACGTGCTTCGAGGAAGCGACGTTCGTCAGGTACTCGGACACGGCCTTCGTCGACGGCTTCTCACCGATCGAGAGGGAGTCGACGACGTGCAGGCGGCTGCCGCGTGCGCGGTCGGAGAGGGCGCCGAGGAGAGCCGCGGCGATCATCTTCTTGGGGGTGCGCTGTGCGTAGTTGCGGGGCACTGGACCGTGGACGATGCCACCGCCGGTCATCTGAGGTGCACGGATGGAGCCCTGACGAGCGTTACCCGTACCCTTCTGCTTGAACGGCTTGCGGCCGGCACCGGACACTTCGCCGCGGCGCTTGGTCTTGTGCGTCCCCTGGCGGGCGGCAGCGAGCTGCGCGACGACCACCTGGTGGATGAGCGGGATGTTGGTCTGAACGTCGAACACCTCGGCAGGAAGGTCGACGGTGCCGGCCTTCTTGAGCTTGGTGTCGAGCACGTCGAGAGTAGCGATAGCCATGGAACTACGCTCCCTTCACTGCGGTGCGGACGAATACGATACGGCCACGAGCGCCGGGAACGGCACCCTTGACGAGCAGCAGGCCCTTCTCGGCGTCGATGGCGTGAACCCGGAGGTTCAGCACGGTGACGCGCTCGCCACCCATACGACCGGCCATGCGCATGCCCTTGAAGACACGGCTCGGGGTCGAGGAGGCGCCGATGGAGCCCGGCTTGCGGTGGTTGCGGTGAGCACCGTGAGATGCGCCCATGCCCTTGAAGTTGTGACGCTTCATGACACCGGCGAAACCCTTACCCTTCGAAGTGCCGACGACGTCGACCTTCTGGCCGGCCTCGAAGACACCGTCGACGGTGAGCTCCTGGCCGAGCGAGTACTCGGATGCGTCGGCGGTGCGGACCTCGGTGAGGTGGCGACGCGGCGTCACGCCGGCCTTGTCGAAGTGACCCGCGTCAGGCTTGCTGACCTTGCGGGGATCGATCTGGCCGTACGCGATCTGCACGGCGTCGTAGCCGTCGACCTCGGGGGTGCGAACCTGCGTGACCACGTTGGGCGTGATCTCGATGACGGTGACGGGGACGAGCTTGTTGTTCTCGTCCCACACCTGGGTCATGCCGAGCTTGGTGCCGAGCAGACCCTTGCTGGTCTTCGTGTTAGACATGTCTTCCTTCCGTCTCTACCGAGCTCAGAGCTTGATCTCGATGTTGACGTCCGCCGGCAGGTCGAGACGCATGAGCGAGTCGACGGCCTTCGGGGTCGGGTCGATGATGTCGATCAGACGCTTGTGGGTGCGCATTTCGAAGTGCTCCCGGCTGTCCTTGTACTTGTGCGGCGAACGGATCACGCAGACCACGTTCTTCTCCGTCGGAAGCGGCACCGGGCCGACGACGGTTGCGCCTGCACGGGTGACCGTGTCGACGATCTTGCGCGCCGAAGTATCGATGACCTCATGGTCATACGACTTCAGTCGGATGCGGATCTTCTGTCCCGCCATGTGTGACTCACTCTCTGTCTCGCGTCATGCGGATCGCTCCGTATTGGACGCATATCGTGCGCTTTGCAACGTTCGGTTGCTCCACGCCATTGGCACTACTGGTGTCGCACCACTGTTCTGCTGTCAACGACCACTCGTGTCTTGCGACCCTCGTGGTCATCCACCGGGTTCCACCCCGACTCGTGGTCGGCGCTGGGCGTAGCACTGCTACGACCTGGATTGCGATGAAGTGATTGGTGTTCTGCTACCCGCGGCCTAGGCTCGATCCCTGTCGCGTTGCCGCGTCTGGGAGCTCCTATGCACTACCTGGCAGTGATCCGCCGGAGCGCGCACAGGCACGCTCGTCCGAAGTACTGAACTGGACTAGTTTGCCACGGATCCACCATGCGTGCAACCCGGGCGTGTCGCGGGCGTCGGATGGTCAGGATCCGCCCAGTCTCGGGCGGTCCGAGCACCGAGGCGCCGCTGCTCAGCAGGGCTCGACGGCGTTGTCGACCTCGACCGGACGCACCCCCGGAGTGCCCAGGAACCGCACGGCGTCGACCGTCGCACCGGACACGTCCGCATCGACGTCGAGCGTCACCGTCGAGCCCGGCGCGATCGTCACCACCATGTAGGCCACCGGGCGTCCGTCGTCCGATCCGGCCGTGTACGGGACCTCGGTGCCGTCCACGCGAAGCGAGCGGATGTCGGCACCGTCGGGCGCGTAGGCCATGACCCGCAGGCGCATCCAACCACGAGGGAGCCCCTCACGCTCGTGGAACCCCGCGATGTAGTCGAACGCCTCCGTGTCGAGCTCCGACTCCGTGTCGATCGTGTTCGAGAGTTCCGACGCGACCATCACTGTGCGCGTCCCATCGACGTCGCACGAGCCCGCACGGACACGGACCTGCTGTCGGAGGTAGTACTCGAGCTTGGAGCCGACCGCGTCCGAGAGGTACAGCCCGAACGGCACCGAACGGGACGAACGCTCGGGCAAGCCGCCGCCGACCCCGGCGAGCACCAACGCCCGTTCCTCGACGCGGTCGGGACTCCAGGCGAGCAGACGCCGCTCGTCGACCGCCTGCACCCAGCCGCCGATCGCCCGGGGGACCGACATGGACCCCGCCTGCAGCTGCGAGGTGAGCGCCTGGACGACGGCGGTGAAGGTGGCGTCCTGCGCCCGGTTCGCCTCGTCGCTGAGACCGGGATGATCCCGGTAGACGCCGTTCAGGAGTTCGTCGACCGCCGTGTCGCTCGACAGCTCCCTACCGTCGGCAAGGACCACGGGGCCGGTCGCTCGCAACAGGTGGGACAACGCGACCGGGTCGACGGCGAGCACCAGATCGGGCGTGACGCCCTGACTCTCCTGCCACAGCCTCGAGGCCGCCTGCGCACCGTAGGGGAAGTCCGGCCTCGCCGTCACCTCATGGATGGAGGTGCCCGCGGTAGCGTATCCCTCGGTCCGGTAGAGCGCGTCGGCATCGGCCGGGAGGGGCACCACCGGATCGGCGTGCGACACGAAGTCCGCGCCGCCGAGGGTCCTCGTCACGCTGAGCACCCCATCCTCGATGTGCACGAGCACCGAAGCTCCCGCGATGCCCCCGAGGGCTCGGCTCTCCGCCGAGTTCTGGAACAGGACGACCACGTCTCGCGGCCCGTCCTCCCCCAGGAACCCGGGCAGCGCGCGAAGCACCGGTGCGAGCCGGGCAGCGAGCGGTGACGCCTCGCGCAGCGGACCGTCGAGCCCGACCAGCGCCGACGCCACCTGCGGGAGGAGCACCGAGTGGTCGAGGCGGTCGAGGCGCGCCACCTGCTCCTCGAGCCGCTCCAGCGCACGCGCCGAGGTGCGGGCGATGCTCCCCACCCGCGCCGCGTCCAGTCGTCCGTCGACCGCCAGTCCGTCGAGGGACAGGCCGAGGACCGGCTCGACGACCTCGTCGACGACGACGTGCGCCGCCTCGACGGCCGTGCGCACCGCCTCGAAGTTGGCCCCGGAGACGGGCACGCGTTCCGCGAGCCACCAGTCAGGCCGCTGCGTCGACGCCAGGGCCCGCTCGACCGCATCGCCGGCACGCTGCACGCCGTCGGGATCGATCGCGTCGGTGCCGACGCCATCGACGCCCGCTCGGATCGCCTCGATCTCAGGCAGGACCGAAGCGAGATCGTCCCGGACGGACATGGCCTCCACCGCCGCCGACACGGTGGCTCCGACGATGCCGAGCAGGATGGACAGGACGAAGACGCCCGGGATCAGGACACGTGGGCGCGACAGACGACGCGGACGGATGGACGAACGGGACACGGTCACCTCGGGCGGCTCGATACAGAATGGGTCGACCGATATCTTACATATGAGACTCCGGGGCGCTGATCGCCGACAGCAGGAACGACGAAGGGCCCGGAGCGAAATGCTCCGGGCCCTTCGTGTGGAACCGTGTCGACCCTGAGGTCGATCAGGGGTTCGCGTCAGCGGATGCTTACGCGAGCACCTTGGTGACGGTGCCGGCGCCGACGGTGCGGCCACCCTCACGGATGGCGTAACCGAGGCCGACCTCCATGGCGATGGGCTGGATCAGCTCAACGGTCATGTCGGTGGTGTCGCCGGGCATGACCATCTCGGTGCCCTCGGGCAGCGTGATGACGCCGGTGACGTCGGTGGTGCGGAAGTAGAACTGCGGACGGTAGTTCGCGTAGAACGGGTTGTGACGCCCACCCTCATCCTTGGACAGGATGTACGCGGTGCCCTCGAAGTTCGTGTGCGGCGTGACCGAACCCGGCTTCACGACGACCTGGCCGCGCTCGACGTCTTCACGCTTCGTGCCACGGAGCAGGAGACCACAGTTCTCGCCGGCCCATGCCTCGTCGAGCTGCTTGTGGAACATCTCGATACCCGTGACGATCGTCTTCTGCGTCGGGCGGATGCCGACGATCTCGACCTCGGAGTTGATCGCGAGCGTGCCACGCTCGGCGCGGCCCGTGACGACGGTTCCACGACCGGTGATCGTGAAGACGTCCTCGATCGGCATGAGGAAGGGCTTGTCCTTGTCGCGCACGGGGTCGGGGACGTTGGCGTCCACGGCGTCCATGAGGTCGAGGATGCTCTGCACCCACTTCTCGTCGCCCTCGAGCGCCTTGAGGCCCGAGACACGGACGACCGGTGCGTCCTCAGCGAAGCCCTGCGAGGCGAGGAGCTCGGAGACCTCGAGCTCGACGAGCTCCAGGATCTCCTCGTCGTCGACCATGTCGGACTTGTTCAGCGCGACGAGCAGGTAGGGCACGCCGACCTGCTTGGCGAGCAGCACGTGCTCACGCGTCTGAGCCATCGGGCCGTCAGTGGCGGCGACGACCAGGATCGCGCCGTCCATCTGCGCAGCACCGGTGATCATGTTCTTGATGTAGTCGGCGTGACCGGGGGCGTCGACGTGCGCGTAGTGGCGCTTCGGGGTCTCGTACTCGACGTGCGAGATGTTGATCGTGATACCACGCTGACGCTCTTCCGGCGCGGAGTCGATCGACGCGAAGTCGCGCTGCACGTTGGTCGCGGACGGGAACTTGTCCGCCAGGACCTTCGAGATCGCCGCGGTGAGCGTGGTCTTGCCGTGGTCGACGTGACCGATCGTACCGATGTTGACGTGCGGCTTGGTCCGCTCGAACTTGGCCTTTGCCACTGTGAGTCCTCCTCAGGACGTTGTGCGGGACGCCGGGCACCATTCGATGCCCGACGCACTGCAGGGATGTGTATTCATGTTACGCGATCCGCCCGGGTGTTCGCACACCCGGCCGGACCGCGGTGAAGAGAGAGTGAGTGACTACTCGCCCTTGTTCTTCTGGATGATCTCGTCGGCGACAGCCTTCGGGACCTCCGCGTAGCTCTCGAACGTCATCGAGTACACGGCACGACCGGAGGTCTTCGACCGGAGGTCGCCGATGTAGCCGAACATCTCGGAGAGCGGCACGTTGGCACGGATGACCTTGACGCCGGTGGCGTCGTCCATGGACTGGATCTGTCCACGGCGCGAGTTGAGGTCTCCGATGACGTCGCCCATGTACTCCTCGGGAGTACGCACCTCGACCGCCATGAGCGGCTCGAGGAGGACGGGGTTGGCACGCGAGTAGGCCTCCTTGAGACCCATCGAGCCGGCGATCTTGAACGCCATCTCCGAGGAGTCGACGTCGTGCGCCGCACCATCGGTGATGATCGCCTTGACACCCACGACCGGGTAGCCGGCGAGGCCACCGACCTGCAGGGCGTCCTGGAAACCGGCGTCGATCGACGGGATGTACTCGCGCGGGATGCGACCACCGGTCACGGCGTTCACGAACTCGTAGGTCGTCTCCGGAGTGACGTCCATCGGCTCCAGATCGAACTGGATCTTCGCGAACTGACCCGAACCACCGGTCTGCTTCTTGTGCGTGTAGCCGTACTTCTCGACCTTGCGCTTGATGGTCTCGCGGTACGCGACCTGCGGCTTGCCGACGTTGGCCTCGACGTTGAACTCGCGCTTCATGCGGTCGACGAGGATGTCGAGGTGGAGCTCGCCCATGCCCTTGATGACCGTCTGGCCGGTCTCGGTGTTCTGCTCGGTGCGGAACGTCGGGTCCTCTTCGGCCAGCTTCTGGATCGCGGTGCCCAGCTTCTCCTGGTCGGCCTTGGTCTTCGGCTCGATCGCGACCTCGATGACGGGCTCCGGGAAGCTCATCGACTCGAGGACGACCTGGTGCTGCGGGTCGGACAGGGTGTCACCGGTGGTGGTGTCCTTCAGGCCGATGACCGCGTAGATGTGACCGGCGGTGACGAAGTCGACCGGGTTCTCCTTGTTGGCGTGCATCTGGAAGATCTTCCCGATGCGCTCCTTCTTGCCCTTGGTCGAGTTGATGATCTGCGCACCGGAGTCGAGACGACCCGAGTAGACGCGGACGTAGGTCAGGCGACCGAAGAACGGGTGCACCGCGACCTTGAACGCGAGCGCGGTGAAGGGCTCGGTCGAGTCGGGGTGACGCTCCACGACCTTCTCCTCGTCGCGCGCGTCGTGGGCCTCGATGGCCGGGACGTCGAGCGGGGAGGGGAGGTAGTCGATGACCGCATCGAGCATCGGCTGGACGCCGCGGTTCTTGAACGCGGAGCCGCAGAGGACCGGGTACATGGTGCTCGTGATGGTGAGGTGACGGATCGCGGCCTTGATCTCCGCGACGGTCAGCTCTTCGCCACCGAAGTACTTCTCCATGAGTGCGTCGTCGGTCTCGGCGACGGCCTCGAGGAGCGCGGTGCGGTACTCGGCCGCCTTCTCCTTGAGGTCTTCCGGGATCTCCTCGATGGCGTACTTGGCGCCCATCTCGACGTCACCCTTGGCGTCTCCGCGCCAGGTCAGCGCACGCATCTCGACGAGGTCGACGACGCCCTCGAAGTTGGACTCGGCACCGATCGGCAGCTGGATGACCAGCGGCTTCGCGCCGAGACGGCTGATGATCGTGTCGACGGTGAAGTAGAAGTCGGCGCCGAGCTTGTCCATCTTGTTGACGAAGCAGATGCGCGGGACGTCGTACTTGTCGGCCTGACGCCAGACGGTCTCGGACTGGGGCTCGACGCCCTCCTTGCCGTCGAACACCGCGACCGCGCCGTCGAGGACGCGGAGCGAACGCTCGACCTCGACCGTGAAGTCGACGTGGCCGGGGGTGTCGATGATGTTGATCTGGTTCTTGTTCCAGTAGCAGGTCACGGCGGCAGACGTGATGGTGATGCCGCGCTCCTTCTCCTGCTCCATCCAGTCGGTCGTCGAGGCGCCGTCGTGCGTCTCGCCGATCTTGTGGTTGACGCCCGTGTAGAACAGGATGCGCTCGGTGGTGGTGGTCTTGCCGGCATCGATGTGGGCCATGATGCCGATGTTGCGGACCTTGTTCAGGTCGGTGAGCACGTCTTGTGCCACGGGGTCCTCCGGGGATAGGTAGGGGTGAGCTGATTCACTCAGGTGTGCGAGGGCGGACGGATCGTCCGCCCTCGCATCGGGCGGCGACTACCAGCGGTAGTGCGCGAACGCCTTGTTCGACTCGGCCATCTTGTGCGTGTCTTCACGACGCTTGACGGCTGCACCGAGACCGTTCGATGCGTCGAGGATCTCGTTCTGGAGACGCTCGGTCATCGTCTTCTCACGGCGGCCCTTCGCGTAGCTCACGAGCCAGCGCAGGGCGAGGGTGTTGGCGCGGTGAGGCTTGACCTCGACCGGCACCTGGTAGGTGGAACCACCGACGCGGCGCGAACGCACCTCGAGGGTCGGGCGGACGTTGTCGAGCGCCTTCTTGAGCGTGACGACGGCGTCGCCCTGGTTCTTGGCGGTGACGCCTTCGAGTGCGTCGTAGACGATGCGCTCAGCGAGGCCCTTCTTGCCGTCCAGCAGGATCTTGTTGACGAGCTGGCTGACGATGGGGGCGCCGTAGACGGGATCGGCGACGACGGGACGCTTCGGAGCTGGACCCTTGCGAGGCATTACTTCTTCTCCATCTTCGCGCCGTAGCGGCTGCGAGCCTGCTTGCGGTTCTTGACGGCCTGCGTGTCGAGGGCGCCACGGACGATCTTGTAACGGACACCCGGGAGGTCCTTCACACGACCACCACGGACCAGGACCAGCGAGTGCTCCTGGAGGTTGTGGCCCTCACCGGGGATGTACGCGGTGACCTCGGTGCCGTTGCGCAGCTTCACGCGGGCGACCTTGCGCATCGCCGAGTTCGGCTTCTTCGGGGTGGTGGTGTACACGCGGGTGCACACGCCGGCCTGCTGGGGGTTGCTCTTCAGGGCGGGCGCCTTGGTCTTGACGACCTTGGGGCTGCGGCCCTTCCGAACCAACTGCTGAATGGTTGGCACTACTTGCTCCTTGATGATGACTGCACGGTGACAGTGGTACTGCAGCATTCGTGGACCGGTCTCCCGGACCACGAGGTCGTATGGACCCACCGGTGACGCGCGAGTGCGCATCACTGAAGTGGTGGGTATGCCGTGGGGGCGATCTGCAACCGGGACCAGCCCGGCGGGGATCAACCCGATGGTGCAAGACTGCTGTCCGCTCCCCCGAGCCAGGCTCCGGAGAACGTGGACAGCACGAGAGCGCACGACAGCGCGCACACCCAACCAAGACTAGCCCGCGGAGGGCCTGTGGTCAAACGACGACGACCCCCGGGAGCAGTGCTCCCAGGGGTCGTACAGCTGTCGGTCTAGGGGAAGGGGACGAACGTCGCGCCCTCGTCGGTGAAGCCCTCGACCGTGCCGCCGACGATGAAGTCGACCGGGTTGATGCTGTAGCCCGGGCCGGTCTGGCCGGTGGCCGGGTCGGTCAGCGTGCACGTCATCGACATGCGCCCGACGGTCTCGGAGTCGACGGCCCAGCCGCCGCCCGAGAACTCGCCGACCGTGAAGGTCGGGCGCGTGTCGAACTTCCAGGTCACGCCGGACGGCGTGAAGCCGGTGTCGTTGCGGATCTCGAAGGGGCACCCCTCGGGGGCGAGCTCCGTCGCGGCGCCGCAGCCGTCGATGTACGCGTTGACGGCCTCCTCGACGGCGGTCGTCCCGGCGTCGGTGAGGGCGACGGCGAGCGTCGCGGGTTCCGCGGCCTGACCGAAGCCCACGGCCGTCGTGGTGGTCGCCTCGGCGGTGTACCAGTCGCTCTCGCTGAGGGCGACGTCGTAGGTGCCGGGGAGTGCACGCAGCTGGTACGACCCCTCGGCGATCGGCTCGACGTCGGTGAGGTCGACACCGCCGACCGTCGCCACCGCGTCCTCAGGGGCGACCACGTCGACCTGGACCGTGCTGAGTTCCGGAGCCTCGAGCTTCCACTTGTCGAAGAGCACGGCGTCCTTGCCGACCTTGGTGAGCGTGAACTCCTGGTCGACGCTCTCGCCACCCTGGGTGAGGCGGGCTTGGACGGTCGCGGTGTTCCCGTTGGTCGTGGTCTTCCCGATCGTGTAGCCGGAGACCTTGCCGGACGCGGCCTTGTACGCGTCGTCCGTCAGGAGCACGTCGGCCGCCGACACCTCGGTGCCGGAGAGCTTGAGCGCCTGTTCGGCGTCACCCGACTTGAGGGCGTCGAGGTAGCTCTCGACCGTCACCTGCGGGGCGTGGAGCGCGTTGCCGACGGTGACACCGACGACGCCACCCACGATGATGAGGAGGAGGGCGCTGCCGCCGGCGATGATGCCGGTGAGCCCCTTCTTCGAGAGCTTCTTCTTCGGCGGCTGCTGGCCGCCGCCATACCCGCCGGCGCCCTGCGCGTAGGGCGCCTGACCGTACTGCTCGGTGGGCTGCTGACCGTACTGTCCCGTGGGCTGCTGGCCGTACTGACCGGTGCCCTGCTGACCGAACTGCTCGGTCGGCTGCTGGCCGTACTGCGCCGTCTGACCGTACTGACCGGTCTGCTGGCCGTACTGGTCGGACTGCTGGCCGTACTGGCCCGTCTGCTGGCTGTGCTGGCCGGACGACTGCTCACCGTACTGGCCGGACTGCTGCCCGTACTGCCCGGACGGCTGGGTCGGCGACTGTCCGTACGGCGACTGCTGTCCGTACTGGCCCGCCTGCTGCTGGCCCGAACCCGACTGCTGCGGGCCGTTGCCCTGCCATCCCTGCTGCGGGTCGGGCTGGGCGGGCGGTCGCTGCCACTGGGGCTGCTGCGGGTTCTGATCTCCGGGATCGGTCATGGTGTTGCGCCCCCAATGAGCATGGATCGTGCTGATGACAAGTGCTCGAAAGTATAGTGACGGGTGTCGGACAGCACGATGGGGAGATCTCCCCTCCTGCGTCCGGGTGAGCCCCGACGACTACCAGGGCGAGGTGGGGGAATCGAGCTCGAGCGCGAGGTCGTCGAGGAGTGCGGCGACCTGCGGTTCGACGTACCGTTCGACGGCGTCGTGGATGGCGAGCCGGTGCCCGACGAGGAGTTCGCAGATGCGGCGCCCGGTCTCGTTCGCGCACTGGTCGGCGAGGGCGATCTCGGTGCGCAGCGCCTCCTTCGCGTCGTCGGACAACGGCGGGGGTGGTGGAACGGTCCTCGCCTGGGACTCGCCGAGCTCCGCGAGGGTGAAGAGGTAGGGCTGCTCGGGATCCGGGTCGGGGTCGAGCTGCAGGCCGTCGAACTCCGGGTCGAGCCCCTCCCCCGGACGGTAGGAGCGCTGCGCCTCGCGCAGGTCGGCAGCGCGGAGTTCGGCACGGAGGACGGGGAGGTTCCGCTCGGTGTACTCCGCCACCGCGTGGTCGACGAGGGCCTTCATCCGGGTGGCGAGGCCGTGCTGCACCTGGTGCGGCACGTCGTCGACGAGGCCTGCTGCGCGGAGGATCGGGGATCCGATGCACCGGCGGCAGATCCGGGTGCGTCCACGGTGTGCGGCGGGGTGCCAGCGCGGCAACCACCGGAGCCAGGCGTCGACGGCCTGGCTCACACTGGTCTCGAGCGAGCGCTCCATACTCACCGAGGGTAGTGCCTCGGTGGCCGCAACGACCTCAGCGACTTCCGGTGGCGCGCTGGTCGCGTGCCGCTCGACGGGCGAGCGAACCGGACGGCTGCAGCCGACTCACGAGACCGCGTTTCGCGCGGTAGCGGAACCGGCTCCGCTGGCGGGCGAACCAGCCGAGCGCTCCCTGCGCCCGTGACGCCTCGGCCTCCGACCGCTGCCACAGCTCGTCGGCCGTCGTGTCGTCCACGTCACGACCGGAGAAGACGACGTCGTCGGTCGTCCCCGCGAGCGCGGTGAGCGTGGTCGCGCCCTCCGGTTCCTGGGCTCCGAGCACGGACGCCGTGGTCGACCGCGTCGCGGCCGCAGGCACCGAGTACCCGAGCTCGGCGTAGCGGTCGATCAGCTCGTCCCACGCACCGGCCGCACTGCGGTCACCACCGCCCGCGCGGCGACGCTTCGTCCGCCGACGCTTCGCACCCGAGATGGCGAGGAGCGGGATGACGTACAGCGACACCGGGACACCCACGATCAGCGCGAGCCACCACACCCATTCCGGGATCACGAGTCCGTCGTTCTTGTCCTTGTCGTCGCCGTCGTCGATCGAGGCCTCGGTGAGGAGGCTGTCGTCGAGGTTGTCGCTGCGCGGCGGCTGACGCACCTGCGGCTGCGGCTCGGTCTTCGGCTTCGGGTCCTGGTCCTGCGGGATCTCGGTCTCATCGGGGGTCGGCGAGAACGCGACCCAGCCGTAGCCCTCGAAAGGCACCTCGACCCACGCCGTCACGTCGTCCCCGACGACCTGCACAGAACCCTGGCCCTCCGTCACCTCCGGCGCGAAGCCCATGACGACCCGCGCGGGGTAGCCGAGCGATCGGGCCATGAGGGCGAACGCTGAGGCGTACTGCTCCTCGTCACCGACCATCGGTGTGCGGGTGAACAGCTCCGACATCCGGTCGGCACCGTGACCGGCGCGCGACGGAGAGCTGTCCGAGGCGAGCCCGTGGCTGAGGAACCCGGTGGTGCGGAGCGTCTGCTCGATCCGCCGCAGCTGGGCCATGGGGGTCGTCTCGGCGCCGACGAACTCCGAGGCCTTCGCGACCACGATGTCCGGGATGTTCGTGACGGGCGGCAGCTCGACCGCTGCGGTCGGCGTCGTCGCGAGGGCCGTGTCGCTCGGGACCGCCTGCGTCGTGGTCCGCTCCTCGTAGTCGTCGCCCGTGCCGATGCCCGAGGTGATGACGGCCGCGCCACTCTCGGCGTTGTAGCGGATGTCCTCGGATCGCTCCGCCGCCTTGCCGTCGAGGGTGAGCGCGCTCGGGTACCCGACGCTGGGCACCCAGATGTCGTCGTAGCCGGTGACGTCGATGGACACCCGCCGGTCGCTCCCCGGTGTCATGAGCTGGGGTGCGGGGAGGTGGTCGCCGACGAGCTCGAAGGCACCGGAACCGTCGGTCGCCGTGGAGGGCCCGGAGACGGTCCACAGACGGCCGTCGTAGCTGTCCATGGCCGCCAGACGGATCCGATCCCCCGGCTCGAGGCCGGTCGCGGTGAAGAGCTTCGTCTCGGCGAGGTCCTTCGTGTACTCGCGGAACCCGGCGAGCGGGCTCGGGTACTCCAGGGGGTCGAACGGCGGGGTGACGACCTCGCGGAGGACGAACCGTGAGTCCGTGGGAGGCGAGGCGACGACGGCCGCACCGCCGCCGACGACGACCGCGACCGCGGCGAGGACCGCCGTGCCGATGATCTTCTTGCGACGGAGGACGGCGGTGGTCGACGCTGCCGCGTTCTCGCCACGACCGGCACCCGGCCGCCAGCCGAGCCAGAGGAGGGCGATGAGCGCGAACGCGATCCCGCGGACGGCCGCCAGGAAGGGCGTCTGCGTGCCGAGGAGGACGCCGAGGGCGTAGAGCACGGTCGGGCCGACGAGCACGATCGCGCAGCGCACGGCGACCTGCGGACGGCGCGGCAGCCAGCGGACGGCGAGCACGGCGGAGACGACGCCGACGAGCAGCCCTGCGACGTAGGGCAGGGTCATGATGTACGCGGGCGCGCTCAGCGGGGTCTGCAGAGTGACGAAGTCCTTCCACCCGAACACCGCGCCGATGCTGATCCCGCCCAGGGTCCGCAGGTTCGGGAGGACCGCGAACGTCGCCACGGACGGCATCGCCAGGGCACTGCCGAGGACGTAGAAGACGAGGACGGTCGAGAGGCCGGTCAGGAGGGCGTTCAGCCGGAGGGCGTGGGAGGCGACGCCCACCGCCATGCCGAGCGCGAGGCCTCCGAGGCCCGCGAGGAGGAACCCGGTGCCACTGAGCGCCGCTCCGAAGCCGAGCAGGCCGAGGGCCGCGAGGACGAAGACGACCGCGAGGTCGATCCAGGAACGGCCGGGCAACGGCCAGGGCGCGGTGAAGGTCGGAACGATGCCCTGGACGTCGACGTCCGCCGCCGAGCCGGGAACGCGCCCGGGGCGCACCGTCGTGCGCTCGTCGACCCCGCTCACAGGGCCCTCGACATGACCTTGGCGAGGTCGCTCAGCGCCCCGACGGTCATGACGTTCATCCCGGCGACGTCCTTGATGCTGGCTCGAGCGCCGCGCTCGACGCGGATGCCGAACACGTTGACGTCGGGACCGAAGAGACGCTGGATCCCCCGGTACTCCTGTGCCTCGAGTCGCGAACCGGCGACGATGATGACGACGCTCGGTGCCGGCAGGCGCTTCGTGGTCTCCCGGGCGAAGGTGCGCGGGGTGTCGAAGGTGCCCTCGGCGAGCTGCAGCCGGCAGCTGTCGTCGAGGAAGGACGTGACCGTGTGGGTCCGGAGCGCGAGTCGATCGGTCACGACGCTGATCGGCACCTGGTCGAGGATCACCTGGGTGGCGATGGACGCGGTGAGCGACACCGCCAACTCGAACTCGTCCTCGTCCTCGGCGTAGTAGCGGGAGTCGGTCGTCATCACCATGGTGAGCTGCGACCGCCGCGTCTCCTCGAACTGCCGGACCATGAGCTGGCCGGTCTTCGCGGACGACTTCCAGTGGATGTAACGGCGGTCGTCGCCGGCGACGTATCCGCGGAGGGCGTGGAAGGAGATGTCGTTGTTGGTGATGGTCTTCGTGACGAGGCCCTCGAGGTCGCGGATGAGACCGGCGGCCGTCGGGTGGAGGCGCGTGGTCTCGGGATGCACGAAGAGCTCGACCGGCTCCGTCCAACGCACCTCGCGACGCAACAGACCGAGCTGGTCGCCGCGGACCGAGACAGCGGGCCCGGCGGGGATCACGGCTCGCCGGTTCGTCGGTACGGCGAACAACTCCTCGTGCTCGCCGTCCTTCGGGATGGCCGGGATCGCGAACTCCGCCAGGCCGTAGCCCACGGGGACCTCGAGGCGGGTGGGTGTCGTGGCGCGGTTGCCGGGGTTGGCGATGAGGACCTGCCCGATCGCGCGCTCGCCGACGGTGACCCGGCTGGGGTTCAGATGGATGGAGATGCGGAAGGTCGACCGCCCGAAGAGGTAGGCGACGGAGGCCAGCAACGCGGCCAACGGCACGAAGCCGAGGAAGACGAGTTCCGCCCACCCCAGGATGAAGCCTGCGACGGTCGCGATGACGCCGATCGCCAGGACGACCCAGCCGAGGCCGCTGACCACGGCGAGCACAGGCTGCGCCGCCGTCCAGGCGACCCTGACCCAGGGCACGACAACGGCGCCCACGCCGTCGACGAGGCCGCGGACCGGGTTCGGCCGTCGGGCCGGGACCGGCCCACCGTCGTCGTGCGCGTCGGGGCCGTCCGGGCTCGTCTCGGCAGGCGCGCCGACCGTCGCCGTGCGGACCGGGTCGGATCCGTCCGACGCGGCGGCGGCGCGCTGCTCGAGGGTCTCACTCATGCTGCGCGGTACGCCGGCGGAGCGATGCTGACGAGGACCCGGGCGACGACGTCCTGCGCGGTCACGCCGGCGAAGTCGGACTCGGGGTCGATGATGATGCGGTGCGCGAGGACGGCCTGCGCGAGGTCGTTGACGTCGTCAGGGGTGACGTACGTCCGTCCCTGCGAGATCGCCCAGGTCTTGACGGCGCGCACGAGCGCGAGGGCACCACGCATGCTGACGCCGAGCGCGACGTCCTGGTCGTCCCGCGTGGCAGCCACGACGTCGGCGACGTACTCGAGGATGCTGCCGTCGACGTGCACCTCGGTAGCGAGCTGCGCCATGGTGATGACCGCACTGGAGGCGATGATCGGCTGCACCTTCGTCGCGCGGGCCCGGTTGGAGGCGTCGAGCAGCAGGTTCACCGAGGTCTGGCGGTCGGGGTAGCCGAGCGTCGTCTTGATGAGGAACCGGTCGAGCTGCGCCTCGGGCAGCTTGTACGTCCCGGCCTGCTCGATCGGGTTCTGCGTCGCGATGACCATGAAGGGCTTGCCGGCCTCGTAGCTCGTGCCGTCGATCGTGACGATGCCCTCTTCCATGACCTCGAGGAGCGCCGACTGCGTCTTCGGCGAGGCGCGGTTGATCTCGTCCGCGAGCACGATCGAGGCGAAGATCGGTCCCTTGTGGAACTCGAAGATCCCCTTGCCCTGGTCGTAGATCGTCACACCGGTGACGTCGGACGGCAGGAGGTCGGGCGTGAACTGGATCCGCGAGCTCGTGCCGTCGAGCGTGTTCGCGAGGGCCTTGGCGAGCACGGTCTTGCCGGTGCCCGGGTAGTCCTCGAGGAGCACGTGGCCCTCCGAGAGCATGGCCGTGACCACGAGCTTGATGACGTGCTCCTTGCCGAGGATGGCCTGTTCGACGTTGCCGACGAGTTTGCCGAACGCGTCGGCGAACCAGGTGGCCTGTTCCTGCGTGACAGTCATGGGTGTGTTCTCCGTGAAGTGAAGGTCGTTGTGGTTCTAGAGGTTGTTCCAGGCCGAGCCGGACATCGAGCCGATGGTGAACGTCTCACCGGTGGCGTTGTTCCGGAACGTCGCGGCGATGGTCTCGCCGCCGGTCATGACGCCGAGATGGTTGTGGTGCGTGAAGCTCCCGTTACCACCGACGGTCACGTTCATGGACGTGCCGATCGCGCGTCCATCGCGGGTGATGTCCACGGTGTAATTGCCCTGGGGCACGTTCTGGTAGTTCACACCGACGTCGTAGCAGCCGGTGCCGCCACTCTGACAGGCATGCGCGCCCCCGGACTTGAACAGGGAGCCGCTGGGCTTCGGCGGCGGCGGATCCTTGACCGTGGCCTCCGCCGGTCCGCCCTCCGGGCCGGTTCCGCCGGGCCCGGTCGCGGACACGTACACCTGATAGGTGCCCGCGCCGATGCCGCCGACGGAATCGCTGGTGCTCCCCGTCGTCCCCGTCTTCACGGTGCTCGAACCGCTCATGATCCGCCAGCTGTAGCTCGTGACCTGTCCACCGTCATCCGCTGGCCTCGCCCACTGCATGGTGAGGGTCGCCGGGGCATCTCCGGATGCCCGCAGCGACACGTTCTGCGGCGCGGTCGGGACGCCGTAGGCGGTGGCCGTGACCGTCTCGGAGTCCGCGCTGTTGCCGACGGCATTGTGCGCGTAGGCGGAGAAGGTGTAGCTCTGCCCGTTCGTGACGTCGAAGGTGCAGTCGTTCCCCGGGGCGCACTGCTTCTCCCCGCCGCCGCTCCACTTCACCGCGTGGTACTCGATGGGCGCGCCGTTGCTCGCGGGCGAACCGCCGACGACGACGGTGATCTTGCCGCTCTTCGCGCTCTTCAGATTGAGCGACGGCGGATCGGGGACGTCCTTCACGATGACGGTGATGCGGCCCTGCACTCGTCGGTTGGGGTCGTTCGTCGCGTCCTGGACCGTGTAGATGACGCTCACGGTCCCGCTCTTGGACGAACCGGGCGTGACGGTGACCGAGCTCCCGGACACCGAGGCCGTCGCTCCACCCGCCGGGGCGCTCTCGACCGTGGCGTCGAGGATCTTGAGCGGCGTGTCTGGGAACGGGTTGTAGTCGTTGGCGAGTACGTTGATCGACTCGGCCTTGTTCTTGCGGCCCTCTTCCACGCGGTCGTCGATGGCACGCGGGAGCGGCCTCGTCGACGACACGACGCGGACGTCGACGGACCCCGGGACGGAGTACTCCTTGTAGTTCACGGTGAAGGTGAGCGTCGCCGAGGTGCCGGGCTGGGTGCCCTGCGGGGCGGAGATCGTCACCTGCGAGCCCGACAGGTTCCCCTGGACGCCCGCTGTGGTCCCGCCGAAGCCCTGGTAGGTGAGGGCTGCGAGGATCTTCGGGTTCGGGTGGTCGCTCGACGCCCGCAGGTCGACCGTGATGGGTGCCTCTCCGGCCTCGATCGTCACCGTCGGCGGCGTGAACGTCGGCGGGACGTCCTCGAGGTCGGGGTCACCCACCGTGATCGGCAGGGTGAGCAGTTTGCTGTCCCGGCCGTCGGTCGCCTCGAAACTCACCGACGCCGGTCCGCGGTAGTCCTTGGCCGGGGTGAAGGTGATCGTGGCGTCGTCGACGTAGCTCGACGTGCCGTTGCTCCGGAAGTTCACGACACTGCCCTCGGAGGCGATGGTGACGGGCTTCCCGGAAGGCGCCTCGGTGATCTCCGAGAGCTTCCAGGTCCGCGTCTCGTTGACCTTGACGATCTGCTCGGGCAGAGGGCTCTTGATCCGCGGCGGCTCACCGTCGGTCGCCGCCGGCACGATGATGAACGCCGCGCCGCTCAGCTGGGTGACGGGATCCGTCAACCGATAGGCGATCGCCTGGCGTCGGTCGGTGAGGGTGACCCGGATGGTGCCACCGTCGCGCACCTCGCCGGACGGGGCGTTCGCACCCTCGAGGCTCGGCTGCAGGTCGTCCACGAGCCCCCCGGGGTTCTGCGCACCGTCGAGCACGTCGATGTCGACGGTCTTCTTCCCGACGATGTCGGCGTCCTCGAGGACGTGGTCGTCGGCCTCGGGGAACTGGGGCTTCGCGTCCTTCGTGACCTTGACCTGGATGTAGGCGCTGTCGATCCCGCCCTTGCCGTTGGTGATCTGGTATCGGACGGTGAAGAAGGCCTCCTCGTCCGGCGCCTCGATCACGACGCGGCTCTTGCTGACCTCGGCGGTGAGGCCGTCGTCCACCGAGAGCAGCTTCGGTTCGAGCTTGAGCTTGTAGCCGTTCGGATCGGAGTCGTTGGAGAGCACCGGCACGGAGGCGACCTTGCCCGGGAGGACCTCGATGTAGTCGTCGACCGCGTTCGGTTGCCCGTCGACCTCGGGACGCCCGATGACGCCGATCTTGATCGTGCCCACTGCGACCGCGCCGTAGGTGTCCTTGACCCGGTATTGGAAGGTGTCGGTGCCGGAGGAGTCCGGGGCCGCCTCGTAGACGAACCAGGTGCTCCCCTGCTCGATGACGCGACCGAGGAGGGGCGCGGAGGCGATGTCGTCGAGGACCACCGAGTCGCCGTTCGGATCCAGACCGTCGAGCGGGACGTCCACGCGGACCGTCGCACCGGCGAACACCCGGGAGGTGAGCAGCTGCGGGACGGGCGGTTGGTTGTTCTTCTTGTCCTCGCCGACCACGTTGAAGGTCACCGTGGCCGTGTCGGCCTCGCCGAAGGTGTCGTACACGCGATACGTGGCGGTGTAGGTGCCGGGCTCGGTCGGCGCCTGGAACCGCACCTCGTCGTCGTCGACGAAGGCCAGGCCGGCGGTCGGCACGTCGACCAGCTCGCGGTCGACCAACATCACGGCCGCGTCGGGGTGGTAGTCGTTGTCGAGCACGGCGACGTTCGCGATGTCGCCGGCGCGCACCACGACGGCGTCGTCGCTCGCGACCGGCGCCTGGTGCTTCGGGAGCGGCGGCACGGGGACGATGGTGACCGCCGCCGTCGCCGAGGAGGTCCCGTCGGAGACCGTGTAGGTGAACTGCAGTTGTCCCTCGAGCGGTGCCGAGGAGGAGACGCGCACCACGGCACTGTCGAGGACCTCGACGGAGAGGGAGGCGGACTCGTCCGGCACGTCGACGGACTGGAGCGCCAACACCTGACCGCCCGGCGACTCGTCGTTCGCGAGGACCGGGATCGTGATCGTCTCGTTCGGTCGCAGGTAGCCCTCGTCCTTCACGGCGACCGGTGGCTGCACGTCGGTGGGCTTCTCCAGCACGTCGACGCGGATGAGCCCGATGCTCGAGGCGATGCCGGCACCGAGCGTGTACTTCAGGTAGTAGGTGCCCGGCTCGTTCGACGAGACGGTGACCGACTGCTTCTCGAGACTCGGCGACGACACGAGTCCGCCCTGCAGGGCTTCGACACCGATGAGACCGAGGGGCGCACCGCTCGGTGACTGGTCGTTCGCGAGTGGCAGGACCTGTGCGGACTCGCCGACGAAGGTCGAGACGAAGTCCGGTGTACCGATGGGGCTGAGGGCGCCGGCGGGTTGCACGTCGACCTTGAGCGTCCCCTCCGCCGAGGTGACGCCGTCGGACACGACGAATTTGACGTCGCGCGGGCCCATCTCGGGCGAGGCGTGCGTGAACGTCACGAAGCCGTCCGGGGTGAAGCGGACGAGGTCGCCGGACGCCGGCGAGGCCGACTGGAGGAAGATGTCGTCACCGTCGGGATCGCGCCAGTCGGCGAGCACGTTGTAGGTGACCGTCTGCCCGGCCTCGACCGACACGGCGGCCTCGCGATGGGACGTGGGCGGCTCGTTGACCTCGGGCGGTTTGATGGCGATGCTCACGTTCGCCTCGGCCACGCCACCCGGCCGTCCATCGTTGACCGAGTACCGGAACGACGTCGTCCCGGCCACGAAGCCCTCTGCGGGCGTGAACTGCAATGCCCGCTTGCCGTCGATGTACTCCAGCTTGCCGGTCTCGGGACCGATGTCGCCGAAGTTCTGAATGGTCAGGACGTCGCCGTCCGCGTCGGAGTCGTTGTCGAGCAGCGGCAGGACCGTCGCGCGGCCCGGGCGGACGCCGAACGCGTCGTCGCGGGCGATCGGCGGCCGGTTCTCCTCGGTCCGTTCGGCCAGGGTGTCCTCGAAGGACTGCTCTGACGCCTTCTCGTCGCCGTCCTCGCCGTCCTCCTCCTGCGGAGGCGTCACCTCGTCCCAGTTGTCGACGAGGCGCATGTTCGCCTGCACGAGCCAGGAGTTGCCGGTCTGGACGTTGTTGAGCGCGATCACCGAGCGGTTCACCCGGAAGACGAGCTGCTGCCCGACGGTCTCCGGGTTGATGTCGGCGATGACCGGCTTCTTGTCGGCGCACTCGGCGGCATACCGGCTGGAGGAGGCCCACGCACCGTGCATGCAGCCGTCGAGGTTGACCGGGGCCGTGACCTCGGCCGCACTCGTCGCCTCGGTGACGACGTCCGCGTCGAGCACCTCCGGGTCGCCGCCACCGAGCGGGATGCGCACGAGGGAGTCGCCGGTCGCGATGACGGCAGCGTCGTCGGAGGCCGACGGCTCCTGGATCTTCAAGGGCTTGCCGGGCAGCTCGACGATGGAGCCGTCCTGCTTCACGAGGTCGCCGGACTTCAGGTCGAGGATGACCGCCTGCTCACCGGCCGCACTGAGCTGGTACTCGTCGAGCTTCGGGAGCTTCGACTCGGTCTTCGTGCCGTCGGGCAGGATGCGGTAGAGGATCCCCTTCGCCGGTGCCACCGCGAGGATGGTGCCCGTCGAGGTGACGACCGCCTGACCGGCCTTGCCGATGGAGACGATCGGTTTCGTCTCCGTGGGGTCGAACCGGAGTTCTCCGGCGGCGTCGACGGACCAGAGCTTGCCGGTCTCCCCCGCCACGACCGAGAGTCGGTCGCCGCCGTAGTGCACCGTCGCGCCGGTCGGCAGCGAGACGCGCTGGATGAGACTCGTGAACGCCGGGTCGATGCGCTCGAGCGAGGAGAGCGCCTTGTCCTGGAGGAAGACGTCGTCGCCGTCCTGCAGCACGTCGGCGTTGTTGGAGGCCGTCGAGACCGCTCCGTCGAGTTCGGAGATCTGATCGTTGAGGCGCCCGGCGAGCAGGGACTCACCGTTGGTGACCCAGACGTCGCGGGACTCGAGGTCGACCTCGGTGACGGGGAAGCCCTGGTGGATGAGTGCAGCGGTCACCGGTACGGCGACGAGGACCGACAGTGCCGTGATGGAGGCCGCGGTCTTGCGCTTGCGCAGCCAGGCGCTCCAGTTGCTCACGATCCCCCAGGTGATGTTCGGTCAAGGCACGGTCCACGCACCGCGCTGCAAACGCGGAGTCACTCTAACAAACAAGTGCCGTCTGGAAAACGGTTGCGGGGGTCAACCTCAGGCTGGTCGTCCCCCGTCGACGCCCGCCTGGTCGGCATGGTCGAGGAGCGGCAGGTCGCTGGCGTCGACGAGCCTGGTCGAGACGGCGTACTCGACCAGTCGTGCGCGACGTCCGGTCGCGAGCTTGCCTGGTCCGCCGCGCAGCCCCTGCACCCCGAACTTGTCGAGCTTGTCGCAGACGTTGTCGAGCTTGCGGTTGAAGGTGGTCTGGCTCCAGCCGAGGCGGGCGGCGGCGGCCGCAGACGCCGGGATCTCACCGCGGCCGGGCGACGCCTGACGCAGGACGTCCTCGGCCAGGGCGACGATGAGGAGGCGCTGGCTGCTCGTCAGGTGGATCGGACCGACGGTCGTGGTCCCGGCGGTGGTCGTCGAGAGCTGCGACGGACTGAAGTACTCGAGATCCGAGGTGATCGTGAAGTCGTAGGTCGTCGTCCCCGCACTGAACAGCACCTGCAGCTCGGGGAACACGATCGGGAGCCGCGCGCCGGGCGCGAGCCACGCCTGCACGTTGCCGGTCGTGTCCGTCACCGTCGCGGAGAGGGTGTTCCCGATGTTCGTGAGCCACCAGAGCCCGGCGTCGAAGGTGACACTGAGGAAGGTGCGGTGCAGGAAGGGGTTCTCGTCGACGACGAGGTCGCCCTCGCGCCCGATCAGGAACGGCTTGCGTGCGTCCACGGCGTACTCCTCGCCGCAGAACTCGACGCGCACCGCCGTCTTCGTCGTCGTCGTGTCCGTCGCCTCGTCCATGCTCATCGCCCAGTCCCCCTGATATCTGTCATCGTGTCGCTCCCCGTGCGTCCGTCCCGCTACTGCTGCGAGCACATCTCGAGTGGATCGGGCGAGGTGACGCCGCCCCGGACGATCACCACCTCGATGCACAACTGCGCGCCCGGAGCACTCGGCTTCAGATCGACCGCGTACGTCGAGGTCGGCACCTTCGGCGAGTTCTTGCCGCTGCTCGTCACCTGGTAGATGTACGAGTCGCCGTCCTGCGGATCCGGGTTGTCCCAGATGAACGTGACGACGCTGCCGTCCTCGCTGATGTTCACCCCGAACGGCTTCGGCGAGGGGACGTCGCTCAGTTGGATCGGCGCCCCGGTCGCGGCGGCGGTCGGCTTCGGGTCGGCGGCCGCGCCCTGCCAGATGATCCCGGCCGCGATCCCACCGACCGCGAGCACCGCGACGCCGCCCACCACGAGGAGGCGGGTCAGTCGGCGACGTCCGCCTCGTCCGTCCGTACCGGCATCGGGGTCCTCCGCCGGACCTGCGGCGGCGGTCTCGAGGCGGTCGCGGCGGATCGTCTCGGAAGGCGCCGAGGCCGCTCCGACGGTGATCGGCGCCGACGGTTGGATCGGCTGCACGAGCGGTCCCGCCGAGCGGACCACCGTCTCGTCGCCGACCGGAGGCTGCACACTCGGCACGCCGGGACGCGGCTGGGCCTCGACCGTCGGGACCTGTCGGACCCGCGTCTCGTCCGACGCACTGCTGGACGTGTCCGGTCGGGGGGTCTGCGACTGCGGCTGCACGAGGTTCGGGATGTCGATGGGTGTCGGCGCGTACGCCAGCTCCATCTCGACGCGCTGCAACGCCCGCGCGAAGTCGACGGCGCTCTCGAAACGGTTGGCGCGGTCCTTCGCGAGGCCCTTCTGCAGCGTCGCGACGAGGGAAGCCGGTGCGTCGTCGCGCCCGAGCGGCGTGATGGTCCCGCGCTCGATCCGGCTGATGAGGTCGGCCGCACCGTTCGACTGCCCGGGGATCTCGAACGGCGTCCGCCCGGCGAGGAGCGTGTAGACCGTCGCCGCCAGGGAGAACACGTCGGACCGCACGTCCGGATGCGGCTCGTCCTCGAACATCTCGGGCGGCGACCAGGGGATGGAGAGACCGACCGTCTGCGTGCCCGAGGCACCGGTGGAACCGACGTCGCCAGGGCGCCCGGGGCCGGCGTTCGTCGGAACCTCGAGTTCGACGGCCTGTGAGATGCCGAAGTCCGTCAGCGCCGGCCAGCCGTACGCGTTGGTGAGCACGTTGGCCGGTTTGATGTCGCGGTGGAGGATGCCGGCCGCGTGGGCGGTCGCCACCGCACTGGCCAGGCGGACGCCGGTGCGCAGCGCATCGGCGACGGCGAACCGCCGCAGCTTCGCCTGCTCGGCGAGGCTCGGCCCCGCGCAGTACTCCATCGCGAGGTATGGTCGTCCGTCCGGGGCGACGTCCGCCGTGTAGATCGTGACGATGTAGGGGTGCGCGGAGAGCTGCGCCATGAGGTTCGCCTCGGCGACGAAGGCCTCACGGGTCTGCTCGCTGAGGTGCTCGGCGAGGAGCACCTTGACGGCGACCTGACGCCTCGGCAACTGCTGCTCGTACAGGAAGACGTCGGAGAACCCACCCGCTCCGAGCTGTCGTTCGAACCGCAGCCCGGGGATGGCCGGCGGTTGCGAGGGTGAACGGCGCACGTCAGCCCTCTCGGACGCGCAGCGCGACGCCGCCGCCGAGGTCGATGACGGTCCCGACGATCACCGGTGTCGGCTCCCCTGGTCGGAGGGACTGCGGTGCCTGACCGGGCAGGACGACCTGCGTGCCGTTCCGCGAGTGGAGGTCGGTGACGACGACCGTGCCGCCCTCGACCGCGACGCGCACGTGGCTCCGCGAGATGTCGTCGCCCGTGAGCGTGACGAGTGTCGGGACGACGGACGCCGGGACCTGCGAGACGCTCGGCGCCCGGCCGAGGACGACGGGCGAGGCGAGCGATTGGCGAGTGCCGCCGGGGAGTTCGAGATACGTGAGCGGGGTCGCCGACGGCGTGGACGACCGGGCAGGCGGGGTCTCGGCCGCTCGACGCGCACGCAGCGCGGCGAGGTCCTCGGCGAGGATCGTGTGGCCGTCGTGGTCGCCGAGGTCCGATGGTCCGACTGCCGCGGGTTCCGGCGCGGCGACCGCGGTGGCTGCCGCCTGCTGGTGCGCCGACTCCTCGGCCGCCGCGCGTTCCGCGTCGCCGGCCTCGTCGACCGCCGCCGCACCGACCGGTCGGAGCACGGTCTGGCCGAACAGGAAGTCATAGCCCTCGTCGACGGGCTCCTCCGGGGTGGAGGGGGTCTCGTCCGGGTCGTCCTCGTCGTGGAAGAACTGGGTGTCGGAGACGGACGGCACGACGTGGAGCGACTGCGCCGGCTCGATGTGCGCCACCGGGGTCGCCTCGTCGCCGTCCGTCCCGTCGTCCGCGTCGTCCGAGGTCGCCGCGGACGCAGCGGGCTCGGCGGGAGCCGGGACGGGCGGGGCCGCGAGCTGCTCCGCCGCCGTCGGCGCATCGGTGGACGATTCGGTCGACCGGCGCTCGTCGCTGGTCGGAGCGGCGACGGAAGCCGTGGACTCCTCGTCGAGGGTCGCCGTGATGGACGTCGTCCAGACGGCTCCCGACCCGAGCGGGAGTCGCACGCCGGACGGGTTCGGCTGGTCGCTCCGGAGCGTGACGCTCACCGCGTCCGCGTGGTGTTCCTCGACCCAGGTGGTGGCGCGGGCGCCCAGGACCGTCTCGGTCCCGGCGGCGCTCGTCACGACGGCCGCGGCGAGCCCGCGCACGATGACCGTCGCTCCCGATCCGTCCCAGACGGCCGCGGCGAACGCGGGCGTGTTCGAGAGACCGCCGGCGGCGAGGCGGTCGACGATCAACGACAGCGACGCGTCGCCCGGGAGGTCTGCGGCGAATGCTGCAGCGGCGGAGTCGTCGCCCTGGGCGTCGACCAGCACCAGCCTGCCGGGTCCCGCCACAGCGAGCCAACGGCGGACCTCGGCCGGTTCCATTTCGTACGAGTACACGGCCACTCCTCTAGCCTCGCGGCATCGTCTCTTCAAGATACCCGAGACCACCCGCGTCATCGTAGCCGGGGCCGCTGGACATCAGCGAGGTCGACACGACGTCGACGACCAGTGCGGTCACGTTGTCCCGCCCACCGGCGGCCAGCGCGAGCTCCACGAGGCGGTCTGCCGCTCCCTCGAAGCCCTGCGACAGGACCTCGGCGATCCGCTCGTCGGACAGCTCGCCGGTGAGCCCGTCGGAGCAGAGCAGGAACCGCTGCCGCCCGACGACGGGAAGGAGCCAGACGTCCGGGTCGATGCCGGCCTCGACGCCGATCGCCTTCGTCACGATGTTGCGATCGGGGTGTTCGCGCGCCTCCGCCTCCGTGATGGAGCCGGCGTCGACGAGTTCCTGCACGGCCGAGTGGTCGACGGTGATCCGACGGAGTGCGCCGTCGGCCCAGGTGTACACCCGGGAGTCCCCCACGTTGAACACCATCCAATGGAGGTCGGTCTGCGGCGACAGCGCCACGAGCGCGAGGCCCGCGACGGTCGTGCCGATGACCCCGTTCGGCGTGGGGATGCCGCGGATGACCGCGTTGGCGGCGACGATCGTGGTCACGACCGCCTCGGTCGTCGTCGGGATGCCGATCGGGATGCCACGTTCGAGCGCCGCCGCGACCTCACGGCTCGCGACCTCGCCGCGTTCGTGCCCGCCCATGCCGTCCGCGACGACGAAGGCGGGCGCGCCGGCGTAGAACGCGTCCTCGTTCAGGCGTCGGACCAGCCCGGTGTCGGTCCGCCCCTCGCTGCGCAGGGTGTGCGTGGACCGCGCGGTCTCGATCGTCGTCATCCCTCTCCTGCCAGGTCGTCCGGAAGCGCTGGGACTTCGCCGGGCCAGGTGCCGTATCGGTCGTCGAGATCGACACCACGCAAGGAGACGACGTCGCCGCCGTAGGGGATCGTCGCGACGCCGAGCGTCGTCAGGGTGTCCGTCACCCACGCCGTGTCGCGACCGGCACCGGTGACCCTGAGCGTCACGAAGCGCTCCGGGGCGTCCTCGGTCTGCGACCAGACCTGGGCGAGGACGAAGTCGAGCAGCGCCGCGTCGCGGTTCGCACGCCGCTCGGGGACGACACCGGCATCGTAGGTCTCATCCAACTCGAGGTTGACCGCGAGATAGCGCGTGGAACCGTCGTTGGCCGGCGAGATCCGCGCCGCCACACCGGTCACCTCCTCGATGGCCGCGATCGCCTCATCGGTCGATCGCGCCTGTTCGGACGAAGGCCCGGGCGCCCCGGTCGACGCGGGCCGCCGGGCGCCGGGCAGCAGCGCACAACCGGCGAGCAGGCCGGTCAGCACGACGGAGACGACCACGACACTGAGGATCCGATGCATCAGTTCCGCCTTCCGTGATAGTCCACAACGGTCTGTTCGCCGCTGAAGAATCCTCCCGCAGAATCGAGGAACGCGTCGACACTCGGATCACCGGCGCGGCTGACCTCGTCGGCGAACTGCTCGTACCGGCGCGAGCTGTGCGACGACGCGATGCCCGGCTCGTGCGGTTCCAGTTCGCCGCTCTCCGGATCGACGAGCCGCGGGGCGTCACCCTGGACAGACGTCCAGTTGGCGCTGTCCGGGTTCTCACGGCCGTCCAGGCGCGCGACCGGGTCCTCCTCGAACTCGAGCGACAGCACCTCGACGTCGTCGGGGATGTCGTAGCGCGCGATGGGCGAACCCGCTGTGACGACATGGGTGATGTTGAACGGCACAGACGGGTCGGAAGCGATCAGGCCGGCCGTGATGCCCCCGAGACTGAAGCCCTCGAGCATGACCGGATCGGTCGGCGAGATGCCCTGGGCGCGCATCGCATCGAGGACCGCCGCCGCCAGCGCGGTCTGCTCACCTTGCATCGCGACGACGTCGGATGTCGAGTCGTTCGCAGCCGACCCGGCGTCGGGGTTCCAGACCATCGTGCTCGGGATCTGGACGATGAACGACTTGGGTGGGCCGGCCGTCTCGACGATCCTGATGTCGCTGAACTCCTCGCCGCCGATGCTGTCGATGGCGCTGGACCCTCCCATGAGGTCACCGATGCCGCGGACGTCTCCGTGCAGGACCGGGATCCCCCGGGGGCTTCCATCGTGTCCGACCGACAGGCTGGCGGAGCCGTCCTCGAAGAGCCCGAACCGGTTCCCGCCGCCCGCGATCGCCGCCACCGCCTGCTCGTAGGTGAGCGGTGGCCAGACCTGCCCGGTGAACGCGGTCATCAGCCCGTTGAACCCGGGGATCACGTTGCCGACGAACGCGAGACCGGTCAGCAGGCCGGGTGCCCCGTCCGTGAGGACGTCGACGAGCCAGGCGTTCTCGCCGAGCACGGTGTTCCCGAGCGCCGCCAGTTCCTGGAGGTTCTCGAGCGCCTCCGAGTAGGTCTTGGCCGTACGGTCGATCACGTCCTGCGGTGAGTACGCCGAGATCGAGTTGGTCGCGAAGAGTCCGGCTACACCGGCCGGCGAGAGCAGCAGCCAGGGGTTGTCGCCGATCTGGTCCATGGTCTGCTGCGCGCCGTCGACCAGCGACTCCACGCCCTCCAGGACCACGTTGCCACCGGCGACGCCGAGCATCCACGCCCCGCCGACCACTGCGGCGCCCGCCGCGACGACGACGCCGACCGGCACCGCCAGGACGCCGACGACGAAGGCGACACCGTTGTGGAGGGCGACCGTCGCTGCGGCGATCAGCTGGTCGGCGGTCTCGTAGGCGACGACGGCGCCCTCGAGGAAGACGGCGGAGACGCCGGTCTCGGTCGCCACGAGGAGGAGGGAACCGGAGGCGAGGACGATGGCGCCTTCCGCGGCCGCCCCGGTGACCGGTGACAGGATGATCGACTCGAGGAGGTCGCCGTCGACCGCCTTCGCGGCCGCGGTTCCCGAGCGCCCGATCAGCTCGGTCGACAGCGTGGACAGCTGTCGTGCCTGCAGCCGCATGTCGTCGAGCTTCGCGCCGACGCCTCCAGTACCGCCGGAGACCGTGATCCCGCTCATGCGCGTGCTCCCTGGATGGTCGCGGCGATCGCCAACACCTCGGCGACGATGTCCGCGCGACGGACGGCCCGGATCGAGACCCGGGTCCCCTCGGCGACGGTGGTCGGGTCCATACCCGCCGCTTCGACGTCCGGCGTGTCGACCGACACGGCGACCCAGCCGTCGGCACCGCGGAGCCAGGTGTCCGTCCACCGTCTCATGGGCTCCCCGCTCCGGGAGAGCGCATCGAGCCGGAAGCCGCCGTCGATCCGCCGCGCGACACCGCCGAGGAGCACAGCGGCCTCCGGGCTGTGGAGCTGTTCGACGACCGCGCCGACGACGTCCGGTCGGTCCTGGCGGAGCGCGAGGACGAGCGCCTCGGCGTCCGCGAGCGGGAGGACGACCACGTCGGTCGAACGACCCCGCACATCCGGGACGTCGTGGAGCGCGGAGAGGGGCCGCAGGAGTTGCTGGGCCAGCCCGGCGGTGTCGAAGGCGCGGATCTCGACGGCGTCCTCGTCGCGCGCGGCCGTGCCGTGCTCGACGACGGACGCGTCCGAGTGGTCGACCCGCTGCGTCCGCAACAGCGCCAGGGCGTGCGCGCCGATCACGGAGACGGACTGGATCGCCGTCCGGTCGAGGGTCCAGCAGGAGGCGTCGACGGCCGCCGTCGCGAACTGCGGCATCGACAGGAAGGCGGCGAAATCGGGATCGACGTCGGCGGTGAGGTCGTCCGGGAGGCTGTCGTCGCCGCGGGCGAGGAGTCGCCGCTCCCGGAGCCGCGCGACGGCTCGCTGCTCGCGCTCACGGACGTCGGCGGACGACACCTCCGAACCCCATTCGCTGTGGAAGGCGGGTGGCAGCACGATGTGCGGGGTGCGGTGCTCCAGGACGTGGAGTTCGTCGGCGGTCAGCAGGAAGGCCGCCGCGGCCGGAGCCGGGCGGGTACGGGTCATGGGCATCAGGGGGTCCATCCTCGGCTGCGGTAGAGGTCTGCAAGGTCCAACCAGCTGCGGTCACCGGGGGTCGGCAGCGATGGCGTGGAGGCGACGATGTCCTTGGCCTGGTGCACGAGGAAGTCCGGAACCTCCTGGCCGAAGAACTCGAACACCTTCGCGGCACCGTCCTTCACGGTCTCGACCGCACCGGAGACGAGGTTCACCGCGTCGTTCCAGCGGTCGCCCACCCAGCGCGCGGCGTCCTCGATGAGCTGCTTCACGTGTTCGACGGCGGTCGCGTGCGCGTCGAGTTTGTCAGCGGCGTCGTCGAGCTGCGTCGCCGAGTTCTCGAGCGAGACCGCCCGGGTGCCGAGCTGCTCGATGAAGGTCTCCGCCGCGGTGGAGGTCCACGCGAGCTCGGCCGCCGAGCGGAGGTCTCCGGCACGGCCACGGACCTCGGTCGCGAGGGTTCGGAGCTCCGTCGCGCGGAGGCGGATCTGTTGGGTGTCGCCGTACACTGCTCGCTCCTCGTCGGGTGATGCTGCCTCGCTGTCGCCGTGGGTCGCCTTCGCCGGAAAAACCGCGCGCCCTCACCGACACGTGGTCGGGAGGGCGCGCAGAGCGAAGCCGACGGTGGTGACTACTGGCCGGCGCCGGCAGCGAGCGCTGCGTCGGTCTGCTCGAGCGTGGTCACAGCGTTGTTGAGGTAGCCCGACAGCTTGTCGAGGTGCTGGATCGTGACCGTCGCGCTCTGCGTGAAGGCCGTGTAGGTCTCGTTGAAGGTGCCGGACGCGGTGTCGGTCTGGAACCCGGAGGACACGAGGTTGTTGATGAGGGTCTGGAGGCGGTTGAGCGTGGTCTCGACCTCGCCCTTACCCGTCGTCAGGTTGACGGCGGCCTGCTTGATCTCGCTGTAGTTGACGTTGATGTTGGCCATGAGTCTTGCTCCTTCGTTGTGGTCACCGGCACCGTCGGTGCCTTCATCATGTAACCACAACGCCTCGCGGGAGCACATGGGGAGCACTCCCCATGCAGTCCCCATCCGGGGACGACGCCGCTCAGGCGACGGGGAACTCGGGCGCGATCGGCAGCTGCACGCGCGACAGCGCACCGCGGTTCGCGTACATTCCGCGCCCCTGCGGGAAGTCCTTGCGTGCGAGCCGGGGAAAGGTCGTCCGGAGGACGAGATCGCCCTCCATCTGCTCCGGCTGCAGCAGGATGCCCCGCCTGGCGCTCTTGATCTCACCCATGAGCGGCCAGGACGACGACCATCCCGACACCTCGTTCTCGGCGATCACGAGATGGTCGCTGCGCTTGATGGCCTTGATGAGCTCCACCAGCGGTGGGTCGGCGATGCCGTTGAGGTAGTCCGACAGCGTCTCGATGACGACGACCGTCCGGCCGGTCACCGTCTCGGCCGCGATCGCCGCGGACAGCGCCTTCGCCTGCTCGGCGATCGTCTCCGGGGTGACGGCCGACTCGTCGAAGCGAAGCTCCCGCAGCAGTTCCGAGCGCTTGGAGCCGAAGTAGACGAAGCGCGTCGCCGGATCGAAGCGTCGCATGGCGCCGACCAGGGATGCGACGGCGTTCGTCCGACCGCTGCCGGGAGGGCCGCCGACGAGGAACGCGCCGGTCGGGTCGAAGCCGATCGGTGCGAGGTCGGCGTCGCCGATGCCGAGTACGGGGCGGTCGCCGACGCGCTCGGGCAGCTCGCGCGCCTCGATCTCCTTCGGCAGTGCGCCGATCGGCGGGGCCGTGATCGTGGCTCCCGCGCGGGACATGGCCTCCGCGAGCCGGACCGTCGCGACCGACTGGTCCGACAGCACCGGCGAACCGCCGAGGATCGCGACCTGGACCTCGAGGCCGTCGACGATCGCCCGGCCGGCGGGCGACTCGGGGCCGAGGATGTCCTTCGGCACCCCGAGGAGCTGGTAGCCGGTCTCGTCCGCGAGGCGCAGCACCACGCGTCGCTGCACACCGGAGCTGATGTTCGTCGGGACGGAGCCCGGGCGGTCGGCCGAGAACGCGATGTTCACGCCGAGCTGGCGGCCGTCGGTGATGAGCTGCTGGAACAGCGTGTACCAGGAGGACAGGCCGAGCGTCGTCTCGTACTCCTGCCGGAAGGACTGGAAGCCGTCGACGAGCAGGAGGATGCGGCGCTCGTCGTTGCGACCCGAGACGCGGCGGTAGTCGGTGATGGAGGACGCGTTCGCCTCGGCGTACCGGACGCTGCGCTCGTCGACGATCTCCTTGATCCGGCGGAGCAGTCGGATGACGCGCTCCTGGTCGTCGCCGGGGATGATCGATCCGACGTGCGGCAAGGCCTCGAGCATGCGGAGGCTGCCCGCGCCGAAGTCGAGGCCGTACACCTCGACCGGACCGCCACGCGGCGTGATGCCGGCCGCCGTCGCGAGGGTCCGCAGGACGGTGCTCTTGCCCGAGCCACCGGTGCCGAACACGGCGATGTGGCCGTCGACGTCCGGCCGGAAGTAGACCGGACGCTGCTCCTGCGAGTCCGGGAGGTCGGCGACACCGATGAGGAGTTCGGCGTCGGACCGCTGACGGAGCTTGCTGAGATCGTAGACGGGTGCCAGCTCGTCGAGCCAGGGTCGTCGCGGCGCCGGGATGGACGCACGGTCGGCTGCGGCGATGATGCTCGCGACGAGCCGCTGCTGGTCGGTGGGGCCGAGGTCGCGCTCCTCCTCGGCGTCGGCCGCGCGGGGCTCCTCCCAACGCGTCTCGCCGCCGAACCGGAGCTCACGGACCTCGATGTCGGAGCGCTTGGGCTCGTCGCTCGTCCAACCGCCCGCGTAGCCCGACTGGAAGATGCTCAGGCGGCCGGGGCCGGTCTTCGCGATGCCACGCCCAGGCACGCCCGGGTCGAAGTGCGCCGCGTCCTTGACGCCGACCACGTCCTGGCTGTCGGACTCGTCGGCCATGCGCAGTGCGACACGGAGGTTGGTGTTGGCGCGCAGGTTGTCCTTGATGACACCGGCGGGCCGCTGGGTCGCCATGATGAGGTGGATCCCGAGGGAGCGACCGCGCTGGGCGATGTCGACGACGCCGTCGACGAACTCCGGGACCTCGCCGACGAGCGCCGCGAACTCGTCGATGACGAGGACGAGGGCGGGCGGCGAGTCCGGGTCGCCGCGCTTCTCGAGCTCGAGGAGGTCCTTGGCCTTCTTCCGGTTGAGCAGGTGCTCACGGAAGTGCAGCTCGGCCCGGAGGCTCGTGAGCGCCCGGCGGACGAGGTGCGGGCTGAGGTCGGTGACGAGTCCGACGCAGTGCGGGAGCGTCACGCAATCCGCGAAGGCCGAACCGCCCTTGTAGTCGACGAAGAGGAACGAGACGCGGTCGGGGCTGTACTCGGCCGCCATCCCGAGCACCCAGGCCTGCAGGAACTCGCTCTTACCGGCACCCGTCGTCCCGCCGACGAGGGCGTGCGGGCCCTGGGATCGGAGGTCGAGGTGCATGGCGTCGACACCGCCCGATCCGACGGTCGCGCGCAGCTGGCCGGCCCGGCGGGGCTTCGGCGGGAGCCCGGGCGTGCGGTCGTGGATGGACGAGTTCTGCCGCCAGCGGTCGACCACGGCGTCGCTCGAGGTCGTGAGCTCCGGCCCGAGCAGCGTCACCATCGACACCGACCGCGGGAGGTCGCTCGAGTCCTCGACGAGGGCACCGGCGTCGATCACGGACGCCATGCGCCTGGCGTAGTCGAGGGCCGTCACGGGGTCGACGAACTCCGGGCGGGCGTCGTCGACGGAGTAGCCGAGGCGGACCATGCCGACCGTCGCCGGTGCGTCGACGCCGGCGCCGGCCTCCGGGACCTGCAGGAAGGTGCGGCAGGCGGCCGGCAGCGAGACGACGTCGTCGGCGATCCAGATCGGGAAGACGCCCGCGTCCGCCGCGATCTCGGCGAGCTGGACGAGGCGTGCGCGGTCGACGCCGACGTCGTCGGAGATGAGCAGGACGATCGCGGGGATCGGGGACTTCGTGCCGGTGTCGTTGGAGCTCTTGGTCCCGATCTCCGCGCCGCGCTCCTGGGCGGCCTGCTTCTCGGAGATGGCTCCGCGTCGGGCGTCGCCGGCCCTGGCCGCCTGCAGGCGGGTCTGGACGAGTTCCTCGATCGCTGCCAGGAGCAGGTTGCCGCTCGACACGCTGTCGGCGAGGTGGCCGACGTCGAGCGGGCTGTTCGGCGACGACGCGTGCGGGAGCCACTTGACCCAGGAGAGGGCGTTCGACCATGCGGGCGAGACGATCGCCGAGACGACGACCTCGGCCGGCGAGTGGAGGGCGGTGAGCTGCACGAGGATGCCGTTCACCGCTCCCCCGGCGGTCTGCGGTGAACCGGCGATGCCGAGCGCGCCCGCGTCGTAGAGGTTGTCGATGATGGGGACGTCGGCGACGGTCGCGTACTGGTCCTTGAGCTTCTCGAGCCGTTCCTGGAACTCCGGCAGGAAGCTGTCGCGAGCCTTCGCCGAGACCTCGTTCCTCGACGGCATCGTGCCGACGCCGAGCCGGAGGTTCAGGAAGGACCAGTGCTCGGGGCGCCTGGTCCACAGCAGTGGCCCACGCGTGAGCGCGTGCTTGAGCGCCTCCGAAGTGGACGGTGCCTCGCGCATGCGGACGTCGTGCTCGATCTCCCGCTCGGCCGCGAGCTGCTTGCCGAGGGACTCGAGCCGCTCGTCGAAGATCTTGATCTGCTGCTTGAGCTTGCGCTTGTTGCGCCCGCGACCGGTGAAGTAGTTGCCGATGAGCATGAGCGGCGTCATGGCGATGAAGATGAGCGACAGCGGGTTCTTCGTGAAGAAGTACATCGCGCCGCCGAGGAGCATCGGCGTCAGCATGCCGAGGAGCGGGAACGGCTGGTTCTCGCGCTCGGTCGGCGGCTCGGGGGCGGGGAAGGTCTCCCCCGCGTAGCGCTGTTCGACCCGCGGCGACCGGTTGAAGTACACGGGCCCGGCCTTCGGGACGACGCCCGCACGGCCGACGGTCCCGGCGAACCCGATCTCGACCTCGGTGTCGCCGATGAGCACGCGCTCCGGCTCGATGACCTTGAGTCGGGGCACGATGCCACCGTCGACGACGATGCCGTTGGCCGCGCCGAGGTCGACGAGTTCGATCTCGCCACCGACCTCGAGCCGCGCGTGCCGCTTCGAGACGAGCGGGTCGTCGAGGACGATGTCGCAGCTCGCCTCGCGACCGATGGTCCAGCTGCCGGCCGGCAGGGTGAACTCACGGCCGGCGTCATCGCCGGAGAGGACCCGCACCACCGCGACGGCCGGCGCCTGACCGGTGCGCGCCGCGGAGTAGTAGACGCCCGCGTCGGCGAGCTCGATGACGGCACCCGAACCGACCCACGCCTCGCCGATCGGGGCCTCCGGCGGGAGCGGGAGGGTCTCGGTCGAGCCCGGCAGGCGGGCGTGCAGCGTGAAGTCGGCGTTCGCGGAGTCGGGCCCCTGCGGGTCGACGCGCGCGATGGTCGACGCGACCTCCGCGATGCTCGCCGCCGCGTCCGTCGTCACGACGATGTCGGCGGACGAGCCCGACGGCCTGGTCAACGTCAGCTTGATGCGCATGCAGGATCCCCTTGGAGGTGCGGGTCGCTCGGCGCGACCCCGATCAGCCTAGCGACGGAAGCGGGGCGGGCGACTGAACGCGGCACCGCTCGCGATCAATCGCGGGTCGGGCGGACGATCTGTTCGGGATCGTCGACCGTCGAGGGCTCCGGCAGCGGATCGAAGAGTGCCACCGCGAGCTCGACGTTCGAGCAGTCGAGCTCGGGGAGGTTGACCGTCGACGTGACGATCCTGGCACCGTCCACCCGCTCGAGCCGGTACTCGATGCCGCGCGCACCCGGAGCAGCCGGTGCGGTTCCCGCCTCGCTCGCCCATCGCTCGGCGACGCAGCCGCGAACGGACGTGTTCTCCTCGTCCGGTCCGCCCGTCACCTCCACGGGAGCGAACGGGAGCGGGCCGGGCAGGATCTCGGTGCCGCCGCTGTTCGTCACCCGGTCGCGAGCGGCACCGTACAGACGGGACCGCAGGTCGTACCCGGTGGTGGTGGTGAGCTCGGAGAGCGAGAAGTCGTTGCGATTCATCGCGATCGCCTGCGCCTCCAGGGAGGCGCGGACGGCCACGACCCACGGGTCCGCTTCGAGGGGTCCCTGCGGCGCCGCAGACGCCCAGACGACCGTCGGAGCGGGCACCGGCTCGTCATCCATCGGTGTGCAGGCCGCGAGTGAGCCGAGAGCCAGGGTTGCAAGGGTGACCGCACCGATCACCCGCGCATCAACCCTCCGCATCCGCCTGGTACGCGTCGAACGCGTTCGACGCGTTGGTGGCGATGGAGGCCAAGGTGCGGGTGCTTCCGGAGGCGGGGTCGATGATGTCGTCGAGCGCTTCCCGGTTGTCCTGCACCCAGTCCCACCAGACCTCTGCGTCGTCCGTCGTCGGAGGGACGAGCCCGTCCGGCGGCGAGAGCTCCATGAGCGTCTGGGCGACCCCGATCTGGGTCGCGCGGAAACGTGCATCGCCACCGTCTTCGAGCTGTGTGAGCAGATCGTCGTGCGAGCCCGCCCAGGCATCGCCCGCCGCACCAGTCGCGGCATCCGTCAACTGGCCACGGATGTACCCGATACCCTCGCTGGCGATCTTCTCGGCGATCGCGTCACCGAGCGTCCCTACGAGCTTGTCGAGCCCCGGGATCGGCAACATGCCGACTCCGGTCTCGACGACACCGATGGCCGATTGGACGGCCTCGTCGTGTCGGGTGGCTTCACCGAGGTCGACTCCGGCAGTGCTGCCGTCGAGCACGGCCTGCAACGTCGACACCCGGGTGGCGGCGTCCACCGGGTTGTAGAGACCGAGCTCCGCGGCGCCGAGCACGGTGTTCTGGTAATCGTTGACGACGGCCTGCAGCGCCTCGGCACCGCCGCCGTTGCTCCCGGCCAGTCCGAGGATCCGAGCGAGGGCCTCGGGTGAGAGGTTGGCATACACCCGCGGGTCGCCCTCGATGCCGAACGGGTTGATCGACGTCGTCGGATCGGTGACACCATCAGGGTTCTGGCCTCCCACCATCGGGTACTCGACGAGTCCGGGCATCTGCGGGGCGAGCGCCTCGACCAGTTTGATACTCCCCAGCTCGCTGAGGTTCTCGCTGACGAAGTGTGGGTTGCCGGCGACGTAGCCGGCGGCATCCTCGGTCGCACGAGGCTCGCCGATGAGCCGGGCGATGACGTCATGACTCAGCGTCGACGCCTGATCCCAGGCCTCCGGGATGTAGGCGTTTCCGTCCGCCGGACCGCCCGGAATGGACTGTGCGCCCTCCCAGAGGGCGAGGACGCCCTCGAACCCGTCGAGGCTCGAATCGCGACGCCCGTACCAGTACTCCAGGCGGTTCGCCCCGAGGTCGTCGGAGCCGTAGGGCTCGTCCGGGTACAGCGGCGCGTCGCGGTACGGGTCCTGCTCCGTCGAGGTCAGCCAGTCCATGGCGGCCTCGGGGTACTCACCCAGCGTGCTGAAGACCCGCGAGGTCCAGTCGCCCAGGCGGTTGACGTCGTAGCCGGCCTGCTCCGCCTCGGCGAGGCTGAGGAAGCCGCCGGGGCCCATGACGCCCTGTGCGGGTCCGTACATGCCCTCGTGCGCGCCGGGCAGACCGCGCTCCATCTCGTCGGCGATGTTCGCGAGACCGACCGTCGTCGTCTCTCCGATCGGGTTGTCCTGTTCGTCGCCGAACAGGAACGCGAGGCTCGTCCAGCTCTCCGTGCCATGAACGGACGCGGAACCGTCGTAGAGCTCCTGCGCGAAGTTCTGGCCGACCGCGTCAGTCCAACGCTGGGATCCGACGGACAGACCACCGCGGACGGACTGTGCAAGGAGCAGCGCCGCTGCCGGGGTCATCCATCCGTTCGCACCGGCGTCGTCGATCCGGCTGATGAGCGAGATGAGGTCCTCGCCGCCGAGCGCCAGATTCATCTGCGCCATGACGGACGGGTCGTTGCCGTAGAGCGCGTACAGCGACTGCAGCTGTGCCGCGAGATCGGTCTCGAACGTGCCGTTCCCGAGTTCGGCCGCCATCTCCGCCATGCCGCGGGCGACGGCGGACGGGGTGAGGTCGGATGCGGAGGTGATGCCGATGGCCGCGAGGGCGGCCTGCTGCCGGTCCCAGTTGTCACCACCCGGTGAAGACAGCGCCGACGCGAGCGCATCGTCGGCGGCCTGGCGCTCTTCCGACAGGGCGTCGAGGAGGCGCTGCGCGCTCTGCCGATCGGCGACGGCCGCCTGGTGGACCTGGTCGCGCTGCATCTGCTGCTCGGGCGTCGGCCCACCCATCGGGTCGAGATAGGTCTGGTTGGCGGAGATGTTGGCCTGGAAGATCATCTCGGTGTAGCTCGTCGCACGGGTCTTGATGTCGTCGACCGTGGTCGTGTACGTGGCGATCGCGTCGCGCACTGCGGCCATCGCCGGGGTGATCGCGTCGATCTTGCCGATGGGGGTCGAGAGGGAGGACACCCAGGCGGTCGCGGCGTCGCCGCTCCAGATGGCGTCTGAGATGCCACCCTGAGCGGTGACCGCGACCGTGCGTGCCTCGGTCAGACTCGTCTCGGTCGTCTGAATGGTCGTCGCAGTGGTGCCGAGCGCGCCAGAGTCGATCCGCCCCGGATCGTCAGCAGTCCAGTTGGCCATCAGCCCTCTCCTCCCGGGTTCAGTTGTGCGTCGGTCTGCTCCCAGGCGGTCACGATGTCGCTCGCCGCGCGACCGGCCTCGACCATCGCTCCGCCGGCGAGGGCCACGTGCACGGAGATGTACATCGCGAAGCTCTCCGCCGCGGCGGTCACCGTGCTGCTGCAGCTGCCGGAGAAGTCGAGCGGGACGTTCTGCGGCAGGCCGGACCCGCTGGGTGTCAGTGGTGCGGCGACGGCCAGGATCTGGTCCCCGTCGACGACGAGTGGTTGCTCGCTCATCATTCCCCTTCGTGACACCGGCGCAGTGGACCTGCGCCGCCCGCCGATGGCTCCTCAGCGGGTACGTCGTTCAGCGTAACCGAGAGCGCGGGTGACGACGATGGGGAGCACTCCCCATGCCCCGGAGGCCCGTCAGCCGACGACGACGCGGATCGGGAACTCGCCGATCCCGATGGTCGACCCGGCTTCCGCGACGTAGGCCTCGCCCGGCTGGCAGACGGTGACCGCGCCGGACGCGTCCGTGATCGTCGTGCCGTTCGTGGAGTGCAGGTCCGTCACGCGGAGCGACCGTCGTCCGGGTACGACGACCGTGTGCGTCTTCGAGACGGACATGCGCGGGTCGACGAGCGAGCGCAGCTCGGCGTCGGGCTGTTCGGGCCGCGCCGCAGGGTTGCGTCCGAGCAGGATCGGCCCGCGGAGCGGGATGCGCTCGCCGTCGGGCAGCTCGAGCGCGAAGTCCCCCGCTCGCAGCGATGCGGAGACGACCGTCGCGCCGAGGTCGGCATGGACCGGCGCCTGCTCGGTGGCGCGCGTTGAGGCACCGGCGGGCGCGTCGGGCGCTTCCGGGGCGATCGGAGCGCCGGCGATCAGCCCCGGGGGCACGGTGATCTGCAGCTCGGGCGGGACGGAGGACGTCGACGCGGCCGGAGCGCGCGTCTGGGCGGGCGCTGCCTGCGGCTCACGGAGCGGTGCTGCAGGAGTCGGTGGCTCGACGACGACCGGCGACGACACGGGCGCGGAACTCGACGGGGTCGACTGTGGTTCGGGAGCCCCTGTGGCGGGAGTCGGGACCCCGATCACCGGTGCCTCGGGAACGGCGGGTTCGGGGGCCGGAGGCTCGGCTGCCGGTGTGTCGGAGGCCGGCGCCGGATCGGCATCCCTCGGGATCGCGACGTCGGGAGCCGTGGCAGGGGACGGGGTCGACGCGTCGGTCACCGTCTGAGACCAGCCCGCGGAGACCGCTCCGCCCATGACGGGCATGTTCGCGAGTGTCGCCGCAGGCCCAGCGTCGGCGCTGGTCGGTGCTTCCGCCGGACGCGGAGCGAGCTCGGTGCGCGTGCCGTGCACGCGCAGGGTGGCGGACGCGCCGGGATCGGACTCCGAGACCAGCTCGGCGAGCGCGCGCAGGAAGCTCAGGAACGGCTCCTGTCCGAGCAACGAGCGCTGACGCCGGCGCTTCTGGACGCCGTGCTGCATGATGAAGGTCGCCGCCGCCGTACCGCGTGCGGACGGGGCGGTCGTGATCGCGAACGCGAGCTGTGGCGCGGGGTCGTCGACCGAGACGACCCGCAACCGGATGTCCGCGCTCGTCCCACCGTCGATCGCGACGTAGTGCCTGGTCTGCTGAGCATCCTCACCGGAGGCGGCGACCGCACGTTGGACAAGGGCGACGACGTCGTCGGCGGTCCCCGCGAGGTCGAGATCCAGACCGGTGTCGGTCAGGTCGGGTGATCTCATCGGTGGTTCCTCCCCAAGCGCCGTCGGCCGACGACGGCAACGGATCGATTATCGCCTACGCCGTCGCCCTCGTGGGGAGGGACGGGCGGCGCACCTCGCGAGCGGCCCCGGGTGGACGTCGCATCGGCTCACCGCGCGTCGTGCTCCCAGGGCCAGCGCGGGGTCGGGCGCCGCCCGGTCGACGAGGTCGCGACAGCGGCGGCCGCGAGGACGATGACGAGCGCGAGCACACCCACGGTGACCGAGAACGGTCCGGTCAGCGTCGTCACCGCGAAGGCGGCGGCGTCCGCTCCGTCCCGGCTGGCGATCGCGTCGAACACGCCGCCGCTCACCCCGTAGGCGAGCCAGGCGAGGAGCCCCGCGAGGACCGCGGAGCCGACCGAGACGCGCAGCGGTGTGCGGCGCGTCTCACGGATGATCGCCCAGAGGACCACGATCGTGGCGACCACGACCATGAGCGGACCGGTCAGCGGGCCGGCGTCCCGGTCGGTCACGACGTCGAGGTCCGCCAGCAGGCTGATGAACCCGAAGGCGCAGACGACGAGCGCCACGTAGGTGACCGCTGCGAACGGGGCGACCCACCAGGGGCCACGTGCTCCGTCCGCGTCACCGGTCATGCTCAGCGGGCGGTCGTCGGTCCGGCTTCGAGGACGCGCTCGTACTCGGCGCGGGCCTCGAGGTTCGCCTCGCGCACCTTGCGTCCGCGTGCCGCGATCCAACCACCGAGCCAGACGGGGATCTCACGGGCGACGACGAAGGCGAGGACCGGCCCGAAGGTGAAGGCGACACCGGTGACCTCGGCGAGGATCTCGTCGATGCTGAGCGTCCACGCGCGCTCCTGGATCAGGAACCCGCCGACCCACGCGAGGAAGACGACCAGGCCGATGATGAAGCCGCCGAGCACCCAGTGCACCCAGCCGGAACGGTTCACGATGGTCGCGGTGACGACCCAGGCCAGGAAGAAGCCTGCGGCGGCCATGAGGAACGGCCAGCTGGTGGCGATCTGGATGAGGTTCTCGACGAACGTGCCGTCGCCTTCCAGCACCAGCTGAAGGCCCGCGACAGCGGCCGCGTAGAGGCCGGCGAAGATGATGGTACCGAGGAGACCGATGAGGATGCCGAAGCCGCGGTTGCCGCGGACCTCCGGCTCGGACGGCGCCTGGACGTACAGCGGGAAGGCCTGCTGCTGCTCGGTCTCTGCGGCGGTGGCGGTCGCGGTCGCGCCGGAGCGGGCGACCGGCTCGTAGGCTGCCGCGGGGTACGGGTGGGCACCGGTGTCGGCCTGCCGGGTGGTCGAGGTCGAGGTCGGGGTACCGGCGGTGTCGTCATCGTCGAAGTCGATGTTCGAGTACGCGCGCTGCGGCGTGTGCGGCTGGTAGGGACGCGTCTCGCGCACCCCGGCGTCCGAGGCCGTGTCGGCGCGGTCTGCGACCCGGCGGTCGTCGACGACCGGGTCCGCCCCGACGCCGTCCGCCGTGGTGATGGTGTCCTGCTGCACGGTGTCCTCGGAGAGGATGTCCCGCTCGGCCACGGGCCGCTCGGCCGCGGGCTGTTCGGCCGCGGTCGTGGGACGCGCGGAGCCAGACGCGGTCTGGGCAGCCGCCGGAGTGCTCGGGTCGGTGGGCGATCCGGGCTCGGGGTTCTGGGTGCTCATCGCGTACTCCTTCGGCGGAAGCCAGTTCAGGAGCGCCCTCACGGCGCTCCGCTCGCCACGGTAGCAAGCCGGGACGCGGATGCCCGGCAACCTCGCCGGGACTCGCTCACTCCCGTCGACCCGATTCAGGTCCGATTCATATCCGGAGGAAACGGTCCCCTCAGCTCCGTGCGGTTGGGTGGGAGCTCGAACAGCCATCTGTCGGATCACTGCCGATCCCGCGACGCCGATCCCCCATGGCGTATCCCCCGGAAAGGCCCCATGCCCGAGCAACTCCCCCACGACCGTCACGTCGATTCCCGCTCCCCCTTCAGGCGGCTCTCCTCCCGCTACCGCGCCCTCCCCCTGCGCGCGCGACGCGTGGTCGCCGGCACCACTGCCGGAGCCGTCCTCCTCCTCGCCACCGCGGTGATCACCCCGATCGCGCTGCAGCACTCCGACGCGACCGGATCCGAGCCGGCCGCGCAGGCTCTGGGCGGGACGACGTCCACGGTCCCGGCCTCCACGGTCAACGCCACGGCGGTCACCGCGATCTCCGCCACGACCGGATCCGTCGCAGGCGGGAGCACCCTGACCGTGAGCGGTGTCGACGTGGACGGCGTGACCCGCGTCGTGTTCGGCGAGGAGGAAGCCCGGATCCTGTCGGCGACGAGCACCGAGGTGACCGTCGCCGTGCCGGCAGCCACCGGCTTCTCCCCTGCCGACGTCGGCATCGCCGTCTACGCGGACGATCTCCGGGTCGACGGTGATGCGCTGAGCTACAGCTACGACATCACGAGCCCCGTCGACGCGCAGATGGCCTACGTGTTCACGCACTGGAACGACTACAACCTGGCTGAATACGGCTCCCTGGTCGACACCGACTGCGCGAACTTCGCCAGCCAGAGTCTGCTGGAACGCGGGTGGACGATGGACGAGGACTGGTGGGCCGAGGGGACCGGTGACGACTTCGACTTCTCGAAGGCCTGGGTCAGCTCGACGTTCTTCATGAACTACGTCGAGGAGCACCCCGACCTCGCCACCGCTCTCGACGACACGCAGCGCGACCAGGTCAAGGTCGGTGACATCGTGCAGTTCGACTGGGACAACAGCGGGGACCGCGACCACACGGGCATCGTGTCGAAGGTCGAGACCACCGACGCCGGCACCCAGGTGTACTACGCGGGACACACCGACGACACCGACTACCGCACCGTGGACGAGGCGATCACCGTCATCCACCCCGGCGCCTCCGTGTACTACTGGAGCATCGCCTAGCCACCGTTCTCCGACCCTTTCTCAGGAGTCCGGCGGCGTCTCCAGCCCGTGGTTGCGCGGCGCGCCGTGCACTTCCTGAGAACGGTCGCCCGGCCGTCAGGCAGGGAAGAGCGTCGAGACGATCGCCTGTGTCCAGCCGCTGATGGTCGTGTTCGACCATCTCGTGGCGATCCACGTGCCGTCCCGCACGAAGTGACGTTCGCCGTACGTCCCGGCGTCCTCCGAGACCTCGGTGAAGCACATCGTGCCTCCGGTCTCCTCGGAACAGGTGAAACCGGCCTCGTTCATGCGCGCGACCACCGACGCCTGGGTCGCAGCGTCGATGGAGAGGACGTTGGTGGTGATGCCGACGTCGCCGCCACCGCTCGCCTTCACCAGGGCACAGTTCAGACGGTCGGTGTTCGAGGAGATCACGGCCACGAGTGCGCTGTCGTTCGAACCGAAGAAGTCGGTGGCGAGTTCCGGCAGTGACCACTCCGGATTCAACGCGAGGAAGCCGTCCGAGGTCAGTGAGTCGATGTAGCCGGCCGGGAAGAGTTGCGTGCACTCGGTCGGACGCACCGGCGCCGCGGGCGTCTCCGCGGCGTCGGTCGCGGTCGGAGCAGGAGAGGAGCCGGCGGTCGCCGTCGCACTCGGTGTACGGGTCGAGTCGGCGGCAGGGGTACCGCCCGGGCCGACGACCAGGAGCCCGATGACCACGACGAGCGCGATCGCCAGCACACCGGCGAGCACGCTCAAACCGATGACCACGCGATTGCGCTTCCGCCGGGGTGCCGGAGCACCGTAGCGGACGTCTGGCTGCGCCGGAGTCGCGTCCGGCTCGAGCGGCTGGAACTGGCCGGTGGGCTGCTCGGGCTGATCACTCATCGGACCAGCATGTCGTGCGGAGACCCGCCACACAACTCACCGGTACTCGATTCGTTCGCCCATTCCTGGGCAAACGAGCGCTTGTTCGCCCAGGAATGGGCGAACGAACGACGGAGGGCCCGTCCCGATCGAGAAACGATCGGGACGGGCCCTCCGGGTGAGTCGTTCAGCCCTAGTTGTAGTTACCCGGGGTGAAGTCGTCGGAGCTGAAGCTGTCGAAGTCGACGAAGCTCAGGTCGGACTCGTTGAACGCGCCGTCCTCACCGAAGATGCGGTTCGGGTAACGCTCCGCCTTCGCCTCCTCGGTGGCCTCGACCGTCACGTTGCGGTAACGCGCCAGGCCGGTACCGGCCGGGATGAGCTTACCGATGATGACGTTCTCCTTGAGGCCGACCAGCGGGTCGCTCTTGCCTTCCATCGCGGCCTGCGTGAGGACACGCGTGGTCTCCTGGAAGGAAGCGGCCGACAGCCACGACTCGGTCGCGAGGGACGCCTTGGTGATACCCATGACCTCCTGGCGAGCCGATGCGGTGCGACGACCCTCCGACACGGCCGAGCGGTTGAGCTCGGCATAGCGCAGGCGGTCGACGAGCTCGCCGGGCAGCAGGTCGGTGTCGCCGTGGTCGACCACGGTCACCTTCCGCAGCATCTGGCGCACGATGACCTCGATGTGCTTGTCGTGGATCGGGACACCCTGCGAGCGGTACACGCCCTGGACGCCACCGACGAGGTGCTTCTGGACCTCGCGGACGCCCTGCACGCGCAGAACCTCCTTGGGGTCGACCGCACCGACGTGGATCTTCTGACCGAGCTCGACGTGCTGTCCGTCCTCGACGAGGAGGACCGCACGCTTCAGCACCGGGTAGACGACCGGCTCGTCGCCGTTGTCGGGCGTCAGGATGACCTTACGAGCCTTGTCGTTCTCGTCGATCGTGATGCGACCGGCGGCCTCGGCGATCGGGGTCGCACCCTTGGGGGTACGAGCCTCGAACAGCTCCTGCACGCGAGGCAGACCCTGCGTGATGTCGTCCGCCGATGCCGAACCACCCGTGTGGAAGGTACGCATCGTCAGCTGGGTACCGGGCTCACCGATCGACTGGGCCGCGATGATGCCGACGGCCTCGCCGATGTCGACGAGCTTGCCCGTGGCGAGCGAGCGGCCGTAGCAGGCTGCACACACACCGACGGTCGACTCGCAGGTCAGGACCGAGCGCACCTTGATGTTCTCGACACCCGCGGAGACGAGCTTGTCGATGAGCACGTCACCGACGTCCTCGCCGGCCTCGGCGACGACCTCACCCTTCGGGCCCACCGCAGCAGCGGCCAGCGAACGGGCGAACACGGAGTTCTCCACGTTCGGGTCGCGCACGAGCTCACCGGAGCTGTCGACGTTCGCGATCGCGAGCTCGAGACCCTTGGTCGTGCCGCAGTCGTCTTCGCGGATGATGACATCCTGCGAGACGTCGACGAGACGACGCGTGAGGTATCCCGAGTCGGCGGTACGGAGCGCCGTGTCGGCCAGACCCTTACGAGCACCGTGGGTCGCGATGAAGTACTCCGCGACCGACAGGCCCTCACGGTAGGAGGAGATGATCGGGCGAGGGATGATCTCACCCTTCGGGTTGTTCACCAGGCCTCGCATACCCGCGATGTTGCGGATCTGCAGCCAGTTACCACGAGCACCCGACGACACCATGCGGTTGATGGTGTTGTCCGCCGGGAAGTTCGCGCGCATGGCCTCGGCGACCTTCTCGGTGGCCTCCGTCCAGATCTTGATGAGCTCCTGACGACGCTCGGCATCCGTGGTCAGACCCTTGTCGAACTGGCTCTGGACCTTGGCGGCCTGCTTCTCGTAGCCCTGCACGATCTCGCGCTTGTTCGGCGGGGTCAGGACGTCGCTGAGCGCAACGGTCACACCGGAACGCGTCGCCCAGTGGAAACCGGCGTCCTTGATGTTGTCGAGCGTGGCCGCGACGACCGTCTTCGGGTACCGCTCCGCGAGGTCGTTGACGATCGAGGACAGCTTGCCCTTGTCCGCCACGTCTTCCACGTAGGGGTAGTCCGCCGGCAGCGCCTCGTTGAAGAGTGCGCGACCGAGGGTCGTCTCGACGAGTGCGACACCCGAGCCCTCGTAGCCCTCAGGACCCGTGCCCTCGGCGAACGTCACGTCGGTCAGACGGATGCGCACCTTGGCGTTGAGGTCGAGCGAGCCCTGGTCCTTCGCGAGGATGGCCTCGGCGACGGACGAGAAGGCACGGCCCTCACCCTCGACACCCTCCTTGAGGGTGGTCAGGTGGTGGAGACCGATGATCATGTCCTGCGTGGGCAGGGTGACCGGACGGCCGTCGGACGGCTTCAGGATGTTGTTCGACGCGAGCATCAGGATGCGCGCCTCGGCCTGGGCCTCGACGGAGAGCGGGAGGTGGACAGCCATCTGGTCGCCGTCGAAGTCCGCGTTGAACGCGGCGCAGACGAGCGGGTGCAGCTGGATGGCCTTGCCCTCGACGAGCTGAGGCTCGAACGCCTGGATGCCGAGACGGTGCAGCGTCGGCGCACGGTTCAGCAGCACGGGACGCTCGCGGATGATCTCCTCCAGCACGTCCCAGACCTCGGGACGGCTGCGCTCGACCATGCGCTTCGCGGCCTTGATGTTCTGAGCGTGGCTCAGGTCGATCAGGCGCTTGATGACGAACGGCTTGAAGAGCTCCAGCGCCATCTGCTTGGGCAGACCACACTGGTGCAGCTTCAGCTGCGGGCCGACGATGATGACCGAACGGCCCGAGTAGTCGACGCGCTTGCCGAGCAGGTTCTGGCGGAATCGACCCTGCTTGCCCTTCAGCATGTCGCTGAGGGACTTCAGGGCACGGTTGCCGGTACCGGTGACGGGGCGACCACGACGACCGTTGTCGAACAGTGCGTCGACGGCCTCCTGCAGCATCCGCTTCTCGTTGTTGACGATGATCTCGGGAGCCCCGAGGTCGAGCAGACGACGCAGACGGTTGTTGCGGTTGATCACACGACGGTAGAGGTCGTTGAGGTCGGAGGTCGCGAAGCGGCCACCGTCGAGCTGCACCATCGGGCGGAGCTCCGGCGGGATGACCGGGACCACGTCGAGGACCATCGCCGCCGGCGAGTTGCCGGTGATGAGGAACGAGTTGACCACGCGCAGACGCTTGATGGCGCGGATCTTCTTCTGACCCTTGCCCTCCGCGATCTGGTGGTGGAGCAGCTCGGACTCGGCCGCGAGGTCGAAGGACAGCAGGCGCTTCTTGACCGCCTCGGCACCCATGTAGGCCTCGAAGTACAGGCCGAAGCGGTCCTGCAGCTCGTGGAACACGGAGTCCTCGGGCTTGAGGTCGCCGACCTTGAGGTTGCGGAAGTCCTCCCAGACGCGCTCGAGGTGAGCGATCTGCTCGTCGTAGGACTTGCGGGTCTGGCTCATCTCCTTCTCGGCGGCGTCCTTGGTGCGGCGCTTCTGCTCGCTCTTGGCGCCTTCCTCCTCGAGGGCGACGAGGTCGTCCTCGAGCTTCTTCAGGCGGTCTGCGATGCGCGAGTCGCGCTGGTCGCCGAGGGTCTTGATCTCGAGACGGAGCTCGTTCTCAAGGCCGGGCATGTCCTGGTGACGTGCGTCCTCGTCCACATCGATGACCATGTAGGCCGCAAAGTAGATGACCTTCTCGAGGTCCTTGGGCGCCATGTCCAGCAGGTAGCCGAGGCGCGAGGGGACACCCTTGAAGTACCAGATGTGCGTGACCGGGGCGGCGAGTTCGATGTGGCCCATGCGCTCACGGCGCACCGACGACTTCGTGACCTCGACACCGCAGCGCTCGCACACGATGCCCTTGAAGCGGACCCGCTTGTACTTGCCGCAGGCACACTCCCAGTCGCGGGAAGGACCGAAGATCTGCTCACCGAACAGACCGTCCTTCTCGGGCTTGAGGGTGCGGTAGTTGATGGTCTCGGGCTTCTTGACCTCTCCGTGCGACCAGGCACGGATGTCGTCTGCGGTGGCCAGACCAATGCGAAGCTCGTCAAAAGTTGTGACGTCGAGCAATGTATCTCCTATGAAAGGTTTCGTCAGTCTCTACAGTGGTCAGGCTTAGATCTCGTCGATGGACGACGACTCGAACCTGGAGGAAATGTTGATCCCGAGCTCCTCGGCGGCGCGGAACGCGTCGTCGTCGGTGTCGCGCAGGCTCACCGCGGTGCCGTCGGCCGAGAGGACCTCGACGTTCAAGCACAGCGACTGCATCTCCTTGATGAGCACCTTGAAGCTCTCGGGGATACCCGGCTCCTGGATGTTCTCGCCCTTGACGATGGCCTCGTACACCTTGACGCGGCCGAGGATGTCGTCGGACTTGATGGTCAGGAGCTCCTGGAGCGCGTACGCGGCTCCATAGGCCTCGAGGGCCCAGACCTCCATCTCACCGAAGCGCTGTCCACCGAACTGAGCCTTACCACCGAGCGGCTGCTGCGTGATCATCGAGTACGGACCCGTCGAACGCGCGTGGATCTTGTCGTCCACGAGGTGGTGCAGCTTGAGGATGTACATGTAGCCGACCGAGACCGGTGCCGGGAACGGTTCGCCGGAGCGGCCGTCGAACAGACGGGCCTTTCCGGAGGAACCGATGAGGCGGTCGCCGTCGCGGGTGACGTTGGTCGAGTCGAGCAGACCGGCGATCTCCTCCTCGGAGGCGCCGTCGAACACCGGGGTCGCGACCTTGGTGTTCGGCTCGGCCGAGTGCGCGGCAGCCGGGAGCTTCTTGGCCCAGCTGGGCTTGCCCTCGACGTTCCAGCCCTGCTTCGCGATCCACCCCAGGTGGATCTCGAGGACCTGACCGAAGTTCATTCGACCGGGGATGCCGAGCGGGTTGAGGATGACGTCGACCGGCGTGCCGTCCTCGAGGAACGGCATGTCCTCGACGGGCAGGATCTTCGCGATGACACCCTTGTTGCCGTGACGGCCGGCGAGCTTGTCGCCCTCGGTGATCTTGCGCTTCTGGGCGATGTAGACGACCACACGCTGGTTGACGCCCGAGCCGAGCTCGTCGTCGCCGTCCTGTGCGTCGAACACCTTGACGGCGATGATCGTGCCGGCTTCACCGTGCGGGACCTTCAGCGAGGTGTCGCGGACTTCGCGGCTCTTCTCGTTGAAGATGGCGCGGAGCAGGCGCTCCTCGGCGGAGAGCTCGGTCTCACCCTTCGGCGTGACCTTGCCGACGAGGATGTCGCCGGGGCGGACCTCGGCACCGATGCGGATGATGCCGCGCTCGTCGAGGTCCTTCAGCAGCTCCGGGCTGACGTTCGGGAGATCACGGGTGATCTCCTCCTTGCCGAGCTTGGTGTCGCGGGCGTCGACCTCGTACTCCTCGATGTGGATCGAGGAGAGGACGTCGTCCTTCACCAGGTTCTGGCTGAGGATGATCGCGTCCTCGAAGTTGTGACCCTCCCACGTCATGAAGGCGACGAGGAGGTTCTTGCCGAGCGCGAGCTCGCCGTTCTCCGTGGCGGGGCCGTCGGCGATGACCTCGCCGGCCTCGATGCGTGCACCCTCGGAGACGATGACGCGGTTGTTGTAGCTCGTGCCCTGGTTGGAGCGGTCGAACTTGCGCAGGTAGTAGGTCTGCGTGCCACCCTCGTCGAGCTGGATGGTGACGGACTCGGCCGACACCTCCTGGACGACGCCGGCCTTGTCGGCGGTGACGACGTCACCCGCGTCGATGGCTGCGTAGCCCTCCATACCGGTACCGACGAGCGGCGAGTCCGACATGAGGAGCGGGACGGCCTGACGCTGCATGTTGGCACCCATGAGTGCGCGGTTCGCGTCGTCGTGCTCGAGGAACGGGATGAGGGAGGTCGCGACCGACACCATCTGGCGCGGGGAGACGTCCATGTAGCCGATCTCCTCGGACGGGATGAGGTCGACCTCGCCGCCCTTCTTCCGGGCGAGGACGCGGTCCTCCTGGAAGTGGCCGTCGCTCTTCAGCGGAGCGTTGGCCTGCGCGACGATGTAGTTGTCCTCTTCCATCGCGGTCAGGTAGTCGATGTCCTCGGTGACCCGGCCGTCGACGACGCGACGGTACGGGGTCTCGATGAAACCGAACGAGTTGATCCGCGCGAACGATGCGAGCGAACCGATGAGGCCGATGTTCGGGCCTTCCGGGGTCTCGATCGGGCACATGCGGCCGTAGTGCGACGGGTGGACGTCTCGCACCTCGACGCCTGCACGCTCACGCGACAGACCACCGGGGCCGAGCGCCGAGAGGCGACGCTTGTGGGTCAGACCCGCGAGCGGGTTGTTCTGGTCCATGAACTGCGACAGCTGCGAGGTCCCGAAGAACTCCTTGATCGCGGCGACGACGGGGCGCACGTTGATCAGGGTCTGCGGCGTGATGGCCTCGATGTCCTGCGTGGTCATGCGCTCGCGGACGACGCGCTCCATGCGGGACAGACCGGTGCGGACCTGGTTCTGGATGAGCTCGCCGACGGCGCGGATGCGACGGTTGCCGAAGTTGTCGATGTCGTCCGTGTCGAGACGGAGGTCGACGGGCTTGCCGTTGCGGACACCCGGGAGGGTGGCCGTTCCGCGGTGCAGGGCGACGAGGTACTTGATCGTGGCGACGATGTCGTCGGTCGTCAGGACGGAGTCGCTGAGCGGCTTGTCGAGACCGAGCTTGTTGTTGATCTTGTACCGGCCGACCTTCGCGAGGTCGTAGCGCTTCGAGTTGAAGTAGAAGTTGTCGAGGAGCGCACGCGCGGCCTCGGCAGCGACCTGCTCGCCCGGACGGAGCTTGCGGTAGATGTCGCGGAGCGCGTCCTCCTTGGTGAGGATCGTGTCCTTCTCGAGGGTGAGCTCGATCGACTCGTAGCCCTTGAACTCCTCGAGGATCTCCTCGCTCGTCATGCCGAGCGCCTTGAGGAACACGGTGACGGACTGCTTGCGCTTGCGGTCGATGCGGACGCCGACCTGGTCGCGCTTGTCGATCTCGAACTCGAGCCAGGCACCGCGGCTCGGGATGACGCGAGCGGAGAAGATGTCCTTGTCGGAGGTCTTCTCCTGAGCCGACTCGAAGTACACGCCCGGGCTGCGGACGAGCTGCGAGACGACGACACGCTCGGTGCCGTTGATGATGAAGGTACCGCGCTCGGTCATGAGCGGGAAGTCGCCCATGAAGACCGTCTGCGTCTTGATCTCACCGGTGAGGTGGTTCATGAACTCGGCCTCGACGTAGAGCGGGGCCGCGTACGTCTTGCCGCGCTCCTTGCACTCGTCGATGGAGTACTTCTCGGGCTCGAGGTACGGGTTGGCGAAGGAGAGCTGCATCGTCTCGCCGAGGTCCTCGATGGGCGAGATCTCCTCGAAGATCTCGTCGAGGCCGCTCTTCGTGGGCAGGTCCTGTCGGCCGGCCTGGGTGGCTTCTGCGACGCGTGCCTTCCACACGTCGTTGCCGACCAGCCAGTCGAAGCTCTCGGTCTGCAGAGCCAGGAGGTCTGGAACCGTGAGCGTGTCGGTGATCTTCGCGAACGAGAGGCGGGATGCTCCGCGGCCGTTCTTGGGTGAGTTGGTGGTTGCGTTGCGCGCAGCAGCCAAGGGGATAACCTCCGGAGGCCTGTTGGGGGCCGAGTTACTGGTCGTCAGTGGAGTTACTCACCAGAAAGAGAACATGTGGCGGGTTGGACCCGCACACCAGCCGACCGCAATATGAAGGCATAGAGATTCTGGGAGCGCAAAGAACAACTATATGCCGGAATCTTCGGCGTGTCTACTCTTTCCTTGACGAGTTTTCGACTTTCCGGTATAACCGCCGCGTCGCCCCCGGTGTTCCCGTCAACCCGTGCTGAACCGCAGACGCTGACCGGGCCGGAGTTGCGCCAGGAAGTCTCGGTCCGCGGCACGCACGACCGCGATGACCGGATACCCGCCGGTGACCGGGTGGTCGGCCGACAGGATCGTCGGCAGACCGCTCGGCGGCACCTGGACCGCCCCGGCGACCATGCCCTCGCTCGGCAGTTCCCGACCGGGATCGAGTCGCTCGAGCGGCGGCCCGTCGAGGCGCATCCCGATGCGATCGGCGTCGGCCGTCATGGTCCACGGCTGCTCGACGAGGCGCCGCAGGGAGGCGTCGTCGAACCAGTCCCGGCGGGGCCCCGGCGAGATCCGCACGAGACGCTCCCCGGCGTCGGGCCGCGTCCACGGGGCGATGTCGAGCGGAGGGACGCGGCGGCGCGGGGTGGGGAGGACCGGGAGTCGATCGCCGGCGACGACCGGTGCCGGGCCGAGGCCGGCCAGGGTGTCCGTCGACCGCGAGCCGAGGAGCCGCGGGCCGTCGAAGCCGCCGCGGACGGCGAGGACGTACCGGAGCCCGTGGGTCGCCGCGCCGAGTTCGAGCCGGGAGCCGGCCTGTACGCGGACGGCGCGGTGCCCGTCGGACCGCCTGCCGTCGACGGTGATCGGACCCCACGCACCGGTCACGGCGATCCAGAGGTCGACCTCGGCGACGGCCACGAACGGGCCCAGGACGACCTCGAGCGCCGCACGGCCCTCCGGGTTGCCGACGAGACGGTTGGCGAGGCGCAGGGCGCCGCGGTCGAGCGCGCCGGACGGGCTGACCCCGAGGGCCGCGGCCCCAGGTCGACCCAGGTCCTGCACGGTGGTCGCCGGTCCCGCCGCCTCCACGAGCAGCGTCCCGCCCATCATGCGGCGACCTGCACGAAGCGCACCCGGCCGCCGGGGACGAGAAGGGCGGGCGGGTCCGCTGCATCTTCCCACAGGACGGCGTCGGTCGTCCCGATGATGCGCCACCCGCCCGGGGAGGCACGCGGATAGACGCCGCTGAACGTTCCGGCGAGCGCCACCGAACCCGCGGGGACGGTCGTCCGCGGCACACTCAGGCGCGGGATCTCGAGTGGCCGGCCGATCATCTCGTCCTCCCGTTCCGGGACGAGGTAGGCAAATCCCGGCGCGAAGCCGCTGAAGGCGACGGTCCATGCGCGAGCGGTGTGCCAGGCGATGAGATCCGCTGCCTCCATGCCGAGCAGCTCCGCGGTCTCGCGGAGGTCCGGTCCGTCGTAGCGGACGTGGATGACGACGTCCGGCCGCGCCAGCTCCTCCTCGACAGCGACCGCCGAGCCTCCCGCGCCGGGTGCGAGCGCCCGTTCAGCGGTCGCGAGCAACCAGGTCCCCACCGCGGCGAGCGCCGGACCCCGCGCGTCCGTCACGGCGAGCACGGTCCGGGCGGCCGGGACGAGGTCGACCAGCCCCGCCGGGCGCGACGCGGCGAGCGCCCGGTGCACGAGCAGCACGTCCTCGAGCGATCCGAGTTCGAGGAGTACGGCCTCCTCCCCCATCGCTCGGAGCACGGGTCCCGATGAGGTGTCCGTGTTCACCACGGCGCGACCAGTGCGACGCCGGCGTCCAGCAGGGCGGTCCTGACCGCCGTGGCGAGCGACACGGCTCCCGGGGTGTCGCCGTGCACGCAGAGCGAGACCGCGTCGAGTTCGACGCCGGCACCGTCGACACTGGTGATGCGTCGGTCGAGGACGAGGGAGACGGCGCGGCGGGCGGCGGCCGTCTCATCGGTGACCAGTGCCCCGGGGGTATCACGCGGGACGAGCGAACCGTCGGAGCGGTAGCCGCGGTCGACGAAGGCTTCAGCGACGAAGCGGAGCCCGGCGGCGAGGGTCTCGCGTCCGATCACGGAGCCGGGCATCCCGAGCACGGGAAGTGGTCGCCCGAGCTCTTCGGAGGCCGTGACCACCGCGCGGACGACCGCCCGCGCCTGGACCCGGTCGTGCGCGATCCGGTTGTAGAGGGCGCCGTGCGGCTTCACGTAGGCGAGCCCCACGGCGGTCCCGTCGGCTTCGCCGACCTCGTCGACCGCTCGCTGCAGGGCGCGGAGCTGCTCCAAGACCTCCGCTTCGAGCACCTCGGCGGGTACGTCCTGGTCGCGGCGCCCGAAGCCCGCCTCGTCCCGGTAGGAGGGGTGGGCTCCCAACGACACCCCGTGGGCCGTCGAGCGGCGGACGGCGTCGCGCATGGACGCGTCGTCCCCGGCGTGGAAGCCGCAGGCGACGTTCGCGCTCGTGATGAGGGCGAACATGGCGTCGTCGTCGGCGGTCGGCACGCCGCGCCAGACCTCGCCGAGGTCGCTGTTGAGGTCCACCTGCGCCACGGCCGCACCCCTTCCGCTCCGCCTCCCACGCCTGCGGGAAAGTCTAGGGTGGGGGTATGGACGAGGCACAGGTACGACTCGGCGTCAGCGGATACCTGGCCAGGATCGAGGCCGACCGCTTCGTGCCGGGCACCTATCAGCTGGTGGTCGACGGCACGCCGCAGTCGCACGTCAACCTCGATCAGCCCGAGGAGCTCTTCTTCGAGTACATCCAGCGCATCGGTCACATCATCGACGAGATCGCCGATCCCGGTCAGCCGATCACGGCGGTACACCTCGGCGCCGGCGCGCTCACCCTCCCCCGCTACGTCGAGGCGACGAGGCCGGGCTCGCGGCAGCAGGTCGTCGAGCTCGAGCGCGAACTCATCGATCTCGTGCGCGAGCACCTCCCCTGGTCGAAGCGCGCCCAGATCCGCGTCCGCTACGGCGACGCCCGCGAGATCGTCGCGAAGCTGCCGCCGGGGCTCCGGGGCACCGTCGACCTCGTCGTCGTCGACATCTTCAGCGGCGCCAACACGCCGGCCCACGTCACGAGCACGGAGTTCTACGCCTCGGCGGTCGAGCTGCTGTCGCCGACCGGCGTCATCGTCGTGAACGTCGCCGACGGCCGCGGACTCGCCTTCGCCCGCGGACAGGCCGCGACGCTCGCCGACTCCGTGTCACACGTCGCCGCCCTCGCGGAGACGCAGATCCTCAAAGGCCGCCGCTTCGGGAACGTCGTCCTCGTCGGTTCGAACACCGCGCTCCCACTCGACTTCCTGCCGAGGCTCCTCGCGGCCGGACCCCACCCCGCCAAGGCGGTGGCTGGCGCCGAGCTGCGCGCCTTCATCGCGGGGGCACAGGTCGTCACGGACACGACCGCCGTCCCCTCCCCGAACCCCGCCCAGGGCATCTTCCAGACGAAGGGCTGACCATGGCCACCACGCAGACGCCGCGACGACGGGGCCTGCGTGCGCCCGCCTCGCTCACCACCCTGCTCGCCGCCACCGCCCTGGCGCTCGTGGCCTGCACCGACGGGGAGCCACGATCACCGGGTACGGCCTCCCTTTCCCCCTCCCCCGCGCCGAGTGCGTCCGCATCGACGCCCACATCCGCGGTTCCCACCGGGCCGGTCGCCCCGACCGGTGAGGCCACCACGGTCGTCGGCGGCCTGGACGCGCCCTGGTCGATGGTCCGACTCGTCTCGGGCAGCACGCTGGTGAGCCAGCGCGACGCGGGCGATATCCTCGAGGTCGTCAGCGGCGGCGCGGTGCGGCAGGTCGGCGTGGTCCCCGGGGTGGCCGCGGGAGGCGAGGGCGGGCTGCTCGGGCTCGCCGCCCTCACGCCGGCGGGATCGGAGACCGCGGGAACCTGGCTCTACGCCTACCTGACGACGTCGTCCGACAACCGGATCGTGCGGTTCCCGCTCACGGGAGCGGCAGGGTCGTACGCGCTCGGCGGCGTCGAGGAGGTCCTCGTCGGCATCCCCCGGGCCGGGAACCACAACGGCGGACGCATCGCGTTCGGACCGGACGGCATGCTCTACGCCACCACGGGTGACGCCGGTGACCGGAGCCTGGCCCAGGACGTGAGCAGCCTCGGCGGGAAGATCCTGCGGCTCACGCCCGACGGCGCGGTACCGGGCGACAACCCCTTCCCGGGGTCGCCCGTCCACTCCCTCGGCCATCGCAACCCGCAGGGCATCGCGTGGGATCGCGACGGCGGCCTGTGGGCGAGCGAATTCGGCCAGAACACCTGGGACGAGCTCAACCGGATCACCCCCGGTGGGAACTACGGCTGGCCGGTCGCCGAGGGCATCGCCGGAGCCCAGGGCATGATCGACCCGGTCGCGCAGTGGGCCACGGAGGACGCGAGCCCGAGCGGTCTCGCGATCATCGACGACACGATCTTCATGGCCTCGCTCCGCGGCGAGCGCCTGTACGGCATCACCGACGGCGTGCACGTCCCGGCGGGGAGCAGCGCGCTCGTGGGCGTGATCGACGCGGTGCCCTACCTCGTCGGCGAGTTCGGACGGATCCGCGACGTCGTCGCCGGCCCGCCGGGGACCGCCTGGATCCTCACGAACAACACCGACGGCCGGGGCTCGCCCGGAACCGAGGACGACCGGATCGTCGAACTCCCCCTCGCCCCGCTCGCGGCCCGCTGAGGGCGACCGCCACACCGGAGGGTCGTCCCGCTCCTGCGGTCCGGTGTCGGTCGCCGGGAGTACCATCCAGGCATGGCAGAACTCAGTCGGGTCACGGCGTGGGCACAGGCGCTCATCGTGCTGCACCTCGACCCGACGGTCTGGACCTTCGGCTTCGACAACGCCAAGCGACGCGCCGGCCTGTGCAACTTCACGACGAAGCGCATCACCGTCTCGCGCTATCTCGCTGCACGCTACGACGACGACGAGATCCACCAGATCCTCCTCCACGAGGTCGCGCACGCCCTCGCCGGGGCGCGCGCCGGGCACGGACCCAAGTGGCGCAAGGTCGCCGAGGAGATCGGCTACGAGGGCTCGCGTCTCCACGAGGGCCAGACGGCCGACGAACTCGCCCCGTGGGTCGGCACCTGCCCCTCGGGCCATGTCCTCTACCGGCATCGGCGCCCGAGCCGGGCAACCTCGTGTGGCAAGTGCTCGCGTTCCTGGGACGAACGCTTCCTCCTCAGCTGGGTGCACCGGGAGGTCACGCCGGCCATGCGGCGTCGGGCGGCCGCGTTCGACGGCTCCACCCAGCCCGAGCCGGGCATCGGGTCATGACCAGCACCGCGGTTCCCGCCGACAGCTGGATCGCACTCCTGCGCGGGGTCAACGTCGGCGGCGTCACGATCCGCTCCGCGGACCTCGCCGAGGTGTTCCGATCGGCCGGGTTCACGGGAGTCCGCACCGTCCTCGCGAGCGGCAACGTCGTCTTCGACGACCCGGAGCACGAGCCCGGCGAGACGGCGCACGATGCACGCGGCGCGCTGAAACGGCGAATCGAGCGGGCGCTCGCGGAGGCCTTCGGCTACGAGGCGTGGATCGTGCTCACGCATCAGCACGCACTCGCCGACATCGTCGACGCCTACCCCTGGACGGAGGCCGACGAGGTCCAGCCGTACGTCATGTTCTCCTCCGAACAGAGCTCGCTCGACGCACTGTTCGCGTTCTCGGCGGCAGCCGGGGAGCAGCCCGACCGCGTCGCACCCGGCGACGGCGTCCTCTACTGGGAGGTCCCGAAGGGGTCGAGCACCGACACCGCCTTCGCGAAGGAGTCCTCGAAGGCCCGGTTCAAACCGTACGTCACCACGCGAAACCTGCGGACGCTGCGGAAGCTCCTCTGAGCAGGCTGATCCGCGGCGTCGGCGCAAGCCCCCGCGAGGTGCCCGACGGTGGCGTACGCTGAATTGATCAGCTAGCTGCACAATTCTGGAGGCACGCGTCATGACCGGCATCGACTCACCCACCACCGCGGACCGCGTCCGGCAGATCGCCGTCGCCGTCAGCGCGGTCCTCGCGATCATCGGCTCCTACATCGGGTCGGGAGCCGCCGGGGGCACGCAGGTCCAGAACGCGGCGAACGGCGCGTTGAGCGCCTCGTCGACGCCGATCGCACCGGACGGACCTGCGTTCTCCATCTGGAGCGTCATCTACCTCGGGCTCGTCGCCTATGCGGTCTGGCAGTTCCTGCCCTCGCAGACGACCCGCGAGCGGCACCGTCGTCTCGGCTACTGGGTCGTGGCGAGCCTGTTGCTGAACGCGGCGTGGATCCTCGTGGTGCAGGCGGGCTTCCTGATCCTCAGCGTGTTCGTGATCGTCGCCCTCCTGGGTGTCCTGGCCCGCATCTTCGTCATCGTGCTCCGCACCAGGCCGGCCGGGATGGTCGACGCCATCATCACGGACGGCACGATGGGCCTCTACCTCGGGTGGGTGTGCGTCGCGACGGCGGCGAACATCACCGCGGCGCTCGTCGGATCCGGGATCGGGAGCGCGGACGGCCCGGCCGCCGGTGTCTGGGCGATCATCGTCCTCGCGGTCGCCGGCGCGGTCGGGATCCTGCTCGCGGTCGTCGGACGTGGGCGCATCGCCCCCATGCTGTCGCTCTGCTGGGGGCTGGCGTGGGTGGCCGTGGGCCGCTTCACCGGTGAACTGCTGTCGACCGAAGCGGGGGTCACGGCGCTGATCGTCGCGGTCGTGGTAGCCGTCGTCACCGTGGTCGTCCGCGTCTCACGGGGACGCGACCGAGCAGCGCTCGTGGTCGACTGACGCTCGGCTCGCTCGACGGCCGCGGCGCTACTCGCCCGTGCGGCCGTCGAGCTGTTCGCGGAGGACGTCGACGTGCCCGAGATGCCGGGCCGTCTCCTCGATCATGTGGAGCTCGATCCACCGCAGTGTGAACCGCTGGTCGTTGCCGAGGCAGACGTCGTCGAGCTGATACCGCGACGCCACCTCGCGGGACTCCGCACAGGCCGCCTCGTAGTCGGCGATGATCTCGGCCAGGCTGTCCTCGGCCGTGACGCGCCATTCGCCGTCGGGATCGTCGTCGGTCCACCGCGCTGGGACGTCCGACTGCCCGTCCATGTCCTCGCGGAACCAGCTGCGCTCGACATCGGCGAGGTGTCGGATGACGCCCGAGACCGTCGTGATGCTCGGCAGCAGCCGCTTGGCCGCGAGCTCGTCGGTGAGTCCGCGCGCCTTCCAGACGATGCTCGCGCGCTGCAGATCGAGGAAACCCTCGATCGTCTCGCGCTCCCCACCGCGCTCAGGCGGCTGCGGGCGGTCGCCCCAGTCGGCCATCAGTCGACGACCTGGACCTCGTTCCCGAAGGCGACGTAGCCGGAGAAGTCCTTGCCGACGCGGTCGAACGCGGTCGGATACGGGGTCGGGTACGACCAGGCCACATCGGGCTTGACCTCGCCGCCGTCGGTGACGCCCCAGTACTGGGCGTCGCCCTTCCACGGGCAGTGGTACTGGGTGTCGGTCTCGACGAAGCGCTCGCGGTTGAGGCTCGACGGCGGGAAGTACCAGTTGCCCTCGATCTTGATGAGCTCCGATTCGGGGGCTTCGGCGAGGACGGTGGTTCCGAGGAGTGCGCGCATGCGCCGAGACTACGCCCGGAACACGGCTCCGTCCAGGACCGGGACGACGCTTGACACGTCGACCTCGCGTGCCGCCTGGACGTGCTGCGTGGCACCCGCCTGCGCGAGCTGCTGGGCGGTGGCGGACGCGGACAGCAGGTGCCCGACGCCGTTGCGCAGGCCCTCGTACGCGGCGGCGGCGGCAGCGGCCTCCGGTGAGGTGAAGTCGATGCCGCGGAGCCCCAGCGCCTCGATCACGGCACCGGCCCCGAAGAGGTCCTCGACGGCGAACCGGGTCTCGGCCGTGTCGTCGAGTTCGCCGACCGCGATGACGACGATGCTCGTGCGCCGACCGAGCTCGGCCTGCTTCGCGATGATCCAGTCCGCGACCGCCGACCGGTTGCGCAGGCACCCGGCGACGACCGTCGCACCCGCGTCGGCGAGCAGGGTCGCGATCTGAGCCGTCTCCCCGCGGTCGTCCAGTTCGGCGACGGCGACGGTCTCCCCACCGCTCACGCGCCGCTCGACGGAGGTCGTCGCGTGGAGCACGTCCACGACGACCGCGACGTCCGCCGCCTCGACCCGGCCAGCTCCTGCCACGCCCCAGTCGAACCTGACCTGGTACTTGGTCTGGGCGAGCGGCGGGTGGACGGGCGGCGGGGTGGCGGCTGCGGTACTCACCCGTTCATCGTATCCAGGCGCACCCACCCGCCCCACGACTGTTGCGTCCGAAGACCTCGGTGGGGGCGGGCGCCAGCGCGGTGCGCTGACGCGAGCGCGGGTCATCGGACGTGAGTGCGGGCCTCCGGAGGGGCGCGCTCACGCGCCAGACCCGCGGTGACGTCAGCGCACCGCGCTGGCGCAAGGGCAGGAGGGGGTCAGCGGGAGGCGGTGGGGAAGCGACGGTCGTCGGGGTGGGGCGGACGCATCTCGTTACGGATGAGCTCGAAGTCGTGACGACTCAGCTCGAGGAACCCCCGACGGAGCTGGACACCCCAGTTCCGGGTGAAGCTCGTGAAGTCGAGGAGCGCGAGCATCGGACGGATGGGCGCCTCGACCGCGTCCGGGTACCAGTCGACACTCCGCCGCCAGGGCCGCCAATCGGCTCCGTCCGGTCGAGGCACGGCCGCCTGGTAGACGGTGTCGTCGGAGACCCGCCCGATCGCGGTGAACGCCTTGAGCGGCGCGCCGTCCGGGGTGCTGACCCTCGGCGAGTAGTACACGAAGCCGTCGGACTCGCGCATCTGGTCGAGACCGCCGCGCTGCCCGTGGTTGATCTGCACGAAGCCCTGCCGGACGCCGAGGACGACGTGATCCCGCTGGATCACGCCCAGCCAGTACCGGATAGCCATAGGCACAGTCTTCCCTACCGGCGCACCCCCTGCAGCCGCCGAGCCGCACATGCGACACTGAGGCATGCGCGTGATGCTGAAACTCGTCCTGGACTGTGATGTCGACGTCGCCTGGCGGGCACTCCGCTCCCCGGCGGTCCTGCGGGAGCTCTACAGCCCCGTCATGGGCCTCGAGGCGCTCGACGCCGACGGGTTCCCCACCATCTGGGAGCCGGGAGCGCACCGCGTGCGCGTGAAGGCCGCCGGCGCGATCCCGGTCGGCGACCAGATCATCGACCTCGAGTTCATCGAGCGCCGTGACGGCACCCGCATCCTCCACGACCAGGGCGACCCGGTCAGCGGGCCGCTCAGCAAGCTCGCCGGGTGGGACCACCAGATGGCGGTCGCCCGCGACAAGCAGGATCCGACGAAGACCCTGTACCGCGACCGACTCGTGATCACCGGCGCGATCGCACCGCTCTACTGGTACCCGCTGTGGGCGACATGGCAGTGGCGCGGTGCGCGGATCAAGGCGCTCGCGCCGAGCTGGGCCTACGACCCGCCGCTCCCCGACGACGAGGAGGACGACGAGGTCGGCGCCACGGTCGAGGGCGCCATCTGACGCCTCGCCGTCCGGGAGACCGGCCGGCCGCGCGTCAGCGCTGAGCCGCCTCGCCCCAGTGCGTCGACTCGCCCGCGGGTGCGATCGTCCGCGGGACGCCGGTGGCCGACGATCGCAGCACCTCGGGCAGGAACCGGTCCGGCATGTTCTGGAACGCGACCGGCCGCAGGAAACGGGTGATCGCGGCCGTCCCCACCGAGGTGCTCGAGTCGTTCGTCGTCGCCGGCCACGGTCCGCCGTGCTGCATGGCGGGCGTGACCGCGACGCCGGTGGGCCAACCGCCGAACAGCACGCGGCCGGCGTGCGCCGAGAGCTGCTGGACGAGCTCCACGAGGTCGTCGCTCGTCTCGTCGGCACCGGCGTGCAGGGTGGCCGTCAGGTTGCCCTCACAGAACTCCGGCACGAGCGGTGCGAGCGCCGTACCGGCCGGGACTTCAACGAGGATCGACAACGGACCGAAGGCCTCGTCGAGCAGGGCGTCCCGACCGGCCCGCAGCGCGTCGAGTGAGACGGCGACGATCGTGGGGGTCGCCCAGCCGTCGCCGTCCTCGTCGACCCGCAGCGACCCCTCGGCGATGATCCGCACGCCGTCGGTGCCGAGGATCGTGTCGCGCCTCGCCTGGTACCCGGCCGTGATGCGGTCGTTCAGGAGTCGGTGCTCGGGGACCGCGGCAGCAGCCTCACGGATCGACTCGTCGAGCCCCGCGCCGTCCGGCAGGTAGACGAAACCAGGTTTCGTACAGAGCTGACCAGCCGACCCCGCGACGCTCGTGACGAACCCCGTCGCGATGGTCGCCGCGGACTCGTCGAGGGCCGTCTGCGTCACGAACACGGGGTTGACGCTGCCGAGCTCGCCGAAGAACGGGATCGGGACGGGGCGTGCCGCCGCGAGGTCGGCGAGGATCCGACCCGCCCGGAGGGAGCCCGTGAAGGAGCCGGCCCGGACGCGCTCGTCCTGCAGCGCGACGACGCCGGCCTCCTGGCCGATGATCGTCTGGAAGACGCCGTCAGGAGCCCCGGACGCCCGGAGCGCGGCCTCGAGGACGGCCGCCGTCGCGAGCGAGAGCCGCGGGTGCCCGTCGTGCACCTTGAGGATCACCGGGCATCCGGCCGCGAGGATCGACGCGGTGTCACCACCGGCGACGGAGAAGGCGAAGGGGAAGTTGCTCGCAGCGAAGTTCACGACCGGGCCGAGCGGCACGAGGACGCGGCGGAGTTCCGGGCGCGCGCCGAGCGCGAAGTCCGGGTCGGCCTCGTCGATCCGGACGTCGAGGTAGGAGCCGTCGACGATCGTCTCCACGAAGAGCCGCAGCTGCACGGCGGTGCGGAGGAGCTCGCCGCGGAGCCGGGCCTCGGCGAGCCCCGTCTCGACCATGCCGACCGGGACGAGCTCGTCCGCGTGGGCCTGCAGGGCGTCGGCGACGGCGACGAGCGCACGCGCACGGGCGTCCGCCGGCGTCGCGGCCCATGCGGGTGCAGCCGCGGCGGCTCCCCGGAGGACCTCCTCGAGCTGCTCGGGGGTGGTCTCAGCGATGGGGGCGTCGGGGGCTGGCGTGGTCGTCATGTGATCCTCCGGGATCATGGTGTGGTTCAGAACTGGAAGCCGGTCGGGAACGGATCGGCGGGGTCGAGGAGGTAGGAGCCGATACCGGTGACCCAGGCCCGACCGGAGATGGTCGGGATGACGGCCGGCCGGCCCGCCACCGACGTCTCGGCGATCAGCCGGCCGGTGAACCGGCTGCCGATGAAGGACTCGTTGACGAAGTCCTGATCAAGTGGCAGCTCACCGCGGGCCCAGAGCTCGGCCATGCGGGCCGAGGTTCCGGTGCCGCAGGGCGAGCGGTCGAACCACCCCGGGAAGATGGCCATCGCGTGCCGGGACAGCACAGCGTCGGATCCCGGCGCGATGAACTCGACGTGGTGGCAGTGGTCGAGGCCGGCGATCTCGGGGTGCACGGGCGGCGCCTGCTCGTTGATCGCCGCCATGATCCGCAGGCCCGTGTCGAGGATGTCCTGCTGACGGTCGCGGTCGAAGGGCAGGCCCACGTCGTCGAGGTCGACCATCGCGTAGAAGTTGCCGCCGAACGCGAGGCTGTACGGCACGGTGCCGAGACCGGGCACCTCGATCGTGGCGTCGAGGCGGTCGACGTAGCTCGGGACGTTCTCGATCGTCACGCGGTCGGCGTGCCCGTCGCTGACGTCGACCCGCGCGATCACGAGTCCGGCGGGGGTGTCGAGCCGGATCGTCGTGACCGGCTCGACCACCTCCACCATGCCGGTCTCCACGAGGACCGTCGCGACCCCGATGGTGCCGTGCCCGCACATCGGCAGGCAGCCGGACACCTCGATGTACACGACGCCCCAGTCGCAGTCCGCACGCGTGGACGGCTGCAGGATCGCCCCGCTCATCGCCGCGTGACCGCGGGGCTCGTTCATGAGGAAGAGCCGCAGGTCGTCGAGATGCTCCATGAAGTGGAGGCGCTTCTCGTTCATGGTCGCGCCGGGGATCACGCCGACCCCGCCGGTGACGACGCGGGTCGGCATGCCCTCGGTGTGCGAATCGACCGCACTGATCATGCGGGAGGACTTCATGGTGTGCCTCTCAGGACTGGTGGTCGTGGTCGGGGTGTCGCGTCGGCCACCAGGCTCAGCGTGCCGCGAGGTAGTCGAGCGCGCGACGCGTCTGCGTCGTGACCTGCTCCGTCTGGAGCGCGTTCAGCGGACCGCGCGGCGGACGCGTCGGACCACCGTAGCTCTCGCCGGCGATGTCGATCGACAGCTTGATGGCCTGGACGAACTCCGTCTTCGAGTCCCACCCGAAGACGGGCACGAGCTCGCGGTAGAGGGTGCGGGCCTCGTCGACGCGACCGGAGGTGACGAGCGTGTACAGCTCGACGGCCTCGCGCGGGAAGGCGTTCGGGTAGCCGGCGAACCAGCCGACCGCACCGGCGACGAGGGACTCGAAGAGGAGGTCGTCCGCTCCCGCGATGACGTCGAGGTCGGTCTTGTCCTGGATCTCGAGCACCCGACGGATGTCGGCCGAGAACTCCTTCACGGCGACGACGTGCTCGAGCTTGGCGAGTTCGACGAGCAGGTCGGGCGTGAGGTCGACCTTGGTGTCGATGGGGTTGTTGTAGGCCATGATCGGCAGGCCGACCTCGTCCACGCGGCTGTAGTGCTCGATGACCTCGTCGTCGTTCGCCCGGTAGATGGTGGGCGGCAGGAGCAGGACGCCGTCCGCGCCGTCCTCCTTCGCGTACTCGGCCCACTGCTGGGCCTGGTGCCAGCCGACGCCGTGCACCCCGGCGACGACGAGGCCGCGGTCGCCGACGGTGTCGACCGCGACCTGGATGACCTTGCGACGCTCGGCGTCCGTGAGTGACGAGTACTCACCGAGCGAGCCGTTCGGGCCGACGCCTCGGCAACCGTTCTCGATGAGCCAGTTGCAGTGCTCGGCGAAGCGGTCGTAGTCGACGGCGAGGCCTGCGGGCGCCGAGGCGTCCTCCTTGAACGCGAGGGTGGTCGCGACGATGACGCCGCCGAGGTCGAACTGCTTGGCCATGGGTGGTTCCTTTCCGAGGGAATGGTGCGGAGACCGGTCGGTCATCCTGGGTGTTCGGCCGTCGGGGTCGACGGCGGTTCGTGAGGAGGGTGTCCCGGTGCCTGCGCGGCGAGTTCGCCGATGCGCAGCGGGGAGGCGATGGGCCGGCGGTCGCTCGAGACGCCGTCGATGAGGCCGCTGCCGCCGGATTCGGCTGCGACGCGGTGGAGGAGCTCCTCGACGGTGCGACCGCACATGCGCCCCTGGCAGATCCCGAGCCCGGCGCGCGTGCTGAGTTTGAGGGAGCGCAGGCCGGTCGCGCAGGTGGCGGTCGCCGTCGTGCGCAACGAGCCGTAGTCGACCTCCTCGCAGCGGCAGATGGTGGTGTCGTCGTCGAGCCAGTCGCTCCAGCCGGCGCGGATGCCGTGGGCGCGTTCGAGCCGGTCGGCGAAGGCGAGGAACGTGTCGCGTCGGCTCACGGCGGCACGGATCCCGGAGGCACCGGGGAGTCCGCCGGCGGCAGCGTGCCCCGCGATCGCGCCCTCGGCGAGCGCGGCGTCGACGCCCCCGATGCCGGTGATCTCCCCCGCCGCGAAGACGGCCGGGACGCTCGTGCGCTGCTCGTCGTCGACCTGGACGAACCGGGCTTCGGTGAGCGCGCAGCCGACCGCGACGGGCAGCTCGAGCCGTGGGGTGAACCCGTGGCTGACGCAGACGGCGTCCGCGTCGACCGTGCGCTCGGTCCCGGGGATCGGCGACCAGTCGGCGTCGACGGCGGCGATGGTCACGCGCTCGACCCGGTCCGTACCGTGCGCAGCGACCACCGCGTGGCCGACGCGGTACGGGATCCGGTGACGGAGGTGGCCGCCGACGTAGCCGAGCAGCTCACCGGCCTTCCCGGTCACGCCGAGCAGCTGCCAGGGCTTGGGGAGCCAGCCCCTGGCGAGTCCGCCGACGGTCGTGGCCTCGTAGACGCCGAGGACGCGTGATCCGGTCGCGGTCAAGGAGGCGGCGACCGGCAGCAGGAACGGTCCGGCGCCGGCCACGACCACCCGCGCACCGACGGCGACGCGCTCGCCCTTCGCGAGGGCCTGGGCGGCACCGGCCGAGAAGACGCCGGGGAGGTCCCAGCCGGGGAACGGCAGCGTGCGGTCGTGCGCGCCGGTCGCGAGGACGAGCGCGTCCGGCCGGAGGGTGAGCGCCGTGCGGTCGGTGCCGTCCGGCGGTCCGACCAGGACGTGCAGACGCAGGCCGGTCGCCCCGGAGACGTCGTCGGAGCCGTGGTCGACGGCGGCGCGGTCGACGTCGATCGCCCACACCTGCGCCTCGGTGATCACCGTGCAGCCGTCGTCGGCGTCGAGCGCCGCGCGCATGGCGACGAAGCGCTCGAACCCGTGATGCAGCGAGGCCTCGGCCGCAGACGGCCGGCTGGCCGGCAGGTGCCGCCAGTACTGACCGCCGAGCTCGTCCGAGGCGTCGAGCAGGGTGACGGACGCACCGAGGGCCCGGGCGGCGAGCGCGGCCTGGAGGCCGGCGGGACCTGCACCGACGACGACGACCTCCCGCTGCCGGGCGCTCATGTCCGGTCCCCGAACGGGTCGTTCTCCGTCGTGGGTTCCGGGAGGGCGTCGTGCTGCGTCTCGATGCGGTCGCCGTCCGCGGCGCGACGCTGGCAGGCACGGACGTCCCGCTGGCCGTTCACCGTGACGATGCAGTCGAAGCAGACCCCGATGCCGCAGAAGACGCCGCGCGGCTTCCCGGCCCCGCTGGTGCGGCGCCAGGCGAGGACGCCGGAACCCAACAGGACACCGGCGATCGTCTGGCCGCGGAGTCCGTCGACGGGCGTCCCGTCGAGGTCGATGCGCAGCGCGTCCTCCGGGCCGGGCAGGATCCGGTCGCTCGTCGCGGGCAGTCGTCTCGAGACCATCAGGCCACCTCCGCCGGCCGGTCGACGTGCAGGTGCGGGGCGAGCCCCGGGCGGTCGAGTCGGAACGGGGCGTCGTCGAGGTCGGCCGATCCGCCGAGCAGGCGGGCGGCGATGAGCTCGGCCGTCGCGAGGGCCAGTCCGATGCCGGCGCCCTCGTGGCCCGTCGCGTGCCACAGGCCGTCCAGGCGGTGGTCGGGGCCGATGACCGGGAGATGGTCGGGCATGTACGGCCGGAAGCCACCGTAGCTGCGCATGACCGAGGCGTCGCGGAGGAACGGGAAGAGGCGCAGCGACTTCGCCGCGACCTCGCGGAGCACGTCGACGTCGAGGCGCGCGTCGAACCCGATCTGCTGCCGACTCGATCCGATGAGGACGGTGCCCGCAGCCGTCGACTCGACGACGCTCGAGGTCTGGAGCGAGGCGTCGCTCGACTGCGTGGCCCCGAAGTAGTCGCCGTCGTAGACCTTGTGGTGCACGCGGTGCGGCATGCGGGTGGTGACGAGCACCATGCCGCGACGGGGACGGACCGGGACGGGTGCCCCGAGCACCTCGCCGAGCTCGGCCGACCACGGACCGGCGCAGACGAGGACCGCATCGCCCGAGACGTCGCCGACGGAGGTCCGGACACCCGCGAGGCGACCGGTCGCGCTCCGGACGCCGCCCGTCACGGTGACGCCGGTGCGCACGATCGCGCCCGCCCGCCGGGCCGAGGCGAGCAGGGCCTCCGTGGCGATGACGGGCTGGACCTGTGCGTCCTCGGGATAGTGGACGGCCGCCGTGGAGGAGCGGGTGATCGACGGCTCCGCCGCGAGCAACTCGTCCTCGGTGAGGGGCCGGGCGTCGACACCGGCCGCGCGCTGGGCGGCGGCGAAGTCGAGCAGCGGCTGCGCGCCGGCCTCGGTTGTGGCGACCACGATGCCGCCCTTGCGCTCGAACTCGATGCTCGGGAAGGTCGGTCCGAGTTCGGCACTGAGTTCGGCGGTGACGACGGGCCAGAGGCGTGAAGCGTACCGGGCGAGGTCGAGTTCGGGGCCGGGCCCCTTGTCGGAGACGAGCAGGTTCCCCTCCCCCGAGCCGCTCGTACCGCCGGCGGCCGCCGAACGGTCCAATACGACGACCTCGGCGCCGCGGCGGGCGAGGATCCGCGCGCAGGCCGCACCGACGATGCCGGCGCCGACGATGACGATGCGGGTCATGGGCGGTCCTCTCGGTCGGTGCGGGGAAGGGCTTTCAGTAATGTGTCACACATTCACTGAACAGGCAAGCGTGCGCGATCGCGGATCCTGGTCGAGGTCCGCGCACGCACGCCAGGGGCTACTCGGCGTCGGATTCCGGCTTGCCGGCCCACCAGCCGGTGGTGTGCCCGATGTGTCGGTGCATGAGCTCGCGAGCGGCGGCCCCGTCACCCCGCTCGAGGGCGTCGAGGAGCTCGTGGTGCTCCACGGCCGAGCGGTCGAGCTGCTGCGAATCGAGCATGGCTGCCAACCCCACGAGGCGGGTACGTCCGCGGAGGTCCGCGACGAGCTCGACGAGCAGCGGGTTGCCGAGTTTCGCGGTGAGCGCGAGGTGGAACGCCTGGTCGGCTTCGAGGTACCGGGTCAGGTCGCCGTCGCGGGCACCGGCCACGATGTCGTCAGCCTGCTGCCGGAGCTCGGGCAGCGACCCGTGGTCGAAGACCTCCGCCAGGTCCGCCATCGCGGGCGGCTCGAGGAGCTGGCGGATCTGCGCCGTGTTGCGGAGCGAGGCCTCGCTGACGACCGTGACACGGAACCCCTTGTTCCGGACCGCCTCCACGAAGTCGCGCTTCTCGAGATCGAGCATCGCTTCACGGACGGGCGTCGCCGAGACGTTGAACTGCACCGCCAGCGTCGGTACCGAGATCATCGTCCCCGGCGCGAGCTCGCCCGAGATGATCGCCGCGGACACCGCCCGCTCCACCTGCGCCCGCAGGCTCAGCCGTTCCTCGGCCGGTCGGATCGCCGACATGCTCATCGCGACTCCCATCCTTCGTCTCCCACCACGGTCCGCTCAGGTTACTGGGCGCGCATCCACGCTTCGATGCCCGACGCGTCGATGGGCAGCGCATCCGACAACACCTCGGCGCCGTCGGCCGTCACGAGGAGGTCGTCCTCGAGCCGGACGCCGATGCCGCGCAGTTCCGGTGGAACCGTCTCATCGAAGGCGTGGAAGTACAGCCCCGGCTCGACCGTGAGGACCATACCGGGGGCCATCGAGCCACCCTGGTAGGCCTCGTAGGAGGACTTCGCGCAGTCGTGGACGTCGAGGCCGAGGTGGTGACCGATGCCGCACACGAGGTACCGCCGGTGCTGTTGCCCGACCGGGCTCAGAGCCTCGTCGACGGACACCGGCAGGAGGTCCCAGTCGTGGAGTCCCTGCGCGATGACCTCCATGGCCGCGTGGTGGAAGTCGGTGAAGTCGCGGCCCGGGCGGACGGCGGCCATCCCGGCGCGGTGGGACGCTTCGACGAGGTCGTGGACGCGACGCTGCTCCGGACTGAAGGTGCCCGAGACGGGGAAGGTGCGGGTGACGTCCGCCGTGTAGAACGCACGCGTCTCCACGCCCATGTCGAGCAGGATCGCGTCCTCGGGGCGGACCGGGCCGTCGCAGCGCACCCAGTGGAGCGTGGGTGCGTGCGCACCGCTGCCGACGATGGTCGAGTAGCCGGGGCCGTTCCCCGTGGTGCGGGCGTGCCGGTCGAAGGTCCCCTGGAGCCAACGCTCACCGCCGCCGGCGAGGGCCGTCGGCAGCTCCCGGATCACGGCGGAGAACCCGCCGACGGTCGCGTCGACCGCCCGCCGCAGCTCCGCGATCTCCCAGTCGTCCTTGATCATGCGCAGTTCCGAGAGCACGCGGCCGAGTTCCGGCGCGACCGTCAGCGGCTCGAGCGCACGATGCCGCGAGGTCAGGGTCCCCGCGAGGAGTGGTCGTTCGACGCCTCGGAGCGCGTCGGGCAGCGCGGCGAGCACCTCGACCCGGAGGTTGAGGACCGCGGACCAGTCGGCCGGCCCCGGCGCCGAACCGACCCAGAGTTCGCCGTGGTTGGCGTCGGCGAAGAACCCGGTCTCGCCCGGGTGCGCCGGTGCCGGGATGTACAACGTCGCGTCGTGACCGGTGCCGCTCGGACGCAGCACGATGACCGCGTCCTCGGCGGAGCAGCCGGTGAGCCAGAAGAAGTCGCTGTCTGGGCGGAAGTCGTAGTTCGAGTCGTTGGCCCGGACGGGCGCGCGACCGGCGGCGACGACGAGCGTCTGCCCGACGAAGGCCTCGCTCAACCGACGACGGTGCTCGGCTGCGGCTGCGGCGATCCCGGGCTCGACCGGCGGCGTGCGGTCGGGGGTGCCCCAGCCGGTGCTGAGGAACTCGCGGAACGCCGGCACCTCGGCCAGACGGGGCAGCTTCGGGTCCGGGTTCGCCGGGCGCGGCATGGACGTGGCGGGTGCCTCCGTGGTCGCCGACGCGAGGCCCGCCGTCTGCTCGGGTGCCTGCTGCTGTGTGTCGGTCATGCCTGCTCCTCATCCGCGCGACGGCCGCCGCGCTCGTCCACCATCGAGAACAGGCGGCGCACCACGGCGGCGTCCTGGATCCCGTCGTGCTCGTACTCGTTCGTGACCCAGGCGGTCGCCCCGCCGACCGCGTCGACCGTCTCCAACTGCAGCTGCGCGTCCACGTACATGTCGTCGTAGTACACGGCCGCGGCGAGCGGCACCGTGCTCGCCTCCAGGACAGCGGGGTCGTACAGCGGGTCCCAGTCGGCCTTGGCCGCTAGTCGCTCCACCGCGCCCTGGAAGGGTCGGAGCGAGCGGATCTCCTCGAACATCCAGGGGTAGACCATCTCGCCCGTGAACAGCAGCGGCCTGGCCGTCTCGGCGAACGCCGGCCGTGCATCGCGCTCGGCCTGCGCCGCCCACGCGGTCGCCCCCGAGCCGGTGGCACCGTAGATGCTCTCCTGCAGGGCGATGAAGAGGGGGTTGTCGACGTAGGACGTCCTCCCCCAGACCTGCGCCAGGAAGGTGTCGCTCAAGCGGTCGCCACTGTCGAACGCCTCGTCGAGCAGCCAGTGGAGACGCTCGTAACCGGGCTTCATCCCGAAGTCGATCCCGAGGTTCTGGAAGCGCCGCACGGTGAGTCGGTCGCCGTCCGGCAGGAGCACCTCATCGGCGGCGAGTCGGTCGGCGATCCGCGCGACGGTGTCGACGTCCTGGGGGTACCGCTCGGCGAAGGCCCGGTTCTTGCGCTCCGCGCGCGGATAGGTGCGGCGGTAGACCTCAGCCGCCGACGGGTGGATGCCTGCCAGACCGCCCGTGACGTAACAGGCGGCCAGTCCCTCCGGGGCTCGCGAGAGGTAGGTGAGGGTGAGGAACCCGCCGTAGCTCTGACCGAGCGTCGACCAGCGACGGCCACCGAAGACGGTGCGGCGCAGGTACTCGGCGTCGTCGACGATCGAGTCGGCCCGGAAGCGTTCCAGGTACTCGGCCTGTGCGGCAGCGTCACCGACGGCCGCGATGGACCGGCCGTCGATCCTGGTGCTCCGGCCGGTGCCGCGCTGGTCGAGCAGCACGAGCCGGAAGGTGCGGAGGGCCTCGGCGACCCAGCCGTCTCTGGACACCGGACGCGGGCCTTTGCCGCCCGGTCCGCCCTGGAGGAACACGAGGACCGGGAGCTGCTCGTCGCGACGCAGAGGGTCGACGAGTTCGCGGGCGAACAGGCTGATCGTGCGGCCGTCGTCGGGGCGCCGCCAGTCGAGCGGGACGTCGACCGTGTGGTCGGTCACGTGGATCCCCGGCAGCAGGGAGGTGGTGGTGCGGTGGGTCATGCCTCTGTCCTTCCGGCGGTCGATCCGTGCGTCCGCTCCTGTCCGAGCATGGTGGCACGCGCGGCCTCCCAGCTCGGGTCGATGGAGGGCACGGCGGCGAGCAGGGTCTTCGTGTAGTCGTCCTGCGGGTGGTCGAAGATCGCCTCGCGGTCACCCTGCTCGACCACCTTGCCCCGGTGCATGACGGCGACGTCGTGGGCGATCTGCCGCACGACGGCGAGGTCGTGCGCGATGAACAGGTAGCTCAGGCCGCGCTCGGCCTGCAGGTCCCGCAACAGGTCGATGATGCGTGCCTGCACCGACACGTCGAGCGCCGACACCGCCTCGTCGCAGATGACGAGCTTCGGGGAGACGGCGAGCGCCCGGGCGATCCCGATGCGCTGGGCCTGGCCGCCCGAGAACTGCCGCGGATAGCGCTGGAGGTGGTCGGGGTTCAGGCCGACGCGGTCGAGCAGGTCGCGCACGAGGGCGCGCTTGCCCTGCTTCGGGGTGATGCCCTGGTAGTCGAGCGGTGCCGACACGATGCGCTCGACGGTGTGCCGGGGGTTCAGGGAGGAGAACGGGTCCTGGAAGACGACCTGCACCTTCGTCCGGAACGCGGCGAGCGCCGGGCCACGCGCGGTGGTGACGTCCTCGCCGTCGAAGGTGATCGTGCCGGCGGTCGGTTCGATGAGCTTCGCGATCATCCGCGCGGTCGTCGACTTGCCGCTGCCCGACTCCCCGACGATGCCGAGCGTCTCGCCGGCGCGGACGGCGAACCCGACGTCGTCGACGGCGCGGAACCGGGTGGTGCGTGCGCGGAACGCCCCGTCACCCCTGGTCGTGAAGTCCTTCGTGAGCCCGGTGGTTTGCAGGAGCACTGGTGCGTCGTTCATGCCCGTCCCTCTCCGGTCGTGGCGGGTGCCGTCGGCCGCTCGGAGAACGGGTCGTCGATCCGCGGCAGGGCGTCGAGCAGTGCACGGGTGTACGGCGCCTGCGGCCGGGAGAAGATCTGCTCGGCGGTGCCCATCTCGACGGGGTCGCCGCCACGCATGACGAGCACGTCGTCGGCGACCTGACTGACCACGGCGAGGTCGTGGGTGATGAAGATCATGCCGGTGCCGGTCTCCCGTTGCAGTTCGGAGAGGAGGTCGAGGATCTGCGCCTGGACGGTGACGTCGAGTGCTGTCGTCGGTTCGTCCGCGATGAGCAGGTCGGGTTCCAGGCAGAGCGCCATGGCGATCATGATGCGCTGCCGCATGCCGCCCGAGAACTGGTGCGGGTAGTGGTCGACGCGCCGGGAGGCGTCCGCGATGCGGACCCGTTCGAGGGCTTCGATCGTGACGGCCCTGGCGGCCTTCCGGGAACCGCCGCGATGGGCGCGGTACGCCTCCTCGATCTGCAGTCCGACGGTGTAGTACGGGTTGAGCGAGGAGAGCGGATCCTGGAAGACCATCGCGATCCGGTCGCCGCGCACGCGGCGCATCTCACGGTCGCTGCGCCCGACGAGCTCGTGTCCGCTCAGTCGGACGCTGCCGGTCGTGCGCCCGCCGTTCGGGAGCAGTCCCATGATCGCGAGCGAGGTCATGGACTTGCCGGAGCCGGACTCGCCCACGATGCCGAGGGTCTGGCCGTGCTGAACCGCGAACGACGCCTTCCGCACCACGTCGACGTCACCGGAGGTGGTCGGAAAGGTGACCGTGAGGTCGTCGACCTCGAGCAGCGCCGCCCCGGGGACGGGCAGGGAGATGGTCCTGGTGACGGTGGGGCTCATGCGCTCTTCACTCTCACTCTCGGGTCGAGGAACGTGTACGCGACGTCGACCACGACGTTGCCGATGACCACGAAGAACGCGGCCAGGAGGGTGACGCCCATGATGACCGGCTGGTCGTTCTTCGCGATCGAGTCGGCGGCGAGCTTGCCGACGCCGTTCAGTCCGAACACCGTCTCGGTGATGAGGGCGCCACCGAGGAGGCCCGCGAAGTCCATGCCGAAGAGCGTGACGACGGGGGTGAGCGCCGGGCGCAGCGCGTGGCGGCGCAGGATGAGCGGCGCGGGCAGGCCCTTCGCCCGGGCGGTCCGCATGAAGTTCTCACCGAGGGTGTCGATGACGTTCGACCGGACGAGCCTCGCGTACATCGACGCGTAGCCGAGGGCGAGCACGATCCACGGCATGAGGTAGTTCTGGAACCAGCGCACCGGGTCCTCGGCGAACGGTACGGCCTGCGGGAACGGCAGGATCTGCAGTTGCACCACGAGGACGTACTGCAGGAGGAGCGCGAGGAAGTAGTTCGGCAGGCTGATGCCGGCGAGCGCGACCATCATCGCCCCACGGTCCCAGCCGGTCCCCTGCTTGACGGCGCTGAGCAGGCCACCGCTGACGCCGACGAGCAGCCAGAGGACCGCCGCACCGATCGCGACCGTCGCGGTCACGGGGAAGCGCGCGGTGATCATGTCCATGACGGACTCGTTCGTCTGGAAGCTGAAGCCGAGGCACGGCGCCGCGCAGGAGACCGCCGAGGCACCCTCCCCGTAGCTCCGGCCCATGACGATCCCCCGGATGAATTCGAGGTACTGCTGCCAGAACGGCTGGTCGAGCCCGAGCTGCGCCCGGATCTGGTCGATGCGGTCGGGGGTGCAGGTCTTGCCGCAGATCTGCACCGCCGGGTCGGGCGACAGCAGGAAGAAGATGGCGTAGGTGAAGAGGCTGATGAGCAGCAGGATGCCGATCGCCGACGCGATGCGGCGCAGGAGGTAGAGGGTCATGAGGCGGCGTCTCCCGAGTCGAGGGCCTTGCGCAGGCGGTCGCCGAGCACGGTGAAGGACAGCACCGTGAGGAACAGGAAGGTGCCGGGGATCAGGAAGTACATCGGGTCGACCGCGTACCAGCCGACCGCGGTCGCGATCATCTGGCCCCAGCTGGGCGTGGGCGGGGTGACGCCGACGCCGAGGAAGGAGAGGCCAGCCTCCGTGCCGATGTAACCGGGAACGGCGAGGGTGGCCAGGACGATGATGGTGCCGCGGAGGTTCGGCAGGATCTCGCGGAAGACGATGCGGATGCCCCCGGCGCCCGACGCACGCGCCGATTCGACGAACTCGCTCGTCCGCAGCGACATCGCCTGACCGCGCACCACCCGGGCGGTGTACGGCCAGCCGAAGAGGCTCAGCACCACGACGAGCAGGACCGGTCGGTTGCCGGCGGGCAGGGCCGACAGGAGCGCGATCATGAAGATGAGCGACGGGAACGCCATGAGGAAGTCCATGACGCGGGAGACGACCTGGTCGACCCACCCGCCGTAGAAGCCGGCGAGCATGCCGAGCACCACGCCGAGCACGGTGGTGACGATGGTCGCCGAGACGGCGATCGACAGCGACACCTGCGCACCGAAGGCGATGCGCGCGAAGATGTCGCGTCCGTTCCCGGGTTCGACCCCGAACCAGTGCTCGGCGGAGATCCCGCCGAGGTTGCCGATCGGTACGCCGCCGAGGTCGGAGTCCACCGCCGACTTGTCGAAGGTGTACGGACCCCAGCCGCTGATCGCGGTGATCAGTGGGGCGAGGATCGCGAGCAGCACGACGAGCACGATGAACGCGACGCTGAGCAGCACCGGTGGGCTGGAACGGAGGGTGGCGATCACCCGCCGCGCGGGGGTGGGCGCACCGACCGGCGCACCCACCTCCTCGGCGACGGTGGTCAGCTCACTGGGAACGGACGACGACATCTGCGGCTACCGGCTTTCCGACTACTCGCCGGCCGAGGACAGGCCGACGGACACGTAGTCGATGCCACCGGAGTACCCGGCGTGCGAGTACGCACCCGCGACGTTGGCTCCGACGACCATGACCGTCTTCTCGAACAGCAGCGGCACCGTCGGTACGAGCTTCTGGATCTGCTCGTCGAGCGCGCCCCAGGCGGCGTTGGCCTCGTCGGTGTCGGTCATCGCGCGGATCTCGGCGATGCGCTCGTTGACGGCGGGGTCGTTCAGCTGCGCGATGTTCGAGTTGCCCTTCGGGAAGATCTGCGAACCGTCGAAGAGCGGCGGCAGGAAGGTCGAGCCTGAGGCCCAGTCCGGGCACCAGCCGGTGATGGCGGCGTCGTTCTGCTGCGACGTCGTGCCGATGACCTCGTAGTAGGTCGAGGTGTCGATGAGGTTGAAGTTCACCGTGATGCCGGCCTTCGCGAGCGCCTGCTGCACCGCCTCGGCTTGCGCCTGCATCTTGGGCTGGCTGCGGATGTCGAGTGTGAAGGAGAAGCCGTCGGGCAGGCCCGCCTCGGCGAGGAGTTCCTTGGCCTTCTCCGGGTCGCCGGCGTTGTCCTTGCTCGGGTAGAGGTCGAACTCGGTGTGACCGGCGACGGTGGGCGGCAGCATGGTGGTCGCGATGTCCGCGAGCTGCGACCCGCCCGAGGCGTCCTTCACCGACTCGCGGTCGATGGCGTAGGCGATGGCCTGGCGGACCAGCGGGTTGTCCATGTTCGGCTTGGTCGTGTTCAGACCCATGTACGTGGTGCAGCCCTGGAGACCGGCGATGGTGCGTGCCTTGAGGGCCGGCGTCTGGATCCGGGAGATGGAGGCCGCCTGGACGGACCCGGCGATCGCGTTCGCGTCGTCACCCTGGCCGGCGATCATGCGCTCGTCGATGGTCGAGGCGTCGAGACCGAAGGTGAAGTCGAAGCCGTCCGGGTAGGCCTTGCGGACGTCGTCCGTCTTCGGGTCCCACGAGTCGTTGCGGACGAGCTTCAGCTGCGAACCGCGCTCGTAGCTGTCGACCTTGTAGGGGCCGGAGGCGATCGGCATCTTGTCGAGGCTCGTCGTCGTCACCCGCTCGGTGTCGGCTGGGAAGGGTGTGAAGCTGTTCTGCCCGACGACGCTCGCGAAGTCGGCGAACGGCTCCTTGAGCGTGAAGACGATGGTCTGGTCGTCCGGCGTCTGGATGGACGGCAGGTCACCCGTGATGTACGGGCCCTCATACGAGTCCGTGCCGGCGATCGTGAGGCGGGCGTAGGGCGATCCGACGGCGATGGCCGGGTCGAAGGAGCGCTCGACGCCGAACTTCACGTCCTTGCTCGTGATCGGCGTGCCGTCCTCGAACTTCAGGTCGTCCTTGAGCGTGAACGTCCACTGGAGGCCGTCGTCGCTCACCGTGCCGAGGTCGGTCGCGAGGTCGGGGACCATCTCGGTGCCCTTGGCGCCCTCGCCCGTGGACTGCGTCGTCAGCGTGCGGTAGATCAGACGGTAGAAGTTGTTCACGCCGCCGTCGAAGCCCTGGACCGGGTCGAGGTGCGAGAAGTCCGCGTTCAAGAGGACGTCGACCGTGCCGCCCTTCACCGGGGTGCTGGACGGTCCGTCACCTCCCGAGCCCGAACCCGCGGAGGTACACCCCGCGAGGAGGAGGACGGCCGCCGCCGCGAGGGCGGGGATGGAGAATCGTTGCTTCATGACGCTCTGCTTTCGTGTCGATCGGGCGGGTCGCCCGCGGGTGGAGAGGGTGGAGCGGGGTCGGGGACGGGAGGAGGTCAGCGGGCGCGGAACCAGACGCGCATGGCGCCCGGTTCGCGGTTGCCCCAGAGGGCGTAGGGGATGAGGGTCGCGGTGGTCTGCGTCGCCGCGGCTGTCGTCGCGACATCGACGAGCGGTGCCGCGGCGGGCTCGGCCTCGGGCGCACCGGAGAGGACCGGGTAGAGCACGGCCGGAGCGGGAGCGTCGACGGCCGCCGGGACGAGGAGTGCGACGGCGTCGATCCCCTCCCGGGCCAGGATCCGACGGTGCTCGACGACCGCGAGATCCGCGTCGGCTCCGGAGAACCGCAGGAGGTCGAGGTCCGCCGTCGTGTCCTGCTGCTCGGCGCAGGAGACGATCGGTCCGCGGGCGAAGGCGATCGAGCCGCGGAGGGCGTCGACGGAGGGGTGCGCGCCGTGCGCCCGGACGGGCATCGGGAGGTCGAGTTCCAGGGTGTCGCCCGCACGCCACCAGCGCCGGACCCGGATCCATCCGTCGACGGGTTCGAGCGGCGCGGCCGATCCACCCACGCGGATGGAACCTCCGACGACCCACGCGGGGATGCGGATCGCGAGCTCGACCTCGTCGTCGGCGGCGGTGTCCACCGTCACGGTGACCGCTCCGTCCCACGGGTACGCGGTGTCGACGGTGACGGAGAGCCGCTCGGTCGTGATCGACGCCGCGGTGAGGTGCGCGACTTCGACACCGGCGGGAGTCGACGTCGCGAGGTGGTCCTGCAGCTCCGCGGTCCAGCGCACGATGTTCGGCGGGCAGCACGGGCACCCGAACCAGCTCCGCCTGAGGAGTTCGCCGTCCGCTTCCGCCCCCGACCGCTGCAGGTGGTCGGGGCGACGCTGCAGCGGGTTGTCGTAGAAGAAGGCCGTGCCGTCCGCGGAGAGGCCGGCGGCGTAGGCGTTGTAGAGGACGGTCTCGACGGTGTCGAGGACGGCCGCCGACCCGGTCGCGAGGTACAGGCGCCAGCCCCACTGCATCACGGCGATCGCGGCGCACGTCTCGCTGTAGGAGCGTTCGGACGGCAGCTCGTAGCGGTCGCCGATCGCCTCGTCGGAGTGTCGGCTCCCGAGGCCGCCCGTGAGGTAGAGCTTCGTCTCCACCATGTCGTCCCAGAGCCGCTGCAGCGACGCGAGCAGTTCCTGGTCGCCGTGTTCGAGGGCGACGTCGGTCGCTCCGGCGGCCAGGTACGCCATGCGGACGGCGTGTCCGGTCACGGAGTCGAGGTCGCGCAGTGGGGCCGAGTCCTGGAAGTACTCGGCGGGGAAGACCCGGAGCTCGACCGTGCCGTGGCCGCGGCGGTCGACGAACGCGGTCGCGAGCTCGAGGTAGGACCGCACGCCGGTCTCACGGAACAGCTCGACCAGGGCCATCTCGACCTCGGGGTGCCCGCACACCTGCGGGTCGCCGTCCGGTCCGAACCGTTCGACGGCGAGGTCGGCGAAGGCCCGGGCGACGTTCAGCAGACGGTCGTCGCCGAGACGACGCTTCGCGGCGATCGCCGCCTGGATGAGGTGCCCGAGGTTGTACAACTCGTGGCCCCAGGCGAGGTCCTCCCAGGGTTCCTTCTCGATCTCCGGAGCCTGGAAGTAGGAGTTGAGGTACCCGTCCTCCCGCTGCGCGGCTTCGATGACGCCGACGGCCTCCTCGTAGAAGTCGCGGACATCGCCGGGTGCCGCGCCGACGGCCTCGTCCTCGGCGAGCAGGTAGGCGAGGCCTTCCAGGGTCTTGAAGACGTCCGTGTCGAGGAACGGGTAGCGCCCGCGGAAGCGTGACGTGCCGTCGCCGGGGTCGGCGATCCGGGCGAGGTTGTCGAGGTTGCCCGCGAGGCGGAGCTGCTCGATCGAGTGCGGGACGGTGGCGCCCCGGTTCCGACGCTGCCACGCACCGAGTTCGCCGTCGCCCAGCGTGACCTGTCCGGCGCCCAGCGGGATGCGGACTCCGGCGATCGGTGCGACGGCGGCGTAGTGGCCTCCCGCGCGCACCGCGGAGCTCGCTGCTCGGGCGTCTTCGTCGAAGCTCATGGGCGACAGGCCTTTCTGTACCGTGTGACACAGTACACGGATCCGGGTTTGTGGTGGGTGACACATTACTCACCCGCTCCAGCGGACTGTCAAGCGCCGACGACCGATTCCAGGAGATGGAAACACAGCCGTAACGCGCCACTCCCAGCAGACTCCTCGCCTGATGCGCTACGCTTGAGGAACTTGCGTGCGATCGCGCCATCCGGTGCGGTACTCGCTTGCGTCGTAGAACGCTCCCTCTCTCCCCTGCACGGCACCCAGCGGTGCATGCCAGGGTCGATGACACTTCATACGGCGAACGGATGCGCGACCTGCGCCTTCGCCACCTCCCACCAGCGACGACGCCGACGGAAGCACGCCGTACCATCCACGTGAGTCATCACGTGCGTGGTCATCCCGGCAGTGCCCGCTACCGCACACGAGTGCGCCGGCAGCCGTCATCGAAGCTCGTGGCCGTGCCTGAAAGAGACACACACCCATGACCGAAGCAACCATCACCTTCGACGCCCTCGGCGTCCCGGCACCACTCGTCGCCTCCCTCGCGAAGGACGGCAAGACGAGTGCGTTCCCCATCCAGATCGACACGCTCCCCGACACCCTCGGCGGACGCGACGTCCTCGGCCGCGGCAAGACCGGCTCCGGCAAGACCCTCGCCTTCAGCATCCCGATGGTCGCCCGTCTCGGCGGCGCCCTCGCCGGCGGCAAGCGCCGTCCGGGTCGCCCGCTCGGACTCGTCCTCGCCCCGACCCGCGAGCTCGCCACCCAGATCGCCGCGGTCATGCAGCCGCTGGCCGACGCCTACTCGCTGAAGACCACCACGATCTTCGGCGGCGTCTCGCAGAAGCGTCAGGAAGAGGCGCTCCGCGCCGGCGTCGACATCGTCATCGCCTGCCCCGGCCGTCTCGAGGACCTCATGAAGCAGGGCTTCGTGAACCTCGACGCCGTCGAGATCACGGTCCTCGACGAGGCCGACCACATGGCCGACCTCGGCTTCCTGCCGGTCGTCACGCGCATCCTCGACAAGACGCCTCGCGGCGGGCAGCGTCTGCTGTTCTCCGCGACGCTCGACAACGGCGTGGACAAGCTCGTCCGCAAGTTCCTGCAGAACGAGGTGCTCCACTCCGTCGACGAGGCGAACTCGCCCGTCGCCGCGATGACCCACCACGTCTTCACGACCCCCTCGGTCGAGTCGAAGAAGGACCTCATCCAGGCCCTCGCCTCGGGTAGCGGCCGTCGCATCCTCTTCATGCGCACGAAGCACCACGCCAAGAAGCTCGCGAAGCAGCTCACCGACTCCGGCATCCCCGCAGTCGACCTGCACGGCAACCTCTCGCAGGTGGCCCGCGACCGCAACCTCGCGGCCTTCAGCGCCGGCACCGCCAAGGTCCTCGTCGCCACCGACGTCGCCGCACGCGGTGTGCACGTCGACGATGTCGAGCTCGTCATCCACGTCGACCCGCCGACCGAGCACAAGGCGTACCTGCACCGCTCGGGCCGAACGGCTCGCGCGGGCAGCGCCGGTGACGTCGTGACCCTCGCGATCCCCGGCCAGATGGACGACCTCAAGAAGCTCCTCCGCAAGGCCGAGATCACCGTCACCCCGCAGGCGGTCACCGCGACCTCCCCGGCGGTCCTCGAGCTCATCGGCGACGTCGCCCCCTACGTGAAGCCGGCGCCGCGCGCGGCCGTGCAGCAGCAGGGTGGCGGCGGTCGCTCACAGGGCGCCAACGCGCAGCGCAAGCGCGCAGCCCGCGACGGCAACGGCCTCGGCAACGGTCACCGCGACCGCGACGGCGCCCGTGCCGGCGCGAGCCGCGACAGCGCTCCCCGCGAGGGAGGCCAGGGCGGCGGCGGTCGTCGTGGCGGTCGTCCCGCCGGCGGCAACGGTGGTCAGGGCGGACAGCGCTCCGGCGCCGGTCGCTCGGGCGGTGCCCGTGCGGGTGCCGCCACCGGTGGCAGCCGCACGCACTACAGCACCGGCTACGCCGCGAACTCAGGCGCTCCCGCCGAGTCCTCGCGTCCCCGGACCAACCGTCGCGCGTCCAGCGGCAACTAGCAGCGAACCGCTCGAACGAAGCGCCGTCCACCGCAGGGTGGGCGGCGCTTCGCGGTTCGCGGACCCGCTCGATTTCGCGAGACGGGGGCGCTCGGGATACGGTTCCACCATGAACGTCAACGCAGTCGTCCGCCCCGTCCGCGACGTCGATGCCGAGTCGCTGGGACGCGTCCACGCCACCACCTGGCACGAGACCTACGACCACCTCATCAGCGCTGCGACGCTCGCGAAGCTGTCGCCGCGTCGCATGGCCGAGCTCTGGACCCACTGGGCCGCACAGGGCCCCGAGTACACGCACTTCGCCGCCCTCGTCGACGGCGAGATCGTCGGGTTCTCCGGTTCGGGTCCGGCCCGCGACGAGGACGCACCCCGCGAGCGCGAGCTGTACTTCATCTACCTGCTGGACGCGTGGCACGGCACTGGGATCGGTCAGCAGCTGTTCGACGCCGCGATCCCCGACGGTCAGCCGTCGTTCCTGTGGGTCGCCGCGGACAACCCGCGTGCGCACCGCTTCTACCAGCGCAACGGGTTCGTCCTCGACGGTGGAGCCAAGACCGAGCCGTTCCTCGGCGAGATGATCGACGAGGTCCGCTACACCCGCTGACGCACCCCGGTCCCCGACCCCTGAGCCTGTCGAAGGGCTAGCGGAGCCGGCCGACGGAGGCGAGGGCCGCGCGGAGGAGCGTGCCGCGGCCGCCCTCCATCTCGGCGGCGATCGCGTCGGAGGACGCCGCCTCGGGCGTCATCCACGTGAGTTCGAGCGCGTCCTGGCGGGGTTCGCAGGTACCGGTCACCGGGACGACGTACGCCAACGCGACGGCGTGCTGCCGGTCGTCGGAGTACGGCGACAATCCGGGCAACGGGAAGTACTCGGCCACCTGGAACGGCACGGGCGAGGCGGGGAGCAACGGGAACGCCATCGGACCGAGGTCCTTCTCCAGGTGCCGGAAGAGCGCGTCGCGGATCGTCTCGCCGTACATGACGCGACCGGAGACGAGCGTGCGCGTCATCTCGCCGAGCGCGGTGGCCCGGAGCAGGACGCCCACCTCGGTGACGACGCCGAAGCCGTCGACGCGGACCGGCACGGCCTCCACGTACAGCAGCGGGAGCCGGCGGCGGATCTCCTCGAGTTCGACGTCCGACAGCCAGCCCGGATTGGAATTGCCGGGGAGATCGGGTTCCGGGTTGGGGTCAGGGGTGCGAACGCTCATAGCTCCTTCATACCGTATGGAGCCGAGCGGCGATCCAGGTGGGCGGCGGTTCGACCGGACACCGCGCCCGACGCGTGGCGGGATCATACGGGGCCACGCGACCGCGCGCGACGCCGGTCGCGGTGTCGGTGGGGTGCAGGATGATGGAACGCATGACCGAGGTGCTCGAGCGCTTCTCCCCCGCGACGCGCGATTGGTTCGAGGGGGCGTTCGTGGCGCCCACGCCGGCGCAGGCGGGCGCCTGGGACGCGATCTCCCGCGGCGCCAACGCGCTCGTCGTCGCGCCGACCGGGTCGGGTAAGACCCTGTCCGCGTTCCTCTGGTCGATCGACCGTCTGCTCTCCGAGGCCATCGCCGAACACGCCGTGCGGCCACGGTCCGGCGTCCCGCTCACCGGGCTCGAGGCCGACGAGGCGGAGGCCGCCGCCGCCCAGCGCGAGCGCTCCCGGGGCACCCGCGTCCTCTACATCTCGCCACTGAAGGCCCTCGGCGTCGACGTCGAACGCAACCTCCGCACGCCGCTCGTCGGCATCGCCCAGGCGGCGCGCCGCCTCGGCACCGAACCACCCACCATCAGTGTCGGCGTCCGCTCCGGCGACACCCCGTCCGCCGACCGCCGGGCGATGGCCAAGGAGCCACCGGACATCCTGATCACCACCCCCGAGTCGCTCTTCCTCATGCTCACGAGTGCGGCGCGGGAAACCCTCCGCACGGTCGACACCGTCATCATCGACGAGATCCACGCCGTCGCCTCGACCAAGCGAGGCGCGCACCTCGCGGTGTCGCTCGAGCGGCTCGACGCCATGCTCGAGAAGCCGGTGCAGCGCATCGGGCTCTCCGCCACGGTGCGCCCCGCCGAGGAGGTCGCACGGTTCCTCGGGGGCCGCGCACCGGTCGAGATCGTGGCCCCGCCGGCCGCGAAGACCTTCGACCTGCACGTGGTCGTCCCGGTCGACGACATGACCGACCCCGACGCCGGCATGCGGACGCCCGGCGAGGCCGACGACGACGGCAGCGGTGGCGGGTTCACCGGCTACACCCCGAACAGTGACGGCGGCGGCGAAGACCGCGTCGGCAGCATCTGGCCGCACGTCGAGGAGGCGATCGTCGATCGCGTGCTCGCGCACCGATCCACCATCGTGTTCGCCAACTCCCGTCGTCTGGCGGAGCGGCTCACGGCCCGGCTCAACGAGATCAACGAGGCCAGACTCAGCGACGCCACCCTCACGACCCCCGGTGCCGGGCGTCCACCGGCGCAGCTCATGGCCCAGAGCGGCCAGACCCGAGGCTCGACGAGCGTCGCGGCCGCAGCCGCCCGGCCGACCACCGAGGAGAGCGACGACGACATCCCGCTCCTCGCACGCGCCCACCACGGTTCCGTCTCCAAGGAGCAGCGCGCGGGCATCGAGGAGGACCTCAAGTCCGGCCGCCTGCGCTGCGTGGTCGCGACCTCGAGCCTCGAGCTCGGCATCGACATGGGCGAGGTCGACCTCGTCATCCAGGTGGAGTCCCCGCCGAGCGTCGCGAGCGGCCTGCAGCGGGTCGGCCGCGCCGGCCACCAGGTGGGCGAGGTCTCCCGAGGCGTCCTGTTCCCGAAGCACCGCGCCGACCTCATCAGCACCACGGTCGCGACCGAGCGGATGGAGGCCGGGCTCATCGAGGCGATCGAGGTCCCCTCGAACCCGCTCGACATCCTCGCGCAACAGACGGTCGCGGCGGTCGCGCTCGACGAACTCGGCGTGGAGGACTGGTTCGAGACGGTCAAGCGCAGTGCCCCGTTCGCCTCCCTGCCCCGCTCGGCCTTCGAGGCGACGCTCGACCTCCTGGCCGGACGCTACCCCTCCGACGCCTTCGCCGAACTACGGCCGCGGATCGTCTGGGATCGCGACGCCGGGGTGCTGACCGGTCGGCCGGGAGCCCAGCGCCTGGCCGTCACGAGCGGCGGCACCATCCCCGACCGCGGGCTCTTCGGCGTGTTCATGGTCGGCGAGTCCGGCGCCGGCGCGCGCGTCGGCGAGCTCGACGAGGAGATGGTCTACGAGTCCCGCGTCGGCGACGTCTTCGCCCTCGGCGCCACGAGCTGGCGCATCCAGGAGATCACCCACGACCGCGTGCTCGTGACCCCGGCGTTCGGTCAGCCGGGGCGACTGCCGTTCTGGAAGGGCGACGGCATCGGACGCCCGGCCGAGCTCGGTCGCGCCATCGGCGCCTTCGTGCGCGAGCTCGACACCACCGGCACGGGGTCCACCCCACGTCTCGAGGCAGCCGGCCTCGACGAGCGGGCCATCAGCAACCTCGTCGCCTACGTCCGCGAGCAACGCGAGGCGACGGGCGTCGTCCCCAACGACACGACCCTCGTCGTCGAACGCTCGCGCGACGAACTCGGCGACTGGCGGGTCATCCTCCACTCCCCCTACGGACTCCGTGTGCACGCGCCCTGGGCGCTCGCGGTCGGAGCCCGGGTGCAGGAGCGTCTGGGGGTCGACGGCTCGGCGGTGGCGAGCGACGACGGCATCATCGTCCGCCTGCCCGACACCGAGAGCGAGCCGCCGGGAGCCGAGCTCTTCGTCTTCGAACCGGAGGAGCTCGACGCCCTCGTCACGCAGGAGGTCGGTGGCTCGGCGCTGTTCGCCTCACGGTTCCGCGAGTGCGCCGCCCGTGCGCTGCTGCTCCCGAACTACTCGCCGCAGAAACGCTCGCCGCTCTGGCAGCAGCGCCAGCGCTCGGCACAGCTCCTCGAGGTCGCGAAGCAGTACCCGACGTTCCCGATCATCCTCGAGACGCTCCGCGAGTGTCTGCAGGACGTCTACGACCTCCCGGCCCTCGACCACCTCGCGCGCGAGCTGCAGTCGCGCGCGATCCGCATCGTCGAGACCACGACGGATCAGCCCTCGCCCTACGCCCGTTCACTCCTGTTCGGCTACGTCGGCGCGTTCATGTACGAGGGCGACAGCCCGTTGGCCGAGCGCCGGGCCGCCGCACTCGCGGTCGACAGCACCATGCTGGGCGAACTCCTCGGCCGCGTGGAACTCCGCGAGCTGCTCGACCCGGGTGTCATCGAACAGACCGCGCTCGAGCTGCAGCGTCTCGACCCCGAGCGACGACTCAAGGGGGTCGAGGGCGTCGCCGACGCGCTGCGGATGCTCGGCCCGCTCACCATCGACGAGATCGCAGCCCGGACGACCTTCGACGGCGTCACCGTCTCCACCGACGGCGAGGCGAGTCGCGGCGACGACCCGCAAGCCTGGTCCCCGGATCCGGCTCGCTCGGCGGCCGCCGTCGCCGAACTCGAACGCTCGAAGCGCGTCATCCGCGTCCCGATCGCCGGCGAAGAGCGCTTCGCCGCGATCGAGGACGCCGGACGACTCCGCGACGCCCTGGGCACCCCGCTGCCCATCGGCGTACCGGTCGCGTTCACCGAGCCGGTCGCCGACCCGCTGGGCGACCTCCTCGCGCGCCACGCGCGCACGCACGGGCCGTTCACGACCGGACAGACGGCCAGGCGCTTCGGTCTCGGGACGGCGGTGGTCCAGCACACGCTCGCCCGATTGGCCGACGCCGGACGCGTGGTCAAGGGCGAATTCCTCCCCGCCGGCAGGCAGCAGGTGGGCGAGGGCGACGACACCGACCGCGGCCCCACCGACGCGACGGAGTGGTGCGACGCCGGCGTGCTGCGTAAGCTCCGCATCCGATCGCTGGCCGCTCTGCGGCACGAGGTCGAGCCGGTCGAGCAGCAGGCGTTCGCCCGATTCCTGCCGGTGTGGCAGCACCTCGGCGGGACGCTGCGCGGTGTCGACGGCGTCGCGACGGTCATCGACCAGCTCGCCGGTGCGCCCATCCCGGCGTCGGCCTGGGAGTCGCTGATCCTGCCTTCGCGCGTCGCCGACTACAGTCCCGCGATGCTCGACGAGCTCACCGCGACGGGCGAGGTCGTGTGGTCGGGCAGCGGTTCGATCCCCGGCAACGACGGTTGGGTCGCGCTCCACCTCGCCGACACGGCACCACTCACGCTGCCGCTCGCTCCGACGCCGCACACACCCGACGCCCTGCAGACCGAGTTGCTCGCGACGCTCGGTGGGGGCGGTGCGTACTTCTTCCGGCAGCTCGCGGAGTCGGTCGGCTCGACGGACGACAAACTTCTCGTCGACGCCCTCTGGGAGCTCGTGTGGGCCGGGCTCGTCACCAACGACACCCTCTCCCCACTCCGCACGCTCGTCGGCTCCGGTTCGGGGAACTCGGCGCACCGGGTGCAACGGCAGACCCCGCGATCGAAGCTGTACCGCGGGCGCAACCTGCAACGTCCTTCGATGTCGACGCGGGCGAGTCAGACGCTCGGCGGACGGTGGTCGATCCTGCCGCTGGCCGAGCAGGACGCCACCATCCGAGCCGTCGCCACGGGCGAGACCCTGCTCGAGCGCTACGGCGTCGTCACCCGCGGCTCCGTCGTCGCGGAGGGGGTGACGGGCGGTTTCGCCCTCGCCTACCGCGTGCTCAAGCAGTTCGAGGAGAACGGCCGCTGCCGTCGCGGGTACTTCGTGGAGCGCCTCGGCGGGGCCCAGTTCGCCTCCTCGGGCACCGTCGACCGCCTGCGCGGATTCATCCGGACCGATGACGAACCACCGCTCGACGCCGTCACCCTCGCCGCGACCGACCCGGCGAACCCGTACGGCGCCGCCCTCGGGTGGCCGGGGCAGGAGGTCACCGGGGTGAAACACCGCCCGGGTCGGAAGGCGGGTGCGCTCGTCGTCCTCGTCGACGGAGCACCGGTCTACTACCTGGAACGCGGCGGCAAGACGGCGCTCGTGTTCTCGGAGGACGACGACCAGCTCCGTGCCGGGGCGCGTTCCCTGGCGGCGACGGTGCGAGCGGGTCGCATCGAGAAGCTCGGCATCGAGCAGGTCAACGGCGCCTTCGTGCTCGGCACCCCGACGGGCCACGCCCTCCGCGACGCCGGGTTCGTCGAGACACCACGTGGATTGCGGCTCCGGCGTGGGTGAACTTGCGCGCTACCGTTCCGCCACGGGTTGCGCCGGACACCCTGCCGGTGGCACCGTAGCCGGAACGGACGGAGCGGTTCATGCCAGAGGGTGACACGGTCTTCCAAGCCGCGCACCGGTTGCGGCAGGCGCTCGCCGGCGAGGTCGTCACCGGCTTCGACCTGCGGGTGCCCGCCTTCGCGACCGTCGACCTCCGGGGCGACGTCGTCCACGACGTCATCCCCCGCGGCAAGCACCTCCTGCACCACATCGGCGACCACACCCTCCACACGCACCTCAAGATGGAGGGGCTGTGGCACGTCTACCAGCCGGGCGAGCACTGGCGGCGGCCGGCCTGGAAGGCGCGCGCGATCGTGTCGACGCAGCACTGGGTGACGGTCGGGTTCGAACTCGGCCTCGTCGAGGTGTTCCCCTCCCGCGAGGACGAGGAGCGCTTCGGCTGGCTCGGTCCCGACCTCCTCGGTCCGGATTGGGACGAGGAGCGTGCCATCCACAACCTGGAGGCCGACGGCCGCGAGATCCACGTCGCGCTGCTCGACCAGCGCAACCTCGCGGGGCTCGGCAACGAGTACGTCAACGAGCTGTGCTTCATCCGAGGCGTCCTCCCGACGAGGCCCACCGCCGAGGTCGACCTGCCGGGTGCCGTCCGACTCGGCTACCGGCTCATCAACGCCAATCGCGACCGCCGCAACCGGGTCACGACGGGCGACACGAGGCCCGGCCGGAAGACCTGGGTGTACGGGCGCGACGGCCAGCGCTGCCTGCGGTGCGGCACCCGGATCCAGCGGGGCAAGCTCGGCGCCGACCCGACCGCCCTCCGCGACACCTACTGGTGTCCCCACTGCCAGACCTGACCCGACGGCGCAGCGCCGGCCACCGAGCCGCCCCGCCGGTCACCGAGCGACAATCCCCGGTCACTGAGCCTGTCGAAGTGCAGCCCCGACGGCCCCACCCCGCCCTTCGACAGGCTCAGGGACCGGAACGGGCTCAGGAACCGGGGTCGCCCCGGTGGTGCCGCCGACTGCCGATCCACCCGATCGGGATCGACAGCAGCAGGAGGTACAGCGCCTGGGCGCCGAGCCCCGGCACCGTCGCGGCCAGGACGCCGGCGAGCAGCATCAGGCCGGTCGGGAACCACACGAGCACCCATGGTTGGCGCGGCGCAGCTGCCGCTTCCTCGCTGAGCAGCCCGTCCCGCTCGACGACCATCTGCTGGAGTCGTACCGCGACCATCGAGACGAGCATCGTCGCGATGTAGAGCGTGGGGGCTCCGCGGTCGTCGCCCGTCCCGTCGAAGAGGAGCACCGTCGGCAGCGGCAGGAACACGATCCCGGCGAGCCAGACGAAGTTCAGGGTCACGAGCCGCGTCGAGTATCCGGCGGTGCGCTCGAACAGGCGGTGGTGGTCGCGCCAGAAGTTGGCGATGACGACGAAGCTCAGCGCGGCCGCGGCGAGGCCGGTCCAATTGTGGCCGAAGAACGCGAGCACGGAGCCGTCGTCGTGTTCCTGGGCGAGGTCGACGAGCGGGAGGATGATCAGCGTGATCGCGATCGCGACGACGGCGTCGCTGAAGTTGACGACGCGGTCGAGCCCGCGCTCCGTCGTCGGACCGGGTCGACGGCGGCCCGTCGGACGTCCCTCGTCGCCGACCATGGTCAGCTGACGTCGGCGTCGTCGGTCGCGGTCCCCTGCACCATGGCGACCCAGCGGGCCAGGAAGGCCGCGCCGGCCTCGTCGTGGATGAGCGTCGGGTGGGTCAGCACCGGGTAGGGCTTCTCGGGGACGCCGTCGGCGGGACGGACGTCCACGTGCGCGACGTCGTACCCGTGCTCGAACAACCAGTCGGCCATCGCGTAGTCGCTCCGGGAGTCGCCGACCGTGCGCCAGGCGAGTGGGAGCGCACCACCGTCGGCTTCGAGGAGTTCGAGCGCGCGCTCGGCGCCGAGGTCCTTGCCGAGCCGGACCGACTCGATGTCGGTGGAGATGATCGTGGGATCGATGCGGTACTGCACGAGGCCGGCGTCGTCCGGGTAGCGGCCGGGGGCGTGATCGACGCCGAACCCGCGTCGGGCGAGCTCGGCTCGGGCGTCGTCGTCGAAGTGCTTCCGCACGAGGGCGTAGTCCGCTGCCGGCACCTCGACGTGCTGCTCGACCGAGACCATTGCGCGCTTGGTGTGGTCGAAGAACACCGTCTCGGCGTACCGTTCGTCGACGAGGCGTTCGATGGCATCGCCGTAGCCCTCCGGCATCGCGACGTCCTGATCGAGGCTCAGCTCGTCGACCCCGGCCGCCGAGAAGCCGAACCACACGGCACCCTTCTCGCAGATGCCGTAGAGCCGGACGTCGTCCGCGAGCCCGGCGGCCAGGAGCGGTGGGACGACCACCTCGCGGAGGAACGCGTCGCTCCGCCCGGTGTTGAAGGCGATCGGGACCCCGGCGTTCGCGAGCGTCGCGAGGTCCTGCGCGATGCTCGGGAGGTTGATCGTCCGAGTGATCGGACTGGCGATGGGGCCGTCGACGTCGAGCAGGAGACCGAGGATGGGGCGGGACGCGTTCACGGGTTCAGCCTAACGAGCACCCGGCGTGGATAGACTCACTCCACCATCACCGGTGTTCGAAGGAGATCACTCGTGTTCACCAGCCCGCATCCCGACGTCGAGATCCCCGACGTGAGTGTCTACGACGCCCTGTTCGGCGGCATCGCCCCGAGCGACCTCGACCGCATCGCCCTCCGCGACGGCACGACCGGCGCCGAGACGAGCTATCGACAGCTCATCGGCCAGATCAACGCCCTGGCCGGCGCCCTCGCGGCGGCCGGCATCGGGGTCGGCGACGTCGTCGCCCTCCACGCGCCGAACGTCCCCGCCTTCGCGACCGTGTTCCACGGCATCCTGCGCGCGGGCGCGACGGCGACGACGGTGAACGGCCTCTACAACGCCGAGGAGATCGAGGCGCAGCTGCGCGACGCCGGCGCGACGATGCTGTTCACCGTCTCGCCGCTGCTCCCCCAGGCCTGGGCTGCGGCGAGCGCCTGCGGCATCCCCTCCGACCGCGTCGTCGTCCTCGACGGCGCGGAGGGGCACGCGTCGCTGAGCGACCTCCTCATGCGCCGCCTCCCCGCGCCGGACGTCTCGTTCGACCCGGTCACGCACGTGGCGGTGCTGCCCTACTCCTCCGGCACGACGGGTCGGCCGAAGGGCGTGATGCTCTCGCATCGGAACCTCGTCGCGAACGTGCAGCAGTCGATCCCGCAGCTCGGCATGGTCGCCGACGACCGGATCCTCGCGGTCCTGCCGTTCTTCCACATCTACGGCATGACGGTGCTGCTCAACCTCGCGCTGTCGCGGCGGGCCTCCCTCGTGACCATGCCGCGGTTCGACCTGGCTGAGTTCCTCCGGATCATCCAGGACTTCCGGTGCAGCTACGTGTTCATCGCCCCGCCGATCGCGGTGGCACTCGCGAAGCACCCGCTCGTCGACGAGTTCGACCTCTCGAGCGTCCACACGATCTTCTCGGGTGCGGCACCGCTGGACGCGACGCTCGGGCGGGCGGTCGAGGACCGCCTCGGCTGTCGGATGCGGCAGGGCTACGGCATGACGGAGCTCAGCCCGGTCAGCCACGCGATCGCGTTCCAGGCCGAGGGGGCGTCGCTCGACAGCGTCGGCACGACGCTGCCGAACATGCAGTGCCGGATCGTCGATCCCGAGACCGGCGCCGAGGTGGACTACCCGGCCGAGGGCTCGGACGAGGAGAGCGCGGCGGGCGAGCTGCTCTGCGCGGGGCCGAACGTCATGCTCGGGTACCTCGGCAACGAGGAGGCCACTCGCGAGACCCTCGAGGCCGACGGATTCCTCCACACCGGCGACATCGCGACGGTCCGCGGTGACGGCACCGTGCGCATCATCGAGCGGTTGAAGGAGCTCATCAAGTACCACGGCTACCAGGTGGCCCCGGCGGAGCTCGAGGCGCTGCTGCTCGGCCACCCGGCGATCGCCGACGCGGCCGTCATCGGGGTGCCCGACGACGAGGGCCAGGAGGTGCCGAAGGCCTTCGTGGTCCTGCAACCGGGCCAGGACGTCACGGCCGAGGCGCTCATGGCGTGGGTCACGGAGCGCGTCGCCCCGCACAAGAAGATCCGGCGCGTGGCCTTCGTCGACGCCATCCCGAAGTCGGCGTCGGGGAAGATCCTCCGGAAGGACCTCCGGGCCGCGGAGGCCACCCCCGCCGGTCCCTGAGCCGCACCCGCCGGTCCCTGAGCTTGTCGACGGGCTCAGCGCCCGACGGCGGCGACCATCCGGTCGAAAGCCGCGTCGAGCTCCGGTTCGGCCGGCTGCCAGTGCGGGTTCGCGTCGTGGAACGCGACCATCTCCGCCGCGCCGTCCCAGAACGGGATGGTGGGCCGGAACTCCGGGACGAGACTGCGGATGCGCGTGTTGTCGAAGACCATCGGGAACGCCTTGTCGCCGAGGAGCGTCGGCCCGAGTGGCGGGTGGACCTCCGCGATGACGTCGGACGGCACGTGCACGATGTCGGCCTCCACGCCCGCCGCCTCCGCGATCCACCGGGTGATGTCGTTCCAGCTCGGTGCGTGGTCGCCCGTGATGTGGAAGGCCTCCCCGAGCACGTCGCGGCGACCCAGCAGGCCGACGAACCCGACCGCGAAGTCCGCGGTGTGGGTGATGGTCCAGAGGGTCGTCCCGTCGCCGTGCACGACCACCGGCTTGCCCGCGCGCATGCGGTCGAGGTCGGTGCGTCGGCCCATCGTCGGGATGAGCGTACGGTCGTAGGTGTGCGACGGGCGCACGATCGTCGCCGGGAACCCCTGCTCGCGGTAGGCGTGGACGAGGACATCCTCGCAGGAGATCTTGTCGCGCGCGTACTGGGAGAACGGGTTCCGGAGCGGCGTCGACTCGACCACGGGCAGGCGCTGTGGCGGCTTCTGGTATGCGGATGCGGAGCTGATGAACACGTACTGGCCGATCCGACCGGCGAAGCGGTCGATGTCCGCCTGCACCTGCGGTGGCGTGAACGCGGTGAACTGCGCCACGACGTCGAACTCGCGCGAGCCGAGCGTCTCGGTCACCGCGTCGGTGTCGCGCACGTCCGCGCGGAGGAGCTCGACCTCCTCGGGGAGGGGGCGGACGTGGGACAGGCCGCGGTTCAGGACGGTGACGTCATGGCCGAGCGACACCGCTCTGGCGACCGACGCCGAGGAGATGATGCCACTGCCGCCGATGAACAGGATGCGCTTCGTCGTCATTGGTCCATCCTCGCGCACCGTCGCCCGACTCGCCCAGGCCTTCTCGGGATCGCCCCAGTCAGCGCTCGCGCTTGACGAACGCCATGGCACCGACGACGAGGGCGAGCAGCACCCCGGAGACGAGTCCCCACACGACCGGCGCCTCGGGTCCGAGGATCAGGAGCATCAGCACCGCGGCGAGGGCGAGGACCCCGGCGACGACGAGCGCCGTCGTCCATTCGTTCCATCGCATCCCACCAGCCTAGGCTCCCGTCACCACCACCCGGGGACGCGGGAGCCGCTGCGGTGAACCGGCGGGACCGCTCAGCGGTGCTCGGCGAGCATCTCCTCGGTCCGTTCCCAGAGCCCGCGGGCGAGGGCGACGTCGGCGGCGAGCTTGTTCGTGCGTGCGGGCTTCCGCTTCGCGAAGTAGCCGCCCGAGGTCCAGTCGAGTCCTGGCTGACTCTCGGCCAGCCAGAAGAGCGTGTCGGCGCCCTCCTCGGGGGTGTTCAGCAGGCGACGCCCGAGCGGGTTCGCATAGAGGAACCGCATCGCGCCGTCGGGCGAGCTGGAGAAGTTCGTCGAGATGACCCCTGGGTGGAACGCCGCCGCGGACAGGCCGCGCGGGCCGTACCGGCGGTCGAGCTCCTTCGTGAAGAGGATCTGCGCGAGCTTCGCGTTGCCGTAGGCGCGCGTGGGCGAATAGGAGCGTTCGGCGTCGAGGTCGTCGAGGTCGAGCTTCCCGAACAGGCGGTTGGCGACGCTCGAGGTGTTGATGACCGTCGCCTCGGACTCGACGAGGCGGTCGAGCAGGAGATGGGTGAGGAGCGCGGGTGCCAGATAGTTGATCTGGAACGTCTGCTCATGGCCGTCCGTCGTGACCCGGCGGTCGGCACCGAAGATGCCGCCGGCGTTGTTGGCGAGGACGTCGATCCGCGGGTACTGCTCGAGGAGATGCTCGGCGAGGAGGCGAACCTGTGCCAGCTCGGCGAAGTCGCAGATGAACGATGCAGCCCCGATCCGTCGCGCGACGGCTGCCGTCTTCTCCGGTGACCGCCCGACCACCACGACCTGCTCGCCCGCGTCCGTCAACGCCTTCGCAGCCGCAGCGCCGATGCCGTCGCTCGCACCGGTGAGGACGATCACCCGATCGCTCACGCGGACGACTTCCGGGGGCGGGGCTCGCTGACGTTGGTCGGGCGCGCCCGCTCGTCGATGTCGGGGACCTCACGGCCGATCGCGAGGTCGCCGGTCTTGTTGGCGTCCTGCATCATCGACTCGAGCCAGCTGCGGTTGAGCTCGGGACGCTGCTCCTGGTCGAACTCGAACTGCAGCGAGATCGACGGGTGCACCCAGATCGTCACGCGTCCGCCACCGGTCTCGAGTGAGCGCGGCCAGGAGATCGTGAAGGACTCGTTGCGCCGCAGTTTCATGACCGCGATCGACTTCACATGCGCGAGCATCCGGTCGTCGAGTTCGAGCTCACGCGATGAACTCCCGTAGATCAGCTTTCCCACCAGATGTCTCCCTCTGTGCCGGTCGTCCTCGCGCACCCGGGAATCAGGGCGACGCGACGCCCGAGCACACCGGGCGTTGCCCCCATCGTAGGCGACCGAGGGATCGCCGTCGTGCCGGTTGACGGGCGGGCGGCAGCCCAGTTCAGGGGTCCGCGGTGTTGTCCCCCATGGCCTCGCGAGTATGTCAACTTCCGCGGAAAATCAAGGGATTTCGGCCCTGTTTCATGAACCTGGCAAAGCCCTGAGCTGCGGTCGCCTCGACCAAACCGGGCTTCCCGCTGCCCCCGAACGGCGTGCATGACCGTGAAGCCCGAATCTTCCGTCGTGCACCCGAGCCAGCCGTCCCTTTCCGAACGATCCGTCGCTCCGGGAACACGTCCACGCCGTGTACGCCAGCCGTTGCGACTGCCCAAGCTCGTCTCCCAGCTGGTCACCTTCGGCCTCGTCGGCGGCACCGCGTTCGTCGTGGACGTCGGTGTGTACAACCTCCTGCGGTTCACCGTGCTCGACGACAAGCCGATCGGAGCGAAGGTGATCTCCGTCGCCGTCGCCACGGTCGTCGCTTGGCTCGGCAACCGGGCGCTGACCTTCCGGACCGAGCACCGCCGCGCGGTGTGGAAGGAGGGCGCCCTCTTCGCGCTCATGAACGTCCTGGGCCTCGGGATCGCCGCGGGCTGTCTGTTCGTCTCGCACTACGTCCTCGGCTACACCACCCCGCTCGCCGACAACATCGCGGGCAACGGCGTCGGACTCGTCCTCGGCATGGTGTTCCGGTTCCTCGCCTACCGCTACGTCGTCTTCCGACCCGCCGAGTCGGCGACCGGTCGCCGTCGGAGCACGACGTCGCAGGAAACCTCCGTTTCGAGCCCGGCCGCGCCGGCACCCGCCGCCGCACCGCGCACCACGACCACTCGTCGATCCGCACCGACCCACGCACTGCCGACCTCTGGAGGCCTGTCCTGATGGCACCCGCACTCGCACCGCTGCTCGGAGCGCTCGCGCTCATCCCCGCCCGCCCGTTCGCCGCCGCGGACGAGCCCGCTCCCCTGCTGACCCCGCAGCCCGCGGCACCCACGGAACCGCTGCCGAACCGCGGCACCCTGGTGGACCCGGCGTCGGCGGCCGACCCCGGCTCCTGGAGCATCGGCGAGTGGCTCGGCTACGGCACCATGCTGCTGTTCGCCGCCGCGCTGACGATCATCGCCGTGACCACGCTCTACTGGATGCTCCACGCCTGGCGGTCGACCGGCCACCTGAAGAACACGGGGTTCGCCGCGGTCCCGCTGCCCGCCAAGCACTCCTTCACCCTGCTCGTCCCCGGTCGGCATGAGGAGGAGGTCATGGGTCAGACCCTCGACCGCCTCGCCGAACAGGACCACCCCGACTTCGAGATCATCGCGATCGTGGGCCACGACGACCCGGGGACCGAGCGCGTCGTCCGCGAGGCCGCCGCGCGGCACCCCGACCTCATCAAAGTCGTCGTCGACGACAGCGTGCCGAAGAACAAGCCCAAGGCGCTCAACCGGGCGCTGCAGATCGCCCGGGGCGACGTCGTGGGCGTGTTCGACGCCGAGGACGAGGTGCATCCGCGCCTGCTCACGCTCGTGGACTCCCGCTTCACCGAGAGCGGCGCCGACGTCGTCCAGGGTGGCGTGCAGCTCATGAACTTCCAGTCGAGCTGGTGGTCGCTCCGGAACGTGCTCGAGTACTACTTCTGGTTCCGGTCGCGCCTGCACTTCCACGCGAACTCCCGCTTCATCCCGCTCGGCGGCAACACGGTGTTCGTGAAGAAGACCTGGCTCGACTGGTCGGAGGGCTGGGACGACGGCTGCCTCGCCGAGGACTGCGAGCTCGGCGTCCGACTCTCGAGCGCCGGCGCGACGGTCGTCGTGGCCTACAGCCCGGAGGTCGTCACCCGCGAGGAGACCCCAGGCACCCTGCAGTCGCTCTACAAGCAGCGCACGCGCTGGAACCAGGGGTTCCTGCAGGTCCTGAAGAAGGGCGAGTGGCGCAAGCTGCCGACGTTCCGTCAGCGCATGTTCGCGCGATACCTGCTGTCGATGCCGTTCCTCCAGGCGGCGACCGGCCTCCTCATCCCCGTCTCCGTCTTGCTGGTGCTGTTCGCGAAGGTGCCCGCACCGATCGCCCTTCTCACCTTCATCCCGCTCGCGCCGACGATCGTCACCCTCGCGGTGGAAGCCTCCGGGCTCGGTGAGTTCGGCCGCCTCTACGGCCAGAAGGTCCGCCTCCGCGACTACGCCCGGCTGATCCTCGGCACCTTCCCGTACCAGATCTTCCTCGGCCTGGCCGCCGTCCGTTCCGTCTTCCGCGAGTGGAAGGGCGACCACTCCTGGGAGAAGACGGAACACACCGGTGCCCACCGCAGCGAGGAGGTCGCCGAGGCCACCGAGGCCGCTCCCGTCTCCGTCGACCTGCCCGACCGCGCGCCCGAGCTCGTCCTCCAGAACGGAGCAACCCGATGACCGGCATCCTCGAACGCCCGGCCGCCCCAGGCCGACCAGAGCTCCACCTGGAGAGCGACCGCCTCAGCTGGCTCGCCTCCGGGCCACCGACGAAGCGAGGCCCCGGCGTCGTGCGCCGCTGGCTCTCGCGCCACGGTCGCACCCTGGCCTTCCTCCTGCCCGTGCTCGCCATCGCCGCCGTCGTACAGGCCATGAATATGGGCGGATCCCCGCAGCGCATCGACGACGAGGGCACCTACACCGCCCAGGCGTGGAGCGTGCTGAAGCTCGGCGAACTCGCCCACTACACCTACTGGTACGACCACCCGCCGCTCGGCTGGCTGCAGATCGCGGCCTACACGGGGCTGACGGGTGCGTTCGACCGCTACGACATCGCCGTGATCGCGGCACGTGAGGCCATGCTCGTCGCGACGCTCATCGCCGTCGTGCTCGTGTGGGTCCTCGCCCGCCGCCTGCACCTCAGCCGGGCCATGGCCGCCCTCGCCGCGCTCGTGTTCGCGATCTCGCCGCTCGCGGTGCAGTTCCACCGCACCGTCTACCTCGACAACGTCGCGGTGCCCTGGCTCCTCGGTGCCTTCATCCTCGCGACGAGCCGCAAGCACCAGCTCGTCGGCTTCGCGGGTGCCGCCGCCGCGTTCGGCATCGCCGTGCTGAGCAAGGAGACCTTCCTGCTCGCCCTGCCCTTCCTCGCCTGGACCATGTGGCGCGCGGCTCGGAAGGAGACCCGCCGGTACACGCTGCCGGTCGCCGCGACCATCGTCGTCGTCATCGGCTTCACCTACGTGCTCTTCGCCGCCATCAAGGGCGAACTCATCCCCGGCCCTGACCGGGTGAGCCTCCTCGGCGGCGTCTTCTTCCAGCTCGGATCCCGCGTCACGAGCGGGTCGCTGTTCGACCCGGAGAGCCTGTCGGCGAAGACCCTCGGCATGTGGTGGCAGTTGGACGCGGCATTCCTCGTCGCCGGAGCGGTGGCCGCCGTCGCCGGGCTCTTCATCTCGCGACTGCGTGTCATCGCCGCGATGACCGTCTTCCTCGGCCTGTTCATGCTGCGCCCGGGCGGCTACCTGCCGGTGCCGTACGTCATCATGCTGCTGCCGTTCATGGCGATCCTCATCATGGGCGTGACCGGCGCCGCCATCCGCCGGTTCCGTCGCCGCTCGACCGTCGAGGCCGGAGCGCAGCGCCGTCGTCTCCTCGGCGGACGTGCTGCCGGAGCCGTCTGGGTCACCGCGGTGCTCGCTGCAGCCGTCGTCGCCGTCCCCAACACGGCGACCCAGCTCCGCGGCTTCCTCCTCGCCGACCTCGACAAGCCGGTCCGGCAGGCCCAGCAGTGGGTCCAGACCAATGTGCCGAAGGAGTCCCGCGTGATCGTCGACGACGCGATGTGGGTCGACCTCGTCGAGAGCGGTTTCGATCGTGACAACGTCATCTGGTACTACAAGATGGACACCGACTCCGCCGTCCAGGCCCAGTCACCCAACGGCTGGCGCGACGCCGACTACATCGTCACGACCGATTCGATGCGGACCTTCCCGACCACCTTCCCCGAGGTGAAGGGTGCGATCGACAACTCCGAGCTCGTCGCGACCTTCGGCTCCGGGACGCAGGCCGTCGAGGTCCGCCGCATCGACGCCGACGGTCTCGACGCGGCGGCCGAACAGGCTGCCGGGCGCACGGCGGCTCGGGCGGCGCTCGGTGCGCAGCTCCTGCTGAACCCCTCGCTCAGCGTCTCGGCGGAGGCCGCGCAGACCCTCAGCGACGGCCAGCTCGACTCCCGCGCCCTCCTGGCGCTCGGCCAGGTACTCGCCACGACGCCGGTCCGGCTCGAGAGCACTCCGGTGCTCGACGGCGAGACGGGCGACGTGCGTCGGACGATGGTGCTCCGCACCGGCACCGAGGTGGGCGACGGCCGTCTGGCCGACTCCATCCGCTCGATCCAGGGCGACTACGCGGCCGACCGCGTCGAGCAGACGGCGGCCGGCGTGCGGGTCACCTACTCGGTCGTCGAACCCGACGTCGTCCGCTGACCACCTTCCCGAGCACCGGCTCGAGCCGGACGCCCGGGCCACCCGAAACCCCGACCCACCCGAAGAACAGGAGTTCCACCATGCGAACCACCACCACCAGGCGACTCGCCCTCAGCGGCCTCGCCGCCGTCGCGACGGCAGCACTCATCGGCTTCGGCACCACCGCCGCGAGCGCCGCCACCACCGAGGCCTCAGGCTCCGGCTGGATCCGCGTCGGCCACCTCTCGGCCGACACCAAGACCGTCGACGTCAAGCTGTCGGCACTCTCCGGCGGCGCGACCGTGTTCGAACTCGACGACGTCGCCTACGGCCAGGTCTCCCCCTACACCGATCTGGCCGCCGGCACCTACGTGGTGTCGATGGTGCCCGCCGGGTCGCCTGACAGCACGAAGCCGGTCATCAGCACCAACGTGACCGTCACCGCCGGGGAGGCGGCCACCGTCGCCGCCTACGGTCCCAACAAGGACCTGCAGACGAAGGTGTTCGAGGACGACCTCACCGGTCCGACCGAGGGTGCGGCGCGCATCCGGCTGATCCAGGCGTCGACCGACGTCAAGAGCGTCGACGTCAGCACCTCGACCGGCATGCCGATCGCGAAGGGCGCCACCACCGGGACGGCGACCGACTACGCGAGCGTCCCAGCAGGCCCGTGGGATCTCGAGCTGACCGGCGGCAAGCAGGCGGCGGAAGCCTCCGTGAACCTCGCCCCCGGCACCGTGAGCACGCTCTTCGTGCTCGACAACGCCGCGGGTGGCGTCACCCTCATGCCCGTCCTCGACAGCTCAGCCGCCGGCGACGCCCCCGAGGGCCCGGTGGAGACCGGTGGCGGTGGACTCGCCGAGCAGTCGTCGACGCTGCGGGGCGTCCTCGACGACCTCGACGCGAAGCTCGCCCGGCTCGTGCGCGACCTCGGGACGGCGGTGAGCTGACCATGAGTGCCAAGAAGACGATCGGTATCGCCGCGACCGCGGTCGCCGCGGTCACCGCGACCGCCGTGATCGCCTCCCTGGCCACCGGGTTCCCGGCGAACCTCCTCCAGGGCCCGACCGCGGCGTCACCCGGCGCGACCGACGCCGACGGTCAGCCTGGCCCGACCTCGACGGTCACGGACCGGACCACCACCGAGGCCGCCGACGCGTTCCTCGCCGACTGGGTCGACGACGGCCGGGTCGTGCGCCGGGACCAGGGTGACGACACGGTCAGCGAAGGGCAGGCCTACGGACTGCTCGTCGCGGCCGGGGTCGGGGACGAGCAGTCCTTCACCGAGATCTGGGATTGGACCGAGCAGCACCTGCAGCGGCCCGACGGGCTGCTCGCCTGGCAGTGGCGCGATGGCGAGGTCGTCGACGACGAACCCGCCAGCGATGCGGACCTCGACGCCGCCCGCGCGCTCGTCGTCGCCGGCACCCGGTTCGACGAGCCGCGGTTCACCGAGGCCGGCGTCACGCTCGCCGGTGTGATCGCGGACCGCATGACCGCCGAGACCGCCGCGGGCCGGATCCTCCTCCCCGGCGTCTGGGCCGCAGCGACCGAGCCCTACGCGTACAACCCGTCCTACGCCTCCCCCGTCGCCTTCTCGGTGCTGGGTGCGGCGACGGGTGACCCGCGGTGGGCCGAACTGCAGGCGGGTTCCGCAGCGGTCACGACCACCCTGCTCGACGAGAGTCCGCTCCCGCCCGACTGGGCCCAGGTGCACGCCGACGGCACCGTCGACGCCATGCCGGGTGCTGCAGGGACCGGGCAGAGCGTCCGCTACGGCTACGACGCGGCCCGACTCCCGATCCGCTACGCCGAGTCGTGCGACACCGCCGACCGGGCGACGGCCGCCCGCCTCGCCTCGACCCTCGCGCGGTCGAAGGAGCTGCGGGCGGAGACCGATCTCGGCGGATCACCCCTGACCTCGGATGTGCACCCGCTCGCCCTCCAGGCCCGAGCGGCCGCGCGCGCCGCCGTGGGCAACCTGCCGGAGTCGGCGGACGACCTCCGGGCCGCCGATGAACTCGCGCAGGAGGTGCCGAGCTACTTCGGCGCCGCCTGGGCAGCCCTCGCACCGATGATGCTCACGACCGGTGAGCTGGACGGGTGTCCACCACTCACCGAAGGAGCCACCTCATGATCCGTGCACAGCGCCGTCGGATCGGCATGCTCGCCGCCGCCGGAGCGCTCCTCACGGCGCTCGCCCTCTCGGGCTGCGCCACGACGCACGCCGGGCAGACGCCGACCTCGCCGAACGCCGCCGACGGGCCCATCACCTCCTCGGAGGCGTCCGACCGTGGCGCCGCCGGTGCGAAGCAGGACCCGGTCGCGCAAGCGCCGGCCGCCGATGTCAGCGCGTTGAGCGTGAGCCGGGTGCAGATCCCGTCCATCGGGGTCGACGCGGCGGTCGAACCGCTCGAACGCGATGCGTCCGGTGTCCTCCTGCCGCCCGTCGAGTGGGAGGACGCCGGGTGGTACCGCGCCGGCGTCCTGCCCGGCCAGGTGGGGCCGGCGGTCATCGCCGGCCACCTCGACACCACCCTCCGCGAGGCGGTGTTCGTCCACCTCAAGCAGCTCGTGGCGGGCGACCAGGTGACGGTCACGATGTCCGACGGCTCGACCGCCACGTACGCCGTGGACCGCGCCATCGACGTCGAGAAGAAGACCTTCCCCACCGAGGAGGTCTACGGGCCGACGCCCGATGCGCAGCTCCGGCTCATCACCTGCAACGGCCCCTTCGACGACGCCGCGAACACCTACGCGAACAACTACGTCGTCTTCGCGTCGCTCGTCGGCACGACCCCGTAGCGCCGCTCCCTGCTCCGCGCGCCCGTCGCGGCGCGGCCCCGCTCCGAACCATTCCCACCGACCCGAAAGGAACCGACGTGAACCGCTCACTCGTCGTCATCCCCACCTACAACGAACTCGACAATCTGCAGCCGATCGTGAACCGCACGCTCGCCGTCCCGGGGGTCGACATCCTCGTCGTGGACGACTCCTCGCCCGACGGCACCGGGTTCCTCGCCGAGCAGCTCGCCGCGCAGCACCCGGAGGTGCACGTGTTCCACCGGGCCGTGAAGGACGGGCTCGGCGGCGCGTACCTCGCGGGCTTCGCCTGGGCGCTCGCCCGGGGGTACGAGGTCGTCGTCGAGATGGACGCGGACGGATCCCACCACCCCGAGGACCTGCCCCGCCTGATCGCGCTCCTCGACGATCACGATCTCGCGCTCGGCTCACGCTGGGTCCCGGGTGGCGTCGTCGAGAACTGGCCCGCCCACCGGCTCGCGCTGAGTCGCGGCGGCAACCTCTACACGCGACTGGCCCTCGGGATCGGTGTCGCCGACGCGACCGGCGGGTTCCGCGCGTTCCGCAGCGAGGCACTGCGCCGCATCGACCTCGCCGACGTCGCGTCACAGGGGTACTGCTTCCAGGTCGACCTCCTCTGGCGGGCGCTGCAGCGCGGGCTCCGGGTCGTGGAGACGCCCATCGTCTTCACCGAGCGGGTGTCTGGCGAGTCGAAGATGAGCGGCGGCATCGTCTCCGAGTCGCTCAAGAAGGTCACGATGTGGGGCGTGCGTCGTCGCCTCCAGGAGGTCCGCGCGCTGCTGCACGGCCACCCGCTCCCATCCGTGCGCGTGCTGTCCACCCGCTGAGACCAGGTGGTGCGGGCGGCCACGACCACGGACCGACGACGGCTGCACATCTTCCCAGGTCCTTCCGGTTCCGCCGCCCTCCCCGGAGTCGTAGCGTGAGGGCATGACCAATCGCACGCGCACCCCGCAGCACCCCATCGGTTCCGGCTTCGGCCACTCGAGCACCGCGGCGGAGGTGCTCGAGGGCATCGACCTCACCGGCAAGCTCGCCATCGTCACCGGCGGCTACTCCGGTATCGGCCGCGAGGCCGTCCGTGCCCTGGTCGGCGCGGGCGCCCGCGTCATCGTCCCCGCGCGGCGCCCGGAGACCGCTCGCGCGGAGCTCGCCGGCATCCGCGGTGTGGAGGTCGACGAACTCGACCTGGCCGACCTCGCGAGCGTCGAGGCGTTCGCCGACCGCTTCCTCGCCACGGGCCGGGGCCTCGACCTCGTCATCACGAACGCCGGCGTCATGGCGGCTCCCGAGACGCGCGTCGGTCCCGGTTGGGAACTCCAGTTCGCGACCAACCACCTCGGCCACTTCGCCCTCGTCAACCGCCTCTGGCCCGCCATCGTCAAGGGCGGGTCATCGCGGGTCGTCGCGTTGTCCTCCAGCGGTCACAAGCGCTCGGGGATCCGCTGGGACGACGTCCAGTTCGAGCACGGCTACGACAAGTGGGAGGCGTACGGGCAGGCGAAGACCGCCAACGCGCTCTTCGCCCTCCAGCTCGACACGCTCGGCGCCGAGGAAGGTGTCCGCGCGTTCTCCGTCCACCCCGGCGGCATCCTCACGCCGCTGCAGCGGCACCTGCCGCGCGAGGAGATGATGGCGCTCGGCTGGGTCGACGCCGACGGCAACCTCCTCGTCTCGGGGTTCAAGTCGCCCGAGCAGGGTGCCGCAACCGAGGTGTGGGCCGCGACCTCGCCGTCGCTCGACGGCCTCGGCGGGGTGTTCTGTGAGGACTGCGACATCGCCGGCCCGGCGGAGACCGCGGTCTCCCCGGCCTCCGGCGTCGCCGACCACGCGACCGATCCGGAGGAGGCGGCCCGACTCTGGGCGCTCTCCGCCGAACTCACCGGGGTCGACGCCTTCGCTGCTCGCGACTGATCGGCCGACGCCACCCCTTGCACCCACCCGCCCACGGACCTACCGTGAGAGCGGATCAGCGCGACGATGCGCGAGACGGAGACCGCCCAGGCGGATCTCGGAAGGAGCACCCCATGAGTGACCAGAACGCCGACATCAACAACCCGGGCCCGCACGACGAGGTCGTCGACGACGCGGCAGCCGAGCGCGTGGCGTCCACGACGAACCCCGGCCCGCACGTCACCGAGGACGACCCGGCGGCGAGCGGCGAGGCCGACATCACAAACCCCGGTTCGGAGACCGAACGCGACGCCGCGGCCGAGCGCGAGGCGGAGCGCGTCGCGAACATCACCAACCCCGGCCCGCACAGCTGACCGCACCCGGTCCACAACTCAGGACGCCCCCGGCGCGTCGCGTCGTCCCACCCATGCGGATGGCCGACGCGCCGGACCACTCCTGAGTTGTGGACATCAGCCAACCGCGCGCCCACAACCGAGTCCACCGTTCACAACTCAGGACGCCCCGGGTGTGTCCGCCCTCCCGTCCGGTCCGAACGGACGACACGCGGGGGGCGCTCCTGAGTTGTGAACCGACGGGTCCCACTCGGTCAGTGGTCGGCGCGAGGCGGACGCAGGCGCGTCTCCTCGATGTCGAGCATCGTCTGCGCCTCGGCGAGGATGCGCGACGGGTACGCACCGCGCGCCCGTGCGTCGAGGAGCCGTTCGCGCTCGGCCTGCACGACGGCGAGGCGCAGCTGGCGGTAGAGCCGGTGCGGCGTCTCGGCATGCGTCTCGCTGGGTGACACCGATTCACGCGAGCGTTCCCAGGCGGCTTCCGCCCGCAGGAACGTGGACTGTCTGACGCGTTCGAGCAGATCGGGGTCGATCTCCTCCTCGATGCCGACCGCCGATGCCGGATCCTCCAGCACGCTGATGCCCGCGTAGCTGATCTCGTCGAGGAGGGTCGCGAGCTGGCGGCGGTCCTCGGACTCGTCGATCCCCTGCACCTTGAGCAGCCGGATGAGCCACGGCAACGTGCCGCCCTGGACGACGAGGGTCACGACGGCGACCGTGAAGGCGATGAGGACGAGCTGCTCACGGTACGGGGTGCTCGCCGGCAGTGACTGTGCGGCGGCGAGCGTCACGACGCCGCGCATGCCCGACCAGCTGAGGATGACGCCACCTCGCCAGTCGATCTGCTCCAACCGCAACTGCTCGAGGTCGGCGCGCTGCCGCTCGTAGGCGCGCTCCCGCCGCCGCCGCCGGTGCCATCGCCGGTTCTGTCTCGGGAACCGTTCCGAGTACCCCATCGACAGCCACCGTTGCAGGGTCTGGCGTTCCGCCCAACGTTCTCGTGCACGGAGCCCGAGCACCAGCGGCCCCACCCACAGGAACCGCAGAGCGATGAGCGCGGCCGTCGCGACGAGACCGATCCCGATGGACTCCTCGACGGACAGGATCTCGGCGTCGACGGCGCCGATGAGGGTGCGGATCTCGAGGCCGATGAGGAGGAACACGGCGTTCTCGAGCAGGAACTGGATGGTCCGCCAGTTGATGCGGTCGCTGATCCGCGCCTGGGCCGAGAACGCGGCCGAACTCGCGTGTCCCGTGTACAGGCCGGCGATGACGACGGCCAGCACGCCGGACCCGCCGAGCGCCTCGGTCGGCATGAACGCCACGAACGGGACGGCGATGGAGATCGCGGTGTCGAGGACGGAGTCGTTGAGCTTCGACCGCAGCCAGACGGTGACGTACCCGGCGATGAAGCCGACGACGATCGCCAGGACGACCGCGTAGACGAAGTCGCCGACTGTCGCCCACGGCGTGAGCATGCCGCCGGCCGCCGCAGCGCTCGCCGATCGGAGGAGCACGAGCGCGGTCGCGTCGTTCACGAGCCCCTCACCCTCGAGCACCGTCAGGAGGCGGGGCGGGAGGCCGAGACGGCGTCCGATGGACGTCGCCGCGACCGCGTCGGGCGGGCTGATGATCGCGCCGAGGGCGATGGCGGCGGCCAGGTTGAGGTCCGGCAGGAGGCTGAACAGGAGGAAGCCGGCACCGAACGCGGTGACGATGACGAGCACGACCGACAGGCTCGTGATGGTGGCGAGGTTGCGGCGGAAGTCCATGATCGGGACGCTGATCGCCGCGGCGTAGAGGATCGGCGGCAGGACGACGTCGAGCACGAGTTCCGGTTCGACTTCGATCTCCGGCACGCCCGGGAGGTACGAGAGCCCCACACCGACGATCACGAGGATGATCGGCGCGGCGACACCGAGCTTGCGGGAGAAGGCCGCGACGGCCACGATCACCGCGATGCCGACGACCGCATACACCCCGAGTTCCATAGCGATCAGGCTATCGGTCGCTCGGCCGGCCACACCCCGACGGCTGTCGTGGGTGCCGGGAGACTATTCGAGCAGGCCCCGGATGTCCTCCGCGGTGAGGGCCTGACTGAACACCGCGTCGTCGTCGAGGACCGCGGCGAAGAGCTCGGACTTCTTCGCCTGCAGCGCCATCACCTTCTCCTCGATCGTGTCGGCGGCGACCAGCCGGTAGACCATGACGTTCTCGGTCTGGCCGATGCGGTGCGTGCGGTCGATGGCCTGCGCCTCTGCGGCCGGGTTCCACCACGGGTCGAGCAGGAAGACGTAGTCCGCTTCGGTCAGGTTGAGGCCGAACCCGCCGGCCTTCAAGCTGATGAGGAACACGGGGGCGTCGCCGGTGCGGAAGCGGTCGATGACCTCACCCCGACGACGGGTCGACCCGTCGAGGTACTCGTACGCGATGCCCTGCTCCTCGAGCCGACGCGCAGCGGTGCCGAGGAAGCTCGTGAACTGGCTGAAGATGAGCGCCCGGTGGCCCTCGGCGACGACGTCGTCGAGCTGCTCGAGGAGTGCGTCGAGCTTGCTCGAGGGGATGCCCGCGTGCTCCTCGGCGTCGATGAGACTCGCGTCGAGGCTGAGCATGCGGAGGAGGGTGAGCGAGCGGAACACGATGAACCGGTTGCGGTCGAGGTCGTCGACGAGTCCGAGGAGCTTCTGCCGTTCGCGTTGGAGGACGAGATCGTAGAGCTTGCGGTGTGCCGGCGCGAGTTCGATCCGCAGCACCTGCTCCTGCTTCGGCGGCAGTTCGGGCGCGACCATCTCCTTCGTCCGTCGCATGAGCAGCGGACGGATGCGTCGGCGCAGGGTCTGCAGCCGACTCGAGTCGAGACCCTTGCCGATCGGCTTGACGTAGTGCTCGGTGAAGCGCGGCGCCGACGCGAACAGGCCCGGCGCGACGATCGCCAGCAGCGACCACAGCTCCATGAGCGTGTTCTCGATGGGCGTGCCGGTGATCGCGAGCTTGAACGGTGCTCTGAGGTCGACCGCGCACTCGTGCAGCTTGGCGCGGTGGTTCTTCACGAACTGCGCCTCGTCGAGGATGAGCCCCGACCAGTCGACCGCCTGGTACGCCGGCGCATCGAGCCGGAACAGCGCATAGCTCGTGACCACGATGTCGGCGCCCGCCGCGAGGTCCGCGATCGACGCGCTCCCCTTCGCCTGCGTGGCTGTGATGCTGCGGACGACGAGGTCGGGCACGAAGCGCGTGGCCTCGGCGACCCAGTTGGAGACGACCGACGTCGGGGCGACTACGAGGAACGGTGGTGCCGTGGTCCCGGTGGTCTCGCGCGCGTGGGCGACGAGGGCGAGGGTCTGCAGCGTCTTGCCGAGGCCCATGTCGTCGGCCAGGATGCCGCCGAGTCCGTGCTGCCAGAGGAACGCGAGCCAGCGGAAGCCCTCGACCTGGTAAGGCCGGAGGTCTGCGTGGAGTCCCGACGGCAAGGCGGTGTCGGGGACCGCTTCGATCGCGTTGAGTCCGGCTGCAGCCTCGCGCCAGGAGACGGCCTGCTCGGTCTCGTCGGCGAGGTCTTCGAAGTCGGCCCAGAGGCTCGCCTGATAGCGACTGATGCTCGGCTTCGTCTCCCACTCCTTGAGCGCGGCCGCCTCGGTGAGCAGCTCGCGCAGGCGGTCGAAGGCGGGGTGCTCGAGCGAGAGGTAGGTGTGGTCGACCATGAGCAGCTTGGTGCGCCCCTTCGAGAGGGCCTTGAAGAGGGGCTCGAAGGGGACGCTGTACTCGCCGATGTGGATGACGATCCCGAGGTCGAACCAGTCGCGTTGCTCCGTCTGCACCGTGGTGACCGAGATGTGGGGCGTGCCCGTGAGCTCCCGGTACTCGGGGCGGTCGCCGGACACCTCGACGAGGACGTCGTCGAGCGACTCGAGGACGGGGAGGGTGCGCTCGGTGACGAGTGCCGCGTCGAACTCCGTCAGGACCTGCGGCCGGGGCGGCCAGACGCCCGGGGTCGTGAGTTCGTCGAACGCACCGGCGGCGAGCGCTCGGCGTTCCGGTTCCGCCGCGGCGGCGATGGCGGCGCCGACCCGGTCGAGGATGGCCCGCTCCGCGCGTTCGTCGCGGAGGACCTCCGCTTCGGCGGCGTCGGTGGGACCGCCGTGCGGCACCGTCGACACGAGTGGTCGTCCTGCGGCGAGCGCCGGGGTGCCGCCGCCGATCGGGACGCGCTGCGCCGGGGCGTACTGCCAGAACCAGGCGAGGCGCAGGGTCTGCTTCGGTTCGAAGGAAGCCGTGAGGACGAGGACCGGCGGCACGATCTCGGGCAGGGCCACGGTGCCGTCCGTCGAACTCAGCGAGATGCTGCGGCGGAGTCGTGGGACGTAGTGCTCGAGGAACTCCGGCACCTCGGCCTCGGGGACGACGACCGGCTCGCCAGGCCCGAGCAGTCCGCGGGCTTCGTCCGTCAGCGGTTCGGCGAGCGGGGCGAGCACGATCGCCTGCTGGGGTTCGAGCGTGTAGTGGTAGAGCCCGTGGTCGCCGAGGGCTCCGCTGGTGGCCGCGTCGACGTCGGTGCCGTCGATCGTCACGACGGATCGGAGGACCACGCCCTCGTCGTCGTGCGCGGCGTCCAGCCGGATGGCGGCGGTGGTGCCGAGGGCGACCGTGCCCTTGCGCGTGCCGACGAGTTCGATCCCGAGTTGGGCCGCCTCCTCGAACAGATGCCAGAGGACGGGGCTGCCGAAGTCGTCGAGGACGAGCCAGTCCGAGTCGCCGGCGCCGGCGTAGGCACCGGCCGGCGGACGGGTGGCACGCAGGAGCGCCTGGAACTGCGTGAACCACTGCTGGTGCGCCGGATCGAGCGACAGCCGGTGGCCCTGGTGCGTGAACGAGGTCCACGAGATCGTCGACTTCACGAAGCCGCCGCCGGCCTTCTTGACGACGGGTCGGACGGCGATGCGGCGGGGGTGCCGGGGCTCAGGCGGGCCGTCGGCCGTGCGGGAGGTCGGTCCGCGCCAGCGTTCGGCGGTGCGCGGGATGCTCTCGCGGACCTCGAACTGCAGCCCCATGGCCGTCGGCGCCGTGGCACGACCGGCATCGCCGGCGAGGGAGTCGAGTCGGTTCCGCCAACTGGGCGGTGCCGGCGGCGTCTGCGGACTCGGGGTCCACCGCGCTGCTCGCCGTTCCGCCTCCGGACGCCAGGAGGCAGGGAGGTCGTCGAGCTCGTCCAGGGCGTACATCGGCCGGTGCTCGGCCGGCTCGTCGAGCACGGGGTCGTTGATGGGCGCGGTCCAACGTCGGTCGGAGCGCCAGGACGCCTCCTTCCCCGAAGGCGGCCGTTGTGGTGCCACCCACCGGTCGGAGCGACCCTCGGCCCGGAGATGGGCCGCGTTGCTGTGCAGCAGGGTGGCGACGATGTGCTTGCAGTCACCGCGGAGCGGGCAGGAGCACGCGCTGCCTTCGATCCGAGCGAACCCACCGGTGTCGTCGCCGAGGTCGATGATGCAGGCGTACGGGACGTCGGTGGAGCCTTCGACGATCCCGTGGAGCCGACGCTTGTCGGGGTCCCAGTCGGCGGCGGTGACCCGACCGTCTCTCGCGTAGACCCGGCCGCGGTCGAACGCCACCCGCCCGACGAGCCGGACGAGGTCGGCCACGTCGACCAGTGGTGCGGGCTCGGGAGTCATCGCCCCATGGTCTCACGCACGACGGACACCCTTCCCTCGGGCCGGCGCGGTGCGCTGACGCGAGCGCGGGTCTGCGACGTGGGCGCGCCCCTCCGGAGGGGCGCGCTCACGCCTATGGGTCGCGGTCGGTCCAGCGCCCCGCGCTGACCTCAGCACCGACCGAGGCACGTCCGGCGGCTCGTAGAATGAAGTAATGACCTCTCTCCCCCACGACGAGCCTGCGAACCACGCTCCCGGCGACGACGCGGGCATCGATCCCACCGATCTCGAGGTCACGCTGCGTGTCCTCCAGACCATGGCGACGATGGACGAGGAGCATCCCGACTACCTCCAGGTGCGCCGCGCCACCGCCAAGATGTTCAAGGCGGTCAAGAAGGAGCGCCGGCTCGACCGTCGGGCCCGGATCGCCGACGCCGACCGCGCCGTGATCGCCGCCACCGCTACGGGCGCCCCCGACCGCATCGACGACGAGACCCGGGGCATCCCGCTCGCCACCACCACGACGGCTCCGACCGCCGGCGAGCTGCTGGTGCCGCGCAACTGCTACATCTGCAAGCAGCCCTACACGACGGTCGACGCCTTCTACCATCAGCTCTGCCCGCAGTGCGCGGCGATGAGCCACGCGAAGCGAGACGCCCGCACCGACCTCACCGGCAAGCGCGCCCTCCTCACCGGTGGCCGCGCGAAGATCGGCATGTACATCGCGTTGCGACTCCTGCGCGACGGAGCACACACCACCATCACGACGCGGTTCCCGCGCGACGCGGTCCGCCGCTTCAGCGCGCTCCCCGACAGCGCCGATTGGCTGCACCGGCTTCGCGTCGTCGGCATCGACCTCCGCGACCCGGCCCAGGTCATCGCCCTCGCGGATTCCGTGGCCGAGCAGGGTCCGCTCGACATCCTCATCAACAACGCCGCGCAGACGGTCCGCCGCACGAAGGGCGCCTACCAGCCGCTCGTCGACGCGGAGCTCGCCCCGCTGCCGGACGGCCCACTGCCCGAGCTCGTCACCTTCGGCCACACGAACGACGCACACCCGCTGTCGCTCGTGGCATCGGTGTCCGCCCACCCGATCCTCGCCGCAGCGGCGGCCAAGGCCGATGCCCTCACCGAGGCCGCCATGACGGCCGGGTCGTCCTCGCTCGAACGCCTCGCCGCCGGTACCGCGATCGACGCCGGCGGACTCGTCCCCGACGTCGACCACAGCAACAGCTGGGTGCAGAACGTCGACCAGGTCGAGCCCATCGAGATGCTCGAGGTCCAGCTGGCGAACGCGACCGCCCCGTTCATCCTCATCAGCCGCCTACGTGCGTCGATGGCGGCGTCCGACTTCCCGCGCACCTACGTGGTCAACGTCTCCGCGATGGAGGGCGTCTTCGGTCGCGGCTACAAGGGCCCAGGCCACCCGCACACGAACATGGCCAAGGCCGCGCTGAACATGCTCACCCGGACGAGCGCGCGGGAGATGTTCGAGACCGACGGCATCCTCATGACGAGCGTCGACACCGGCTGGATCACCGACGAGCGCCCGCACCCGACCAAGGTGCGGCTGGCGGAGGAGGGCTTCCACGCCCCGCTCGACCTCGTCGACGGCGCGGCGCGGGTGTACGACCCGATCGTCCGCGGCGAGGCCGGCGAGAACCTGTTCGGCGTCTTCCTCAAGGACTACCGCCCGAGCTCCTGGTGAGCTTCGACTCGCGGTCGTGGTCGAGGACCCGGCGATGATCGGTCCGGCGGCCGTCCGCTTCCTCCGGGAGGCACCGCTCGGTTCGCGGGTCGTCGTGCGCTTCGCACTGCCCGAGGGCGCCGAGGCGGGTGCGACCGACGCCCTCGGCGAGCTCGTCGAGCGGTCGGACACGGGCTGCACGGTCGAGACCAAGCGCGGACCGGTCGTGATCGCCGACGCCGACGTCATCGCGGCGAAGCCCGTCCCGCCTGCGCCGGCACCACGGGAACGCCGCCGCTCGCCCTAGGCTGGGCCGATGAGCAGCGAAGTCACCCAGGACCCGTCGCCGACGCAGCATCGCGTCGAAGTGACGCTCCGACGTCCCTGGTACGGCGCGTTCCAGCGTCCGACGGTGGTGTTCGACGGGCGAGGCCAGCCGGCGCAGTGGGGTACGGGCAGCTGGCGGCTCGTCGGGACGGAGGTCTCCTTCGAGGTCTTCCTCTTCAACCGGGTCTGGCGGTACGGCGCGGCCCGGACCACCCTGACCGCCGGCGTCGACACGTCGCTCGTCTACCGCGCGCCGCTCCTGCCGTTCCTCCCAGGTCGGTTCACAGCGAGCTGAGCGGTGGCTCGGAAGCCCGTCGGCCGCCGCCCCTAGGCTGGCCGGATCACCCCTTCACGCACGGGCATCGGGAGAACACGGTATGGCGAAACGCACCGGAACGACGGCACCACGGCTCGACCCCGTCCGTCTCATCGGATTGACCGACGGCGACGAGGGCGCCCTCGACGCGCACGACAGTGTCGAAGGCCTGCGGTTCGCCGATCTCGACCTGTCGCACCGTGACCTCTCGGGCATCACGATCTCCGAGTCCCTGCTTGCCGGCATTCGAGCCGACCAGACCGACTTCCGGGCGGCGTCGTTCCTCGACTCCCGGCTCGAGCGGTGGGACGCGCCCATCTTCCTCGCCCCTCGAAGTCGCCTGCGCGACGTCGAGCTGGAGGGGTCCCGGGTCGGTTCCGCCGACTGCTACGACGCGAACTGGCAGTCGGTGCGGGTCACCGGATGCAAGCTCGGGTTCGTGAACCTGCGCGGGGCCGTGCTGCAGGACGTCCTGTTCGAGGACTGCACGATCGACGAACTCGACCTCGCCGATGCGACGGCCACCAGGGTCCGGTTCGTCGACTGCACGCTCAACAGTCTCGACGTCACGCGGGCGAGGCTCACCGACGTCGACCTCCGGACGCTCGAGCTCCGTCGAATCGCCGGCATCGAGCACCTGCGGGGCGCGACGATGACGCCGTTCCAGGTCGGAGAGCTCGCAGCGATGTTCGCCGAGCAGTTCGGCATCCGAGTCGAGGACTGACCTCCCGGGTTGCGCCAGCGCGGTGCGCTGACGTCACCGCGGGTCTGGCGCGTGGGCGCGGGTCTCCGGAGACCCGCGCTCACGCGTGTACCCCGCGCCCACGCCGCTTCCCCCGCACTCGCGCCAGCGCACCGCGCTCGCGCCGACGCACCGCGCTCGCGCCGGCGCACCGCGCTGGCACCCGCTCCACCGACACCCGCTACCGGGGCAGACGGACCCCGATGCGCTCCAAGTGCGCGTTCGAGAAGGTGCCGGCCGGGTCCAGCTCCTCGAAGAGGTCCCGTGCATCGGCGAGCCGCGGCACGACCTCGGCGATGCGCTCGGCGGTCAGGAGGTTGAGCTTGCCCCAGTGCGGGCGGGCGTCGAAGGGTGCGAGCGCCTCCTCGATCGCGGGCAGCACCGCTCGGACCTCCTCGGGCAGGTTGCGCCAGGTGAAGTGCACGGCGAGCATCTCCCGGTGGTACGCGCCGCTCAGCCAGAGCTTGTCCGGCGCGGCCGTGCGCAGTTCGGTCACGAGCAGCAGCGGGGCGATGCGGTCGCCGAGCGCACGCAGGGCCGTGATCGCAGCGGGTCCGTCAGCGCGGTCGATGAAGTACTCGGTCTGGATCTCGTCACCGTTGCTCGGCGTCGACTCGAGCCGGAAGTGCGGCAGCCGCTCCCACCAGTCGCCGGGGACACCGCCCTGCAGGGTGAGGTTGTCGGGGTCCGTCTCGACGAGGTTGCCGGCGGTCAGGGAGTCCCGCTGCACACCGAGCCACGACTCAGGGACCACGGGCAGTTCGTCGTCACCGGCGACAAGGCGGGTCTTCCACCAGATCTGCTCGACGGTGTCGCCGAGCCAGTTGGTGAAGATGCTGACGCTGTAGGCACCGCCGGTGACGCCCTCGAAGTCGGCGAGCACGGCATCCCACGGGACGTCGCGGTAGACGTCCTGACGCACGCGGTAGGCGGGCTGCACGTCGACCGTCACGCGCACCACGATGCCGTACGCGCCGAGCCCGACGACGAGGCCGTCGAAGCCGGGGTCCCCGCGACGCACGTGGACGAGTTCGCCCGTGGCGTCGACGTACTCGAGGCCGCTCACCGCTGAGGACAGGATGCCGTTGTCGTTGCCGGATCCGTGGGTGCCGGTCGCGATCGCGCCGCCGATGGAGATGTGCGGGAGCGAGCCCATGTTGTGGAAGGCGAGGCCATGTTCGGCGAGCCAGGCGGCGGCGATCCCGTAGCGCGTCCCGGCTCCGATCGTCACCGAGCCGGCAGCCTCGTCGAACACCGGGTCGGCGGGGATGTCGAGCACCGTGATAAGCGTGCCGTCGGAGTCGGCGAGGTCGGTGAACGAGTGTCGGGTGCCGAGGGCGCGGACACGCGTGCCCGTCCTGGCGGCCTCGGCGACGAGTGCGCGGACCTCATCGATCGACGTGGCGTTCACGATCCGCGGCGCTGCGAAGGTGTGCGTGCCGGCCCAGTTGCGTTCAAGCGTCATGAGCGCAAGCTTGCCAGAGCCGGGACGACCCGCAGGCGTTCCCGAAACATTTCCAGTCAGGCGGGCGGAGCGGCGTGCTTGTTCTCGAGCAGGACACCGACGGCGACGAGCACGACCGCGCCGAGGAACTGCGCGATGATCCAGGGGATGCCGCCGAACGGGAGCGGGAGGACCGGGTTCCACACGATCGCGACGAGCAGCGTCGGGATCATCCAGAGCGGCTGCTTGGCCTGCCAAGCGAACACGGCCATGATGAGCGCGAGGATGCTCACCACGAACAGCACGATCGTGAAGGCGTCGAGCTCGAGCAGCGCGAGGCCCAACATGAGCGCGACCGCACCCATGATGCCCGGGATGAGCGCCGGGCGAAGGGCGAAGGGTGCGGGAGCGGGGGTCGGACTCGGCATCCCACGAGTTTACGTGGAGCGGCGGGGCGTCGCCGAGCGGTGCGGCGGGGCCGATGCGGCACAATCACTGCATGGGCGTTCTCATCTACGGTGCCGGAAGTCACTACGACTTCGACGACCGCGTGCTCGCCCATCTCAGGGCGGCGATCGGGAACAAGCTGCGTCGTCGGGAGTCCTTCTTCGTCGAATGGACGAAGGGCGCTGTGGACGGCGGTGGGCGCGTGAGTCTCTGGATCACGAGCGACGTCCCGCTGCAGTTCCGGTTCGCGCAGGCGGAGCCGCCGGTCAACCAGGCGTGGGTGCGCGCCTTGCTCGACTCCTCCTATACGCCGAGCGGCATGATCCTGACGTCCGAACCCGACGCATCGACCGATCCGGAGTCGGCCTGACCGGAGGGCTGGCTCAGCGCTGCTCCACGAGCGCGGCGAGTTGGTCCGTGACGATCCCCCAGCCGGCGTGGAAGCCGAGTTCGAGGTGTTCATCGCGCTGGGCGACCCCGCTGTGGAGTGCGGTCGCTCGGTAGCGGGTGCCGTCGGGGTGGTCGGCGAGGTCGATCACGGCGGAGATGAACGGCTGCTCGGCGGGCCGCCAGCCTGCGGTCAGCGCCGTCGTCCAGACGAGTCGCTGCTCCGGAACGACCTCCAGCACGCATCCGGTGATCTGCGGCACGAAGTCGACGCCGTCCTCACTGAACTCGGAGCGGAAGGACCCACCTGGTCGCAGCTCGAGCTCGACGACTCGACACACCGCCGGCGCCGGCACCCACCACTGCCCGAGCGTCGTGGGGTCGGTCCATGCTGCCCAGACGGCCGATCGCGGCGCGTGGATGATCCGCTCGACCAGCAGGTCGCGTTCGTCAGCCGGTTCGGGTCGTGTGTGATCGGTGTCGGTCATGCGGTGCTCCCTCAGGTCAGTCTGCGTCGTCCTCGACGCGGGCGAAGCGCGGTCCCTCGTAGCCGTCGCGTGAGACGGGCTCGACGAACATCGCGAGCGGTCGCACCCACGACGTCGGCGGCGTCGTGGTCGTCCGATAGAAGACGTACGGCTCCTCGGTCTCGCTGTGTCGTCCGACGCCGATGACCTCGTACCGCGCACCTTTGAAGTGCCGGTAGGTGCCGGGCTCGACGCCGAAGGACTCGCCGTCGTCGGTGATGGCCGTGCTGTCGACACTCATGTCCCGATTCTAGCCAGCGAGTTTCCGGACATATTGGCGGCACACGTACACCCGAGCGAAGCGTTCCCTGAGCTCCTGCTCGCGCTCGATGCTCGCATGGACGAACGCGCGAACCGGGCTGCTGAGCCCGGGCGGCGTCGTGAACCCGTCGGCATCGTCCCCGTCTTCCAGGTGCACATGCAGGTACTGGAACGCCTCGGAGAAGCCATTGCGCCGGTACCAGCCGTTCGCGGCCGGGTCCTCTCGGGTCCACGCGTCGAGACTCGAGACACCCTCATCGGCTAGCCGCTCCACAGCTGCTTCGAGGAGTGCTGTGCCGATCCCCGCGCCCTGGTGACTGGGATATGTCGCGATCGAATCGATCGTCGCGGCGTCAGCGTCGACACTGACGTCCAGCAAGCCGATCACGCGCCCCTCCGCATCCACCGCGACCAGCCCGAACGACGGTGCAGACATGTCCGGGCGGCGAGGCCACACGTCGTCGTAGTACTGGGTCGTCAGAAAAGCGAGCACCCGGCATCGCACCCACGAGGATTCGTCAGACGCCTCGTAGGGGCGGATTGCGACTGTGGGCGAAGCAGGCATCGCGACGGGAGAGGGCTGTGCCCGCTGCTCAGGCCGAGCGGAAGTAGTCGGAAGCGGCCTTCGTGTAGAGGAGGATCAGGCCGATGACCGCGAGCAGCAGGCTGATGATCTGCGTCGCGACGTTGCCGGTGGTGATCATCGCGTAGACGGCGCTGGCGATCGACAGCACGAGGACGATCGTCGTGAGCACCCTCGCCACACCGCTCCCCCGCAGGAGGCCGACGCCGACGATGATGGTGATGATCCCGAGGATCAGCGAGACGAGGCCGGCGACCTGCATCCCCTGGAGGTTGCCGTTCGGCGTGTTCGCTCCGATCATCAGGAGCGCGCCGCCGAGGGCACTCAAGAAGCCCTGGATCCAGACGATCACCGCGACGATGGTCACTCCCCCTGGTCGTTTCGCCATCCTGCAGACCTCTCGTTCGTCGTTCGACGGTCCCGGATCGGGACCGTTCCCGACCCTAGCGGTGTGCCGCCGGAGACCGCCAGGGGTGGAGCGGAAGGCCGAGCGTGCGGTGATCGGCGCAGACGTCGAGCGGGCGACCGCATCGGGACGTCGCGTTGCGACCCGAGGACCGCACCCCGGATACGCCACTGCAGTGACTCACCCGGCGGTCGGCACCACGTCCCAGTGTTCGCGGATGAGCTTGTCGTCGACGCGGAAGATGTCCGCCGCCAGAACGGGGTCGTCGGCCTTCGCGCCGACGCTCTGCGAGAACGTCCAGACGAGGTCGCCGTCGCTCAGCGAGATGACCGACTCCTGCGGCGGGAACGTCGCAGATCCCGAGAAGAACGACTTGAGCGCTGCCGTGCCGTTCGGTGCGACCGGGTTGTGCTGGAGGTAGGCGGGGTCGAACGCTTTGTCGAGGATCGAGACGTCCTGGTCGCGGAACAGCGTGTTATAGGCGTTGACGGCTAACGTCCGGTTCTGCTCCTCTTGCGACTCCGACGACGCGACAGCGGGCTTCGCGGGGCTGTAGAGGTCGCTGAACATCGTGTTGGTGTTCCCGCTCGCCGGCGTCCCGGTCGCGATGGGCTGATCGAACGCCCAGCGCTCCACCACGGCGCCGTCCCGCACCCGGAACAGGTCGACGGCGGCCTCGCCCGTCCGCTCGTCGGACGGGTCGGAGGCGACCTGGTAGTGCACGGCCACGAGGTCGCCGTCGGCCGCGGTGTGCTTCACGACCGCCTGCGCTCCGGGGACCCGCGTCCGGTCGGCGGTGAACTCGGCCAGGACGCCGCTCGGACCGGACTTCTGCCCGGAACCGTGCGCGATGGCGTCGGCCGTGACCAGCTTGTCGGTCGTGGCCACCGCCTTCGAGGAGGCGGGGTCCGGGAAGGCGTCGGTGTAGAGCTTGAGCACGGCGGCGAGGTTCTTCTGCTCGGTCTTCGAGTCGCTGCGGTCGCCCGTCGAGCCGCCGTCGGCACTTCCCTTCCGTGCCGGCGAGACCGAGGACGAGGGATCGGGCACGGCTGCCGAGGTGGCCTGGCAGCCCGCGAGCAGTGAGACGCCGACGAGGACGGCGGCGGTGCGGACGAGGGGGACGACGAGGGCACGCGATCTGGTCATGGAATCACTGTGCGACGGCGTTCTGAACCTCGGGTGAGGTGTTTCTGGGCTTCGCTGGGAATCCGTGTCTTTCAGTTCTGGGGTCGGTGCCTGGGGGTCGTCCTGCCGACCGGGCCGCCCTATCCGCCATCGCGGCCGTTCAGCGTGTAACCCGGCGCCCAGAGCCGGGATAAGGCCCAGCTTCGATCCGATGCCGGGAGTGACGACGTAGCCGTTCCACGATCTCATCGCGTCGGCCATGCATCCATGGCGCAGTGGCGGCGTCCCACTCCTCTGGGAACGGGATGTAGAGTACGGGCGGATCCACGCCCCACCCGGCGTCGAAGACGAAGCCCTCGGCCCCCTCCCAGTAGACGACCTCTTCCTTCCAGCGAGGCTCGACCTCGAACTCCGCATCTTCCCCCGTCTGCACGCTTCGATGCTATGCCGCCCGTGCCCGCCGGCGGACCGGCATGACGAGCATGACGACGAAAAGCCCCCTCCGTCCCGGTGTTGCTCAGGGATGGAGGGGGCTTCTTCGTGGCGGTACCGGTGGGATTTGAACCCACGGTGCTCTTTCAAGCACACAACTTTTCGAGAGTTGCACCTTCGGCCGCTCGGACACGGTACCGGGGTCGAGTGTAATAGAAGACGAGCGCCGACGCGAATTGAGCGAAGCCGGTCATCCACAGGCGGCGCGGAGGGCCGGCGGTGTCGGTGGCCGCGCTTAGGCTGGCCGCATGGCCAAGGCACCCTCCCCCGCATTCCGCTGCACAGAATGCGGCTGGACCACCGCCAAGTGGGCCGGTCGATGCGGCGAATGCCAGCAGTGGGGCACGGTCGTCGAAGCCTCGGCTCCCACCGGTGTCCTCGGCAAGCTGACGCCCATCCGCGCCACCGACGAGCGCGCCGCACGCCCCATCACCCAGGCCAGGGCCGACGAAGCACCACGCTGGTCGAGCGGCATCGCAGAGTTCGACCGCGTGCTCGGCGGCGGCATCGTCCCCGGCGCCGCGATCCTCCTCTCCGGTGAGCCGGGCGTCGGCAAGTCGACCCTGCTGCTCGAGGTCGCATCCCGAGCCGCGAAGACCGGCGCCCGCGTCCTCTACGTCAGCGCCGAGGAGTCGGTCAGCCAGGTCCGCCTCCGAGCCGAACGCACCGGCGCGCTTCACGACGACCTCTACCTCGCCTCCGAGACCGACCTCGCCACCATCCTCGGCCACATCGACCAGGTGCAGCCCAAACTCCTCATCGTCGACTCCGTCCAGACCGTCTCCTCCTCGCAGTCCGACGGCCTCGCCGGACAACCCGGCCAGGTCCGCGAGGTCTCTGCCGTCCTCACCCGCATCGCCAAGGAACGCGACCTCCCGATCCTGCTCGTCGGCCACGTCACGAAAGACGGGTCCATCGCCGGCCCCCGGCTCCTCGAACACCTCGTCGACGTCGTCTGCCAGTTCGAAGGCGACCGCCACACCGCGCTCCGCTTCCTCCGCGCACAGAAGAACCGCTTCGGCGCCACCGACGAGGTCGGCTGCTTCGAGATGGCCGGCGACGGCATCGCCGAGGTCCCCGACCCCAGCGCCCTGTTCCTCAGCCAGAACGAACCCGTGGCCGGCACCTGCGTCACCATCGTCATGGAGGGACGCCGTGCACTCCCCGTCGAAGTCCAGGCGCTCATCAACAAGACGCAGGCACCGAACCCCCGTCGCGTCACCAACGGCGTCGATCCCTCACGTGTCGCGATGATCCTCGCCGTGCTGCACGGCCGCTACTCCTACGACCTCACCGACCACGACGTCTACATCTCGACCGTCGGCGGCGTGAAGATCAGCGAACCGGCGGCCGACCTCGCGATCGCCCTCGCCCTCGTCTCCGTCATCCGCGACCTCGCCCTCCCCCGCGACCTCGCGGCCTACGGCGAGATCAGCCTCAGCGGCGAAGTGCGCCCGGTGAGCGTCGCGAAGCAACGCGGCTCGGAGGGCAACCGCCTCGGCTACAAGCTGCTGCTCAACTCCGACGTCAGCAACGACCTCAAGTCGGTGCTGGGCATCGCGAAGACCGCAGCCGAGGCCGCACGGCCCGCCCGACGCGAACGCGAACTCGACGCCGCCTTCTGAGCGCGCCCACCCGCCTGCTCCAAGAATCACGGTAGGGGCATTCTCGTTCACAACTCCTGCGGACTGGTCCCGCAGGGCCCCAGAACGGGACCTGCCCGCGTTCGGACGATGACCTGCGGGAGTTGTGAACCGCAGACGCCGCCGAGAGCACGACCTGCGGTCGGGGTCGGGCTAGTCGGCGGCCGGCGCCTCGAGCTCGAGCACCCGCAGCAGTTCCTCCGGCGACGCCTGCAGCGAGTGCGGGCCGGCGACGTCGAAGAGCACCGTCTCGATGTCGTCACCGTAGGTGCGGAGGAAGCTCGCGAGCCAGACACCGTCGTGCAGACCGACGTAAGGAGGCAGGGCGGCCGGCTTGTTCTTCGCATCGGAGAAGAGGAGCAGCGCGAGCCTCGCAGTCTCAGGCTGACGGAACATCCAGACCTCGCCGGTCTCCGTCGGCTTGTCGGGGTTGCCCGGCTTCATGAGCGGGACGACGAACCGGCCGTTCCGCAACGCGAGTGCCACGGCCACCATGTCGCCGGCGGCGAGGGCCGCGGCCAGGGGCTCGGAACGGAACTCGGGTCGCTTCTGCTTCGCCATACGTCCATTGTCGCAGGCCGGTGCGGGGCCGCGGGTCGAGCACTTCGACAGGCTCAGTGACCGAGGGCGACTCAGCGACCGGGAGGGCGGCTCGGGGACCGGGACGGCTCGGCGAGCAGGTTCGGTCAGTTGAGCAGGAACTGCGCACTGTCGGCGGAGGCGAAGCCACCGATCGACGTGTTCAGGTGGTACGAGGCGCCACCGGCGGGCACCGGGTCCCGCGGCTGGTCACAGGTGTCGGGCGCCGACCGCGTGCGGTCCCAGGTGATCGGCGGGTTCGACGAGACCGTCTTCCCCGGCTCGAGGAGCACCTGCTGATCGCTCGGTGCCGTCTGGCAGTCGGTCGACGTCCAGTACGGTTCCTCGCCGCTCGAAACGGTGAACACCTGCTGGCTCGTGCCGGCGTTCATCGTGCACGCGGCAGAACCGGTGTTCGTCACGCTGAGCGAGAGCTGCGGGAGTTCGTCCGCCGCGAAGCTCGTCCCGTTCACGACGGCCTCGACGCGGATCTGATCGGCCGTGCACGCGACCGCCGAACCGGGGTCGGTGGTCGCGGCCTCATCGATCGGCGCGGCCGTCGACGCCTCAGGAGCCGGCGTCGGCGCGGGGGTCGCGGTGGGCGTCGGGGGCGACGTCGCGGCCGTGTTCTCGGTGCCCGGACCCGACGCGAGACGGACGATGAGCACGATGACCAGGACGATGACGGCGAGCAGGACACCGAACACGATCAGCCTGCGTCGCCAGTAGACGGCGGGCCGCTCCGGTCCGCGGGGATTCGTGAGGCTCGACATGCTCACAGATTAAGTGCAGTGGCGCGGAAACGCCCGATGCCCCGCCGTCGGTGCGGACCGTGGTCCGACCGATGACGGGGCATCGGGATGGTGCTGAGTGGTGCGAGCGCCTAGAGCTGCTGCGCCGAGCGACGACGGGCGATCACGAGCGCGAGACCACCGACGAGGAGCAGCGCGGCGAGCGCCGTGTTCCCCCACGGCTCGGCACCGGTCTTGCTCAGGCTGCCGTCCTGGCTTCCGCCGGCCGTTCCCGAACCGGTCCCGCCGCCTGCACCGGGCTGGGTGCCCGGGTCGGTGCCGGGGTCGACCGCCGCGGCCTGCACGACGATGTCCTGCCAACCGATCACGTTGCCGTCGGCATCCTGGACGACCAGGCGGTGGGCACCGACCGGCGCGTCCTCAGGAACCGTGACCTGCACGTTGCCGTCCGCGTCGACCTGCACGAGGCCGTCGCTGACGAGGATCGGGTCGGAGTGCAGCCAGACGCTGACCCAGGTGCCGGCGTACTCCTTGCCGACGTGGATCGTGGCGAGCTTGCCGATGATGAAGTCGGTGATCGCCTTGATCAGGTCCTTGAGCGCCTGGATGAGCGCGGATTCCGGAGCGGGCGTCGGCGGCGTGACCACCGGCGGCGTCGCGACCGTGAGCGGCACCGTCAGCGTCGTCCCCGACTCGAGTGCCGTGAGGCGCACCGTCGCCGCGCCGTCAGCGGTACCCGCCGGGACGGTGAAGGACACCGTCGCGGCCCCCGCGGTGACCGGGGCCGTCCCGATCGGCGAGCCGTTCAGCTCGATCGTCAGCGAGGTGTTCACCGGGCTGCCGGTCGAGGTGAGGTCGAGCTTCGCGACGTCGAACGAGACCGTCTTCCCTGCGGCGACCGCTGCGGTCGGCGCGTTCGTGACCTGCACGCTCTGGCGGGCGAAGTCCGGGGACACCGGGCTGTTCGCCGTCAGGTAGGCGATCCACGCGTCGCGGTCGACGAGACCGGAGTCACGTGTGTCCGTGCCGTTCGCGAACTCTCGGAAGTTGTCGCCACCCTGCAGCAGGAAGCTGAAGGAGCCGATCCGGTAGCTCTTGCTCGGGTCGATCGGAGCGCCGTTCACCGTGATGCTCGTGATGCGCTGTCCCTGGGCCTTCGTGGGGTCGAACGTGTACTGCACGTTCGACGACAGTCCGAGCTGCAGGTACGGACGGGACGGCACGTTCCCGGCCGCGTCGAGCTGCCACTGCTGCTCGAGCACGGTCTTGAACTGCGCACCCGTGAGCGAGGTCGTCCACAGGTTGTTGAGGAACGGCAGCACCGCGTTCGCCTCGGCGTACGTGATGTCGCCCGCGAGGATCTCCTCACGCATGCCGCCCGGGTTGACGATGCCGATGTCGGCTCCGCCCCGGTCGGCACTCGAGAGCGAGGCGCGGAGGGAGTCGGCGACGAGCGCACCGAGCGTCGACTCGGCGCCGCGGTCGTCCTTCACCCCGTTGTTGAACGCGCGGGTGATGTCGGCCGTCGCCTCACCGATCTTCTGGTTGCCGATCTCCGCCGCGACCGCGAGGGCCTTGTCGGTGATCGTCTTGACCGTCGCGACCGCGGGGAACTGCTTGACCAGGTCGGCCTCCGCCACCGTGGTGCGTGCGACGTTCTTCGCCGCGTAGGCGGTCACGTCACCCGACGCGCGGTCGACGGTCAGCGTGATCTGACCGATGAACTCGCCGTAGCTGCCGGTCTGGAGCACCGGGCGGGTCTTGCCGGTCACGCCGGGGATCGGAGCGTCCCACGCGTACTGCTTGTGCGTGTGGCCGGTGAAGATGGCGTCGACGTCCGCGCTCGTCGTGGTGACGATCTCGGTGAAGGCGCTCTGTTCGGCGAGCTCCTGCTCGAGGGTCGCGCCGTCCGGCGTGCCGGCTCCAGCACCCTCGTGGTACTCCGCGACGATGACGTCCGCCTCACCGTTGGACTCGTCGCCGTCGGTCAGCTGAGCCGCGACGCGGTTCACGGCCTCGACCGGGTCACCGAAGTCGAGGTCGGCGATGCCGGCGGGCGACACGAGCGTCGGCGTCTCCTGCGTGATGGCGCCGACGACGGCGACCTTCACCCCGTCGATGTCGAGGATCGTGTACTCCTGGAGCGCGGGCTGCTTCGTGCCCTTCTCGTAGACGTTGGCACCGAGGTACGGCCAGGCCGCGTTCTTCCCGTCGGCCATGACGCGGTCGACGAGGTCGCCGTAGCCCTGGTCGAACTCGTGGTTGCCCACCGCGGAGGCCTTCAGACCGAGCGCGTTCAGCACGTCGATCGTCGGCTGGTCCTGCTGCGCCGACGAGGCGAAGAGCGAGGCGCCGATGTTGTCACCAGCGGAGATGAACGCCGTCTGGTCGGGCGCGAACATCGCCTTGAGCTGCTCGATCGTGCCCGCGAACTTCGTCGTGTTGGCGTCGATCCGACCGTGGAAGTCGTTGATGTTGAGCAGGTTGACGGTCGCGGACTCGCTCGCGTCGGCGCTGATGCCGACGATCACGGGGTCGTGGTCGCTTGAGCGGAACATGTCCGGCACGTTGAAGTCGGTCACGTTCGCGTTGTAGCGGGAGTACTCGAGGGCGATCGACTCGACGGAGTTGATGTTCCACACGTCGGCACCGGTGACGCTCTGGTCGGCTTCCGGCGACGCGAAGATGTGGTCGAGGGATCCGACCGCGCCTTCGTACGCGTAGGTGTACTCGCCGGTCTTGGCCTCCTGGCTGATGTAGCCGGCGTCGCGGAGCACGTCCAGCGGGTCCTCGGCGTCGTAGGAGTTGAAGTCTCCGACGAGGAAGACCTTCTTCGTGCCGACGTCCTTCGAGACCGTGTCCGCGAAGGTCACGAGGGCCTTGGCCTGACGCGTGCGGTCGCCGGTGAAGGCGCCCTGCCCGGTGTTGGCGTTGTCACCGGTGGCCGCTGCCGAGGTGCTCTTCGACTTGAAGTGGTTGGCGATCACGAGGAAGGTCGCGGCGTCGTCCGCCCCCTTGGGCTTGAACGCCTGCGCGTCGGGCTCACGGGCGTTGTCGAACGCGGGCGAGTCGAGCAGGATGCGCGATTCACCGACGGTCTCGACGGTGGCCGACTTGTAGATGAAGGCCGTGCGGATGACGTCCTCGTCCGCGGGGACCTTCGCGGGTGAGGGGACGAACGTCCAGGTGCCCTCGCCGGCATCGGCGTTGAGCGCCGCGGTCAGCGTCTTGAGGGCGTCGTCGCGGTCGAGCCCGATCGAGGCGGAGTTCTGGATCTCCTCGAGCGAGACGACGTCGGCGTCCAGGGCGTTGATCGCGGAGACGATCTTCGCCTGCTGACGGGCGAGGCTCTCGGCCGTCGCCGCTCCCCGGACGCCACAACCGGAGGCGTCGGAGTTGTTCACCGTGGTCTTGCCGCCCTGACGGTCGGTGTAGAAGGTGCACCCGGTGCGGGAGTCGCCGGTGGTGGCGAAGTAGTTGAGGACGTTGAAGGTCGCGAGGGACACGTCGCCACCGACACCGCGAGGTGAGGTGGAGCGGGTGTTCTCGAACGTGGCCGGCTGCACGGTCGCCGTGTTGGCACCGGTCAGCTGCTGCGTGGGCTGGAACTTCCAGTTGCTGTTGCGGAAGTCGAAGACGACCGGAGCGGTGAAGTCGACGGCGGCACCGACCCGGACGGGCGCGGTGGTCGAGAGGTACGGCAGCGGGGTGCCGGTGTTCTCCGCCTTCGAGAAGTCGACGGTCGCGCCGTCGTCGAGGACGACCTTCTCCGCCGGGACCCGTGCCGCGGCGGCGAGCGCCTCAGCGGAACCGGGCTTACCGAGGACCGTCGGCGTGACGAACGGCGTCGTCGACGCCGCGAGCGCGATCTCGCCGTAGCGGTTCGTGCTGTAGTTGTCGGTGACCGTGTAGTCGCCGGCGGGGGCGAGCAGCATGCCCTCGAGGCGCTCGCGCTCCTCGTCGGTCGCCGGGAAGGCGACACTCGCGGCGGTCGGTGCGGTGACGCCGGTGGCGTCCAGTGCCGTGACGGCGGCCGCGTCCGTGACCTTCAGCTGCGTCAGGCCGTAGTACTCGTCCACGACGCCGGTGACCTGCAGGTACTGGCCGACGGTGACGGAACCGACGGTGGCCGGCGAGTAGACGAAGACACCGTCGGACGCGAGGTGCGTCGCGGGGTCGATCGCTCCACCGGTGCCCGCGGTCTGCAGGTAGTAGCCGTTGAAGCCACCGGTCGGGAAGCTCGCGGTGACGAAGCCGGTGGTGGTGACCGTCTGGCCGACCATCGTGCTCGCGGCGCCGGTGCCCTGGATCTGGGCGATCGTCGCCGTGCCGGGCTCGACCGGGGTGGTCGGGTCGGTGGGTTCCGGGGTCGGCTCCGGGGTGGGCTCGGGGTCGACCGGGGTGTCGCCGGCGCTGTTCTGCGGGGTGACGGTGTCGCTGAGCGTGAAGTCGGCGGCGTTGCTGTCGGTGTCGGCGAACGCGGTGCGCGCGATCGACTTCGGGACGCTGTTGCCCGACGGCGACGGTGAAGCGGCCGTCTCGAAGGTGTTCGACGTGCCGTAGCCGAGGAGGTCGACGATGGCGGGGTCACCCGTGACCGACCCCGTCGGGAGCGTGACCGCTGTGGTCGAGGCGACGAGCGCGAGCGTTCCGTTCTGGCCCTGGGGGCTCAGGGTGCTCGTGACGTCGGGGGTCGGCAGCGCGACGCCGTTGGCACCGTTGGAGGAGCCCGACACGAGGTAGTAGCCGCCGGCCGCGATGGAGCCGGTGAGGGGCACCACGGTGGAGGAGGCGCCGACGCCGTCGAGCTTGCGGTACTGGATCGACCAGCCGCTGACGTCGACTGCCGCGTCGCTCGGGTTGTAGAGCTCGACGAACTTGTTCAGGTAGGGCGCGTTCGCGCTCCCGCCCGAGAGGTAGGCCTCGTTGATGACGACGCCGAGGCCGTCGGTCGAGGCGACGGCTGGTGTCGCCACGAGGGGTGCGGCGACGAGCCCGGCAAGGGCGGCGAAGGCGGACAGCCTCCACGGGTGTTTGAACGACATGTGGCTCCGAATCGAGGGCCGTCCTCGTTCGGAGCGCGCGACAACGCACCCCCCATTCGAGGCACAGACGATGGGTAGTGCCTCACAAGCTAACCGACATGCGTGACGGAAGACCACCGCGAATGTGAACGGTACGTAAATCCGGGCCTGCTCATGTGAGCAGCGGGTTCGCGCCGGGAATCGGAGAAAGTGCTGATCAGCTCGGCGATGTGAACGGTCTCACCGGTCGCTCCGACGAGCGCCAACCTTCAAGCTGTGGTTCAGAGCAGCTTGAGCATCCGGGTGTTACCGAGCGTATTCGGCTTGACCCGCGCGAGGTCGAGGAACTCCGCAACACCTTCGTCCGACGAGCGCACGAGCTGTGCGTAGACCTCGGGTGGGACGATCTCCTCGCCGATCTCCTGATAGCCGTGTCTCGTGAAGAAGCCGGTTTCGAAGGTCAGGCAGAACAGGCGACGCAGGCCGAGCTCGATCGCGTCGTGTTCGAGGCGCTCGACGAGCGCGTGGCCGACCCCGGTACCGAGGTGGTCGGCGGAGACGGCGAGCGTGCGGACCTCGCCGAGGTCCTCCCAGATGACGTGCAGCGCGCCGCAGCCGATGAGTTCGCCGTCGGGCGTCTCGGCGACGCGGAACTCCTGGACGGCTTCGTAGAACACGACGTCGTCCTTGCCGAGGAGGATGCGCTGCTGCACGAGTGGTTCGACGAGCGCCTGGATGCGGCGGACGTCGCTCGTGCGGGCGCGACGGACGACATACCCCTGCTGAGCCTGCTCGACCATCCCGCCTCCTCCTGTCAGAACCTCCGAGCAGTCTACTGACGCCAGCGCGGTGCTCCCGACCCAGCGCGGGTTGGTGGGCGCCAGCGCGCTCGCGCGAGCGCTGCCGAAGCGGCGTGAGCGCTACCCAGCCGCGCGAGCGCAGGCCTCCAGAGGGGCGCGCTCGGTCCAGTGGGGCGCGCTCACGTCAGCGCACCGCGCTGGCGCCGGACGCCGGACACCGGAGTGACGACATCGGATCACGAGGTCTGGATCAGTGCCAGGACCTCGGACCCGCGGTGCCGGCCGGGTAGGTGTCGATCGACACCTCGTCCTTGCGCCACGCCTTGAGGACCGGCGCGACGATCCGCCAGCACTGCTCGGCGACGTCACCGCGCACCGACAGGGTGGGATCACCCTCGAGGATGCTCGACAGGACCTCGCCATAGGCGCTGAGCTGCCCGGCCTGGAGTTCCGCGTGGAGGGCTACCGGGTCCAGCTCGAAGGGGTCGTCCTCACCGTTGATCATCAGGTCGAGGTCGAGCGACGCCGGCTTCAGGCCGATGCGGAGCCGCGCCGGGGTCTTCATCCCGTGCAGGCCGGACGGGAGGTGCGGCACCGGCTTGAAGGTGAAGACGATCTCCTGACGGGTGTCCGCCAGCGCCTTCCCGGACCGCAGCACGAACGGGACACCGGCCCAACGCCAGTTGTCGATCGCGAGGGTCATCTCGGCGAGCGTCTCCGTGTGGAGCGACGGGTCCACGCCCTGCTCGTCGACGTAGGCGGGCAGCTCGCGGTCGCCGATCGTCCCGGCGCCGTAGCGTGCACGTCGGCTCTCCGTGCCGTTCGTCTTCCACGGTCGGGTCGCCCGCAGCACCTGGGCCATGCCGCCACGTAGATCCTCGGCATCGACGCTCGCCGGTGGCTCCATGGCCGCGAACGCGAGGACGAGGAGCAGGTGACTCTGGATCATGTCGATCAGGGCGCCCGCGCGGTCGTAGTACCCGGCGCGACCCTCAAGCGCCAGCTGCTCGTCGAAGACGATGTCGACACGTTCGACGTTGTCGGCGGAGAGGAGCGGTTCGAAGATGCGGTTCGCGAAGCGGAGGCCCAGCAGGTTGAGGACCGTCGACTTGCCGAGGAAGTGGTCGACGCGGAACACCTGCTCCTCCGGCACCAGGTGCTGGAGCAGGCGGTTGAGCGAGCGGGCGGAGGCGTAGTCGGTCCCGAACGGCTTTTCGAGGGCGAGCATGATGCCCTTGGGGAGCTCCAGCTTCCGCAGCGCCTTGCACGCGAGCAGGGTGATGGCGGGCGGCAGGGCGAAGTAGAGGGCGACGTTCGGTCCGGCAGCCGCGAGGACGCGTTCCAGTGACGCCGGGTCGGAGACGTCGGCCTGCACGTAGGTGGTCTCGGCGACGATCGTCTCGGCGAGCTTCGACGGGGCCTCCGAGAAGGCGGTCTCGACGCGCTTCCTCCAGGCTTCGTCGCTCGACTCGGACCGGTCGACTCCGATGAGGCGCACCGCCTCGCCACGCGGGGAGGCGAGGAGCGACGCGAGTCCAGGCAGCAGGAGTCGGGCCGTGAGATCGCCCCCGGCACCGAGGATCACGAGGGTTCGAGGGGCGGAGGATTCCGAGGTGGCGGCGGTCATGCGGCGATCCTACGCGGTGCGCCGACGAGGTCGCGCGGCCTTGCGTCCTCCCGAGGTCCACCCCACCCCGACCCAGCGCGGTGCGCCGACGCGAGCGCAGGGTTCTGGGCGTCAGCGCGGTGCGCCGACGCGAGTGGCGCCGGATCGGCCTCACCGCGGGTCCAGCGCGTGAGCGCGCCCCTCCGGAGGCCCGCGCTCACGCACTGGACCCGCGCTCACGTCAGCGCACCGCGCTGGCGACCGACCACAGCGGACGCAGGCGAGCAGGCAGTACTGTGAGCGCATGCGACTCGGAGTCCTCGACGTGGGATCGAACACCGTCCACCTGCTCATCGTCGATGCACACCCAGGAGCGCGGCCGATCCCCCAGTCGTCGCACAAGTCGGTGCTGCGGCTCATGCGATACCTCACCCCGGACGGATCGATCAGCGATGAGGGCGTCGCCGTCATCCTCGAGTCGATCGGTGCAGCGGCAGCGATCGCCCGCGAGAGCGGCCTCGACGAACTGCTCTCGATGGCGACCTCGGCCATCCGTGAGGCGACGAACGGGCCGGAGGTCCTCGCCCTCGTCGAGGAACGGACCGGCATCGCCCTGCAGGTCCTCTCCGGTGACGACGAGGCGAAGCTCACCTTCCTCGCCGTCCGCCGCTGGTACGGCTGGTCGGCCGGCGAGATGCTCCTCCTCGACATCGGCGGCGGCTCACTCGAGATCGCAGCCGGCGGTGACGAGTATCCCGATGTCGCGATCTCCCTCCCGCTCGGCGCCGGCCGCTCCACCGTGGGCTTCCTCCACGACGACCCGCCGACCGCCGCACAGCAGGAGGCACTCCGCCTACACGCCCGCGAGGTGCTCACCGCAGCACTCCCCGCGTTCGCCGAGGAGCCCGACGCCCATCACGTCGTCGGGTCGTCCAAGACCATCCGCTCCCTCGCACGCCTCGCCGGCTCGGTGGCCGACGGCATCGGAGGCACCGAACGGTCGCTGCTCCGGCGCAGCCAGCTCGACGACTGGATCCCCCGGCTCGCCCGCATCCCGGCCGAGGCCCGCCCCGCGCTCCCCGGGATCACGGCCGACCGCACCTTCCAGATCGTCGCCGGCGGGATCGTCCTGTCCGAGGCGATGGCCGCCTTCCGCGTCCGCGAGCTCGACGTCTCCCCTTGGGCGCTCCGCGAGGGCATCATCCTCCGGTACCTCGACCGCCTCGGCTGACCGCCATCGTTCGCTCGCCCAGGTTCGGGCGAGTGAGCGCCGAATCGCCCGAGGATGGGCGAACGAACACGTCCCGGCACGACGAAGGCCCCCACTCCGCGGAGTGGGGGCCTTCGGTGACTCGGAGCTATTCGCCCGTGATCGCGAGATCCGGCGTGGCCGAACCCGTACCGAGCGACGCCTGCGCGTTGACGCCGGCACCGACCGACTCACCGCGAGCCGAGGTCGTGAAGGCGAACGCGCCGTTCACGAAGTCGACGTGCACGTGGTCGCCGGCATTGAGCTCGCCGTGGAGGATCTGCTCGCTGAGCTGGTCTTCCACCTCGCGCTGCATCGCACGACGCAGCGGACGAGCACCGAGGGTCGGGTCGAAACCGACCTCGATGAGGCGCTCCTTCGCCGGCAGCGTGAGCTCGATCGTCATGTCGCGGTCGAGCAGACGCTCCGAGAGACGCTTCGTGAACAGGTCCACGATCTGCAGGAGCTCCGGCTTCGACAGCTGCGGGAACACGATGATGTCGTCGACACGGTTCAGGAACTCGGGCTTGAAGTGCTTCTTCAGCTCCTCGTTCACCTTGCCGCGCATGATGTCGTACCCGGTCGAGGCGTTGCCCTCGATCTGGAAGCCGACCGGACCACCGGCGATGTC